>NZ_JAMQOL010000034.1:0-214943 GCF_023717965.1 Paractinoplanes hotanensis | reverse complement strand
GCAGGGGCAGTTCGCCGGCTGAGCTTCAGCCGCTGGCGCCGTGCGCCCGTTCGCCGTCGCGCCGGTCGGCCGCGGTTGACGGCCGTGCTTCAGCCGGCAGGGGCGGGTTGCGGGCCGTGCTTCAGCTGGCAGGGGCAGTTCGCCGGCTGAGCTTCAGCCGCTGGCGCCGTGCGCCCGTTCGCCGTCGCGCCGGTCGGCCGCGGTTACCGGCCGTGCTTCAGCCGGCAGGGGCAGGTTGTCGGCCGTGCTTCAGCCGGTGGGGGCGGGGTCGTCGGCTGTGGTCAGGTTGGCGTCGGCGGCCATGGGGGCCCAGCGCTTGGCCCACGACTCGCGGGCGGCCTCGAAGGTGGCGTCGTCGGCGCCGAACAGCGAGACCGTCACCTCGAAGCGGGTCGCGGACGGATGGTCGAGCGGGATGCGGCCGGCCGCCACGACCAGGTGGCCGTCGGCGTCGACCGTCCAGGCCACGCGCGGACCGAACCGCTCCCACTCGCCGGGCGCCAGCGACAGTGCCTGGCGGCCGGTGGTCTCGCCGGTGAGATACAGGGTGCGCCGCCGGCCCTGCGGCCGCTGGTCGAGCAGGAAGCGCAGCTGGATCAGGAACGACCGCCAGCCCTCCTCGATCGCGTCGTAGACCTCGGGACCGCCGGGGCCCGTGCCCTCGCGGGCCACCCGCACCCGGGCGGCGTCGTCGTCGCCCACGACCTCGAGATAGGACCCGTCGGCCCAGCCCATCTGCTCGGGCGCCCACAGGGTCGCCTCGTCGACGAAGATCTGCTTGATCTCGGCCGCCAGCCCGTCGTAGTCCCACCCGAACCACTGATGCAGAACGTCGATCTGGGTCACGGATTCCCACGCCTCGTCGCGCCCGGCCCGGACCGAGACCTCGAGGTCGTAGGGCTTCAGCCTGCGCGCCTGGGTCATGCCCGCCCTCCGTCCGCGTGGGTGGGCCCGGCGGGGATAGCCGCGGCGGGACGCTGCTCGGTGCGGCCGATCATGACGGGCCGTCGCCGGTGGGTCGAGTGCTGTCGCAGTGGGTCATGACCCCATTTTTTGGGGCAAGAGTGGTTTCACGCCACGTCGCGGTTCAGTTCCGGATCGAACGGGGCACGTCGGCCGGCGGTCAGGCCCGAGCGCAGAGTGCCCCGGATCTCGGCCCGGCCCAGCCCGGCGAACCGTGCCGCATCCTCGAGTTCCCGCGTCGTCTCGGCCTCGTCGAGCAGGCCGGCCCCGATGAAGCGGCCCAATGCGTACGCCGCCCGATTGAGAGTGTCGTTGCGGGTGCCCACCGGCGCCCGGGCCACCCGGTCGGCCTCGGCGGCCAGGGCCGCCCGCGCGTACCGCGACGGGTGGGCGACCGGGCGGTGGCTCGGCGGCGGGGGAGGGCCCGCGATCAGGGCGCGCAGGGCCGCGGGCCCCTCGGGGAGCGCCCGGCCGGGGCGGAGCACCCAGCGGTAGTCGGCCCCGGAGGCGTGGCGCGACGGCGGAGCCACCACATAGCCCCCGTTGCCCCGCCAGTCGAGGCCGGGCAGCAGGCGCACACGGTTGCCGTAGCCCAGGGGACGGAACCAGAAATGCCACCCGCCACCGCCCGTGCGGACGCGGGGCCCGGCCGGCAGCTCGCCGCCGAGCAGGTGGCAGAGACCGTGCCAGCCCTCGGCCGAGTCGACGTCGGCGACATCCATGGCGACGCCCGTACGCAGGCCGATGTTGGCCGCCGGCCAGCGCGCCCACCACAGCTCGATCAGGCGCGGGTCGGTGCTCGCCTCGGTGAGGCCGTGCCGCAGGTGGGGGTGTTTGGCGGGACGCTCGCACGAGACTCCTTTGTCGCAGGAACAGCCGCCGCGCGGGTCAGGCGCATGCACCGGCAGGACCGGAATCCCGTGCCGGGCGTAGGCCAACGCGGCTGTCAGCGACATTAGAACAAGCGTACGACAGTTTCAGTCGATGCCGGGGTCGTCCGGCCGGAGAGCCCGCAGCACGTGCGCGATGTGGTGCGAGGTGCTCCACGACATCCAGCCGGCCGGGCTGCCGGCGCCCGGCGCCATCCGGGCCCGGCGGGCGATCTCGGCGTCACCCCACGAGAAGCGGGCGCCCGCGGCCGGCCAGTGCGGCGAGGCGACCAGCGTGCGGCACAGGTCGTGGCAGCGGTCGTCGCCGCGTCCGCCCCGCCGCGACCAGCGGTAGATCCACCAGTTGTGCTCGGCCGTGTAGCGCAGCGTCGGCAGCTGACGATGGCGCTGGACGCCGCGGCGCCGCACCGGGGACGTCACGCCGTAATCGGCGTACCCGATCCCCGGCCGGCCGATCCCGCTCCAGACCCGGGCGTCGTGCCGGTCGATCGTGACCGGCCGATCGGTGGGCAGCTCGTCGAGGTTGGCCGGCATCGCGCCCGAGGCCACGCTGATCGAGCGCCAGGGGCGGCCGCCCGCCCACCGCAGGATCCGGTGCAGCTGTCCCTCGAACCGGGCGGCGTGCGCCCCGCAGGCCGTCTCGGCCAGGTCGATCAGCAGGTCAGCCTCGTCCGCGGCCAGGCCCGCGCCGCGCAGCATCCGCTCGACGAGCACGTCGGCCTGAGCCGGGTTGGCCGCGTCGGCATGGGGCTGGAACCGCAGCACGGCGTGGCGCCCGTGCATGCGGGCGGCGAGGCCGTGGGCGGCCAGGCGGCGCCGGCTCTCGGTCGCGCGGAGCACGGGCAGCATGGTGATGCCCAGGTCGCCCAGCTGCTCGGCGAGGTCGAGCGACGGGGCCACGAGCGGGTCGGGCGACTCGACGATCTCGGAGAAGTCGACGGCGAGCGTTGCCGTGCGCGGTGGCAGCTCACGGATCAGCGACAGGATCTCGGTGCCCGGGTCGACCTCGAGGATCGGCCGGACCCGGGCGGCCTCGCCGGCCGTCAGATGGGTGAGCGCCGCCAATTCGCCCCGGCGCGGGCGCAGGATCGGCCGATAAACGCCGTCCTGTTCGGAGCCCGTCGTCGCGAAGACCGCCATTCACTCAACGTAGCGGTTTGTGTCGTCTGAGCGACACTCCCTTGTGCAGATGAGACAGGACGGCCTGATTCGCCTCCCAGCCGTCGGGGAACTTCACGGGCACGTTGAGGTGCACCGGCTCGGTCGACGGGTGGGCGTCGAGCAGCTCGGCGATGCCCTCGCGGGCCACCACGACGCACGCGTGCCGGTGGCGGGAGGTCAGCACGCACAGGCGGCCCGACTCGAGATGGAAGGCGGTCGCGTCCTGCCGGCCCGACAGCGGGTGCAGCACGATCGTCAGGTCGTACTCGCGGCCCTGGAGCCGGTTGGCCGTGTCGACGGTGACGCCCTTGGCCTCGGGCGGGAGGAAGGACCGGATGACCGCGGCCTGATCGCGGTGGGCGGCGCCGATGGCGATGCGGTCGGCGGTGAGCGCGCCGCCACCCGACTCGGAGGAGCTCACCGCCTCGCGGGCCAGCGCGCGGACGGCGAACTGGGCACAGGCGGAGGCGGCTTCGGCGTCGGTGCGGACGGTGAAGCGACCGGGCAGCTCGTGCAGGCCCCAGCCGGACGCGGCGGCCGTGTCGAGCACCTCGTCGAGCGGGTCGGCCGGCGGGCGGCCGAATCGCAGGTTGCGATCGCCGGGGCCGGTGCCGGAGCGGAAGCCCGTGAAGGGATAGAAGGCCTCGGCCACCATCGGGGCGGCCGTGTGGGGCAGCCGCCACGAGACGGGCAGGCGGTGGACGGGCAGGTCGGGGTTGTGTCGCAGCAGGACGGCGACGGCGCTCTGCATCGGGTCCCACGACAGGCCCGTCCAGCGCTCGACCTCGACCGTCGAGAACGGGTCGAGCTGGCCGGGATCGCCCACGAAGAGCGCGCGGACGAACCGGGGCGCCACACGGAGCAGCGCGTCGGAGCGCATCTGGTAGGCCTCGTCGACGATCGCCCACGGCCACGAGCCCTCGGTGACTGTCGCCCACTTGGCGGCGGTGCCGATGGTGACGGCGGGCGACCCGAGGTCGGCCACCTTGGGGCCGACGCGGCAGCGGGGATGGTCGCGAACCCGGTCGCTCGCCTCGTAGTCGACCGCGGACAACCGGCCCACGGCGACCTCGGGCGACCGCGCGCCGAGCCGGGCGATGAGGTCGTCGACCTGCTCGTTGGTCTGCGCCACGATCATCAGCGGCTCGCCCGCCGCCGCCAGCTCGCCGGCGGCCCGCACGACCAGCGTCGACTTGCCGGCGCCGGGCGGTGAGTCGACCACCACGCCGCGATGGTCGCCCTCGCGCAGATCGTTCAGCACGGCGTCGACCACGAGGCCCGCTTCGGCGGCCGGGCTGAGCAGGTGTTCCGAGTTCACCGGGGCACCGTAGCGCGAGGCCCCGACAGTTCCGGCCGGACCGGGTGACCGTCAGCGCGTCGTACCCCGCGGGAATGGTCGGGCGATTATCGGCGGCCGGCTTCTTGATCGCATCGCGGACGCCGATCCCGTGCTCCGCCGACGGGTGGAGTGAATGTTCTCAGCCGGTCCGGCGGCTCGTTCACGCCGGCGATTACTTGATTGCGCGCACAAGGGCTTTGCCGACGAGTCACCGACCCGTTGCATTGAGTCGCCGAATGGCTACCCCTCGCATTCATGGCGGCGGCGTTTGGGAGCGTTCCCATTCGCTCCGCTGCGTTATGCGATCACCGACAGTCGGGAGTGGACGTGCCCGCAGCGGCGCGGAAGTCGATGGGTCAAGGGGCGAAAAGGGTCTAAGCCGCGTATCCCCCGTGCCATCGTGGCACTGACGGAAATCCGACAGCGTTCCGGTCGGCGTTTACCTAGCGGTGCGGTCGCCCGGTCGCCCCGGACGGCGCTGAAGGTCCGGTGGGACCGGCGTCGGAGCCGTCGTGAGGCGGATCACCTGTGGTTCGCGGGTTCGCCGTGGTTGTCTTGGTGCAGGTGAGGGCACTGTGGATCGTCACTGTGAGTGGATGTTTGCGTCGTGGTCACCACCCCGAAATATCCGGGTGATTAACTGGCTGCACGGGGTTAATAGCGAAGCCGGCATGCAACTTGCACGTGCGGTTCGCCGTGCAAGTTGCATGTTTCGCATGGTCCCGGGCAGCTGCTCCATCGTCGTGGCAACGTTTTGATCGTTTCGCTGGATTTCATTCACGGGCGTTTTTGGGATCTAGGAAAGTGCACTCTTCCAGTCGATCACCGGAAGTGGAACTCTTCTAGCCAGCAGTAACGCCAGCGACACGGACGGTGGTGGTATGGAATGCGCCCAGACGTTCTGGTCGGTCCGAGCGAGTGGGTGGTCGAACAGTTCGGCGACAAGGTTGCCGCGGAGCTGTGGACCCGGGTGCCCGAGGCCCTGAGCACAGCGATCGAGCGCGAGATCCATGCTCACCCCGCGATGACGCAGACCATGGAACGCGTGATCGCGAATCCGCGATGGCCGCTTCCCTACGAGGAACTGGTGCTCTTCCTGGGCACGCTCCCCGGCGCCGAGATCATTTCTGTGTCGAAGTCGGTCTACCAGCTGGTCGTGATCGACGGCCACGTGGTGGTGCCGTGGTGCTACGGGCAGTCGGCTCGCGACTCGATGCTCGACGCACCTGTGGGGCGGTCCTTCGGCCGCCTCGCCCGCGAACTGCTGCGCCGGTTCGGCCCGCCCTGGCGCCGGTCGCAGGCCGAGTCCCCGCTGCCGCTCGACTCGGTCGACGAGCGGGAGGTCGCCAAGATCTGTGCCGCGATCGCCCAGATCGACCCGAAGCCCGAGGTGATCATCGCCGGCTTCGCCGGAACGCCCACCCTGGGATTGCTGCGGGCCTGCCTCGGTGAGATCAAGTCCACCGACAACGGCTCGCTCAACTGGAGCCACCTCGACGATCTGCCCCTGCCCCCGCCCGTGATCCCGCGCCCGCGCCGCATGCAGTTCCCCTGACCACACCGGACGTCTGACACGCACTTTCCCGCGTACGGGGAAGTGCGTGTCACGTTTTGCGCCGGAACGCACGGGCAATCGCGTGTCATGGACAGAGGAAGCAACAAGCATTCAGCCCGCGTCGACGACGAGATGGCCCACGAGGTGCGCGGCATCACGCAGGGCGTGACCGGCGGCCGCGTCGAGGAGAGCCGCGAAGCCGAACCGTCGGGCGACGACCAGCCCGAGGTCAGCGGCGTCCTGGAGGACGACGAGACCCCCGACCTCAGCCGTTTCGGCCGCTACATCGGCCTCTCGGCGCTGCCCGGCGACCGGACGAAGCTCCGGCACAGCGCCGAGACGCTGCTGGCCCCCGACGACGTGCTTGCCGACATCGACAGCCTGCCCGCCGACCGGGAGTTCGCGACCGTCACCGAGATCTGGCACGCCCTCGGCCGGTGAACACCGTCGTCACCGGCGGCGGTCGCGGGGTCGGGCGCGCGATCGTCGAGCGGTTGCTGGCCGAACCGGCCGGCCGGGTCGTCGTCGTGGAGTTCGACGAGGCCACGCTCGACTGGGCCGGCGACCATGTGGCGCGGAGCCGGCTCGTGCCCGTGATCGGCGACGCCTCCGACGAGCGGGTGGCCGATCGGGCGGTCGAGGCGGCCGGTCCGCTGGGCGGCTGGGTCAACAACGCCGCCACGTTCCCGTCCGGCTGGTTGCCCGACATGCCGGCCCGCGAGGCGAGCGCGCTCATCGCGGGCAACGTCGACCCCGTCATCACCGGGTGCACCGCCGCCATCCGGGCATTCCTCGCCGCCGGCGCAGGCGGTTCGATCGTCAACGTCTCTTCACACCAGGCCCAACGACCCGTACGCGGCGCCTTCGCCTACGCGACGGCCAAGGCCGCGATCGAGGGACTGACGCGGGCGCTCGCCGTCGATCACGGCCCGCAGGGCGTACGGGTGAATGCGCTTGCTCTCGGCTCGATCGCCACCGACCGCTCGGACGCCCATCTGGCGGCCCTGGAGCCCGCGGCCCAGCAGACGTTCGAGGACGAGATCCGGCTGCTCCAGCCCCTGGGCCGCATGGGCCGCCCGGCCGAGGTCGCCGAGGCGGCGGCCTTCCTGTTGTCGGACCGGGCGTCCTTCATCAACGGCGCGGTCATCCCGATCGACGGCGGCCGCTCAGCGGCCGGCCGCGACCCCGAGGAACTCTGAGGCGCAGCCAGGTCAGCTGCTGCCCGGGTGGGGGATCAGGTAGGCCGTCGAGAAGGGCTCGTGGCGGGCGCGCATGTCGGCGTAGGCGGTCAGGAGCAGGGGGCTCATCACCACGCCGGTGGCTACCGAGAAACCGGCCGAGAGGATGGCCGTGGCGACGGTGAAGCCGGGGCCGGAGCCGGTGGTGGGGTTGACGATGGCGCTGAAGACGCCTTCGACGAGCACGAACGCGATGTGCAGGCCGACCATGGTGGCCAGCCGGGCGACCGCCGCGCCGAAGTTGGCGTGGACCAGCTGGAAGGCGCGGCTGATGCCCTGGCCCCGTTCGACCAGGACGATCACGGGCAGGATCAGGAAGACGATCAGCACGTAGATGCCGGGCAGGACGCAGAGCAGCACACCCACCAGGATCACCAGGCCGGCCAGGATCTGCCAGCCGAGCATGGCGGGGAAACGGCGCAGTCCGGTGAGCAGCGCCCGGCTGACCGATACGGGCCGGCCGGTGGCCCGCTGCACCAGCACATCGAGGGTGGCCAACTGGGCGACCAGGGTCAGCAGCACGGCGGCCAGTGTGAACGGCAGCACCACGAACAGCGGTTCGAAGATGTCGCTGAAGTTGGGTGGCGTGGTCGAGTCGAAGGTGACCGCGCGGTCGGGGGCGTAGAGGGCGGTGAGGACGCCGACGACGATCAGGGGGATCGCCCAGAGCAGCTGGACCTGCGCCATCGGGCGCCAGACGGCTGCGAGCAGGGTGAAGCTGCGCTGCCACCAGCCGCCGAAGTCGGCGCTGACCAGCGGGTCGGCGGGGCCGGCGTAGTAGCCGGACGGAAGCTGGTAGCCGGGTGCGCCGTATCCGGCCGGGCCGTAATTCGGCGGGCCGTAGCCGTAGCCGGGCGGGCCGTACCCGGGCGGGCCGTATCCGGCCGGGCCGTAGCCAGGAGCGCCGTAGCCGGGCGGGCCGTAGCCAGGCGGGCCGTAAGAAGCGCTGTTGTCGGGCTGGCCGTAGGAAGCGCTGTTGTCGGGCTGGCCGTATCCAGGGGCGCCATAACCGTAGGCGGAAGGGTCGTAGCCGGGCGGAGGCTGGTGCGGGTCCTGGGCGGCCTGCCACGGGTCCTGGCCGGGCGGCACCTGGTAGTAGCCGTGCGGTGGCGGCGACTGGTGCGAAGTCGGCGGCTGGTCGCCGGGGACAGGCGGCGCCGGCGGGACAGGCAGCGTGGGCGGGGCCGGCGGCGTCGGCGGTGTCGGCTGCGTTGGCGGGGCCGTCGGGTCGGACGGCGGCTGCGCGGCAGTCGGGTCGGAAGGAGCGGCGTCGCCGGACGGCGGCGGGGCCGGGGCGGATGGCGGGGCCGGGGCGGACGGCGGCGGGGTGTCGCCGGGCTGGTCCGGGGTGGGCGGGGGGTTGCCGGAGGGGTCCGGGCGGTTCTCGTCCGGTGCCTTGTCGCTCACGTTTCCCGCTCCCTGTTTGAAGATCAGCCGCGTCACCATAGCTGTCCCGTTGCGGCCGGCGCCTCCCATGCTGGGCGACCGGAGCAAGACCGCGGCGGCCGACGGGACCGGGCGTTCTAGACTTCGGAGGATGGCCGAGCAGCTGGAGTCGCCCACGACGATCCGCGACCGGGCCGTCGCGGTCGCCGACTATCTGCTCGCCGTGCGCTCCCAGATGGAACGGCCCGCCCGGACGCTGCCCGCCGACACCCTCCGGCTGGACGCTCTGCCGGATCATCCGGCCTGCACCACGGGCCCCGGCGACGAGGCGACGTCCTGGTTGCGGGTGGGGATGCCGGCGCTGCCGGGGCCGGTCAGTGTGCCGGCCGAGCTGCGCCGCCGGCTGCGCGGGGAGGTCTCGGCGGCGGCCGAGCCGGCCGCGGCCACCGAGGACGACGAGTTCGCGGTCTGGCGGGACGAGGTCTGGCGGCCCTGGGCGTACGCCACCGGCGAAGCCGAGAAGACCCGGGAGCTGCACCGCCGGCTGTTCGACCTGATGCACCAGCTCGACATGACCGCCGCCACCACCGAGCTGGTCTGGGGCCACGGCCTGCTGCAGACCACGGTCAACGGCGAGCGTGTGCACTACCCGTTGGTCGCGACCCCGGTGCTGATCGAGTACGAGCCCGACCGCTCCCTGATCACCGTCTCGCCGGCCGGCCCGTCGCGCCTGCAGACCGACGCCCTCGCGGGGCTCGACGACCGCTATCTGAGCCAGCTCGTCGCGCTGGCCGGGCCGGCCGGCACCCTCGAGGTCGACCTGTGGAACGACCTGGAGCGCCGGGAGCTGTTCGAGCGGGCGCTGGGCCGGCTCGGCCTCGACCGGCTGATCACCGACGAGGAGACGAGCAGCCCACACGTACGGGATTCCGGCGTCCTCTTCGTGCGGCCCAAACAACGCCTGCTGCGCGGCTTCCTCGAGAACCTGCGCGACCGCCTGCTCACCGGTGACACCACCGCGGTCGGGTCGCTGGCCGCGATCGTCGCGCACGAGCCCAGCCGGCTGCGGATGCCCGGCGACGACGAGGACCGCTGGCAGCGCGTCGGCGAGCGCCTGCTCATGCCGCTGCCCACGAACGAGGCGCAGGAATCGATCGCCCGCCGCCTGGCTCTGCACCGCAACGTCGCCGTGCAGGGGCCGCCCGGCACCGGCAAGACCCATACGATCCGCAACCTGATCTGCCATCTCATGGCGAACGGCAAGCGGGTGCTGGTCGTCGCGCAGAAGGAGGACCCGTTGCGGGTGCTCCGCGACGGCCTGCCCGAAGAGATCCGCTCGCTGTGCCTGGCCGTGCTCGGCCGCACCACCGACCAGCTGGTCCAGTTGCAGCTGGCCGCCCGGGAACTCTCCGACCGGGCCGCCACTCTCGACAAGGCAGCGGAGGCGCGGCGGGTCGAGCGGCTCACCGGGCTGCTCGAGGACGCCGAGCGGGAGCTGGCCACGGCTCTCGGCGGCCTGCGGGCGATCGCCGAGAACGAGGCGGTCACCTACGTGATCGACGGCGCTCCGATGACCCCGGTCGAGGTGGGCGCGTGGCTGCGCGAGCGCGCCGCCCGCAACGCCGGCATTCCCGACCCGGTCGACGGGCCGCCGCCGCTCGACGGCGCCGAGTTCGGCACCCTGCTCGAGCTGGCTCATGGCCTGAGCCGGTCCGATCGGCTGGCCGCCCTCCAGCCGCTGCCGGACACGGACGATCTTCCCTCCGCGGCCGGCGAGCAGGCGCAGCGGGCGGACAGCGACGCGATGGCGGCGCAGGTGGCCGAGCTCGCCGCGTGGGGTCTCGCGATCGAGAACGTCCGCCAGGTGAACGTCGCCGCCGTCCGTGACGACCTGCACGACGCGCTGGCCTGGCTGCGCCGCCGCGAGGGCGCGTGGACCGACCGCCTGGGCCGGCTGCTGACCGACCCGCACTGGCGCGCGGTCTGGACCGACCACGTGGCCGCCACCGAGGCGCTGCTGGCCGAGCTGGCCGCACTGACCAGGATCCTCGCCGGCCACCAGGTGAGCGTCCCCGAGTCGTACGCCTCGGAACCCAAGCGCCTCCTGGCTCAGCTGGCCGAGATCCGCCAGCGGTTCGCGGGCGGCCGTGGTCTGAGCCGGCTCCTCCAGGCGGCGCTGTTCCGGCTGGCCGACGACGTGCGGGTGGACGGCGAGCCGTTGCGCAGCGCCGAGGACGTCGACGTCGCGGCGGCCTGGGTACGCCGCGGTCAGGCCCGCCAGCGGCTCGGCGGGCACTGGTCGGAATGGCGGCAGCGGCTCGGCATCGCCTCGCCAGCGGGCGGCTGGGGTGACCCCGAGATCTGGGCCGGTGCGCTGCTCGCCGAGGCCGGGCAGTCGCTCGACTGGGACGTCCGGCACTGGCCCGCCCTGGCCGAGCGGCTCTCCCACCTCGTACCCCAGCACGACCTCGATCTGGACCCCACGCGCCTGGCGCTGGTGGCCGAACTGCTCGACGCCGCACCCGTCGTCTACCGACTGGACAACGTTCAGGCACAGCGGAAGTCGATGGCCGAGCGGCTCGAGCCCTGGCCCGACCTCGCGAAGGCGTGGGCGACGCTGACGGGCTGGGACTCCGAGGTGGCCGAGGTCAGACGTCTGGCGGGCCTGCGTCCCGGGGCCGAGCGCTTCACCGCGCTGAAGGGCCGGCTCGCGGCGGCGGCGCCGGAATGGGCCGCCCAGATCGACGAGGGCCGCGTCCCGCCGGTCAGCGGCCAGGCCTGCCTGGCGGCCTGGCAGTGGCGGCGTGCGCAGACCTGGTTCGACGACGTGATCGGCCGTGTGGACCCCGCGGTGCTGGCCAAGCGGGTCGAGGCGGCCCGCGAGAAGATCCGCCGGCTCACCGCCGATCTCGTGGTGGCGTCGGCCTGGCTCGAGGTGTCGCGCAGCCTGGACGACCGGCGGCGAGCCGCGCTGGCCGACTGGACCACCGCGCTCCGCAAGATCGGCAAAGGCACCGGGCGTACGGCGGCCGCCTGGCAGGCCCACGCGCAGCGCGCCATGGAATCGGCCGTCGAGGCCGTGCCGGTCTGGGTCATGTCGGTCGACCGGGCCATCGAGCAGTTCGCCGGGGGCGCCCGCTTCGACGTGGTGATCGTGGACGAGGCGTCGCAGGCCGACCTGTTCGCGCTGCCCGTGCTGTCGCTGGCCGAACGGGCCGTCGTGGTCGGCGACGACCAGCAGATCGGCCCCCAGCTGGGCTTCGTCGGTCCGGTCACCGGGTTGATCCACAGCCACCTGGACGACGTGCCGTCGGCCGAGCACTTCGACCCCGAGTCGTCGCTCTACGACCACGCGGTGCGCCGGTCGCCCGAGCGGATCCTGCTCACCGAGCACTTCCGCTGTGTGCCGCAGATCATCGAGTTCTCGTCCCGGCACTACTACGACGGCAAGATCATGCCGCTCCGTGCGGACCGGCCGGCGTTCGCGCCGATCCGCACGGTGTTCCTGCCGGCCGGGGTGCGGCAGCAGCTCAGCGGCTTCGGGGACGTCAACGTGGCCGAGGCCGAGGCGCTGGTCGAGCAGGTCGTCTCGATCGTGCGCGACCCGCGCTACGACGGCCGGACGCTCGGCGTGATCTCGATGCTGAGCACGAGCGGCCAGGCCGGCTACCTGCTGCACCGCCTGCGGGAGGAGATCGGCGAGGACGAGATCCAGGCTCGCCGGCTGCGGGTCGGCGACGCGTACACCTTCCAGGGGGACGAGCGCGACATCGTGCTGGTGTCCATGGTGGTCTCGGACAACGACCCGCGGGTGGCCGCGTTCACCCGGCGCGAGTACCACCGCCGGATCAACGTCGCCGCCTCGCGGGCCCGTGACCAGCTGTGGATCTTCCATTCGGTGCGGCCGGGCTCGCTGCCGGCCGACGACGCGCGGGGCCTTCTTCTCACGTACGCGCTGAATCTCGCGCCCGCCGAGGAAGTGGCCGACCTGGCCGGCCGCTGCGAGAGCGATTTCGAGCGGGACGTGCTCAAGCGGCTGCTGGCCCGCGGATTCCGCCCGATCCCGCAGTTCCGCATCGGCGCCTACCGGATCGACTTCGTGCTGAACGCGCCGGACGGCCGCCGGCTCGCCATCGAGTGCGACGGCGACGCGTATCACGGCCCGGAGCAGTGGGAGAGCGACATGCGCCGCCAGGCGGTGCTGGAACGGGTCGGCAACTGCGTCTTCGTCCGCATCCGGGGCAGCATCTACGCCCGCGAGCCGGAAGCCGCGATGAGCCCGGTCTGGCAGCGCATCACCGAGCTCGGGATCACCCCGCCGCCCCGCCGCACGGTGCTCGAGGTGGGCCAGTGGCAGGGTTCGGGCTCGCCCGACGCCCGGCGCCTGGCCGAGGGCGCGGCCGTGCTGGCCTCGTTGATCCCGGCCGACCAGCGGGTGCGGGTGCCGGTGACCGACTCGCTGGCCGCCAACCTCGCCGCCGTGCGCGCCGCCGTGACCGACCCGCCGATGGTGACTGTCGGCGGTGACTGCGGCGTCGAGCTGGCCCCGATCGAGGCGGCGCTCGAGCGGCACGGCGACGGGCTGGTCGTGGTCTGGTTCGACGCGCACGGCGACCTCAACACCCCCGAGTCGTCCCCGTCGGGCGCCTTCCACGGCATGGTGCTGCGCACGCTGCTCGGCGAGGGCCCGCCGGAGCTGGCGCCCCGCCGGACGCTGCGTCCGGCTCAGGTGGTGCTGGCCGGCGTGCGGGCCCTGGACGCCGCCGAGAAGGAGTTCATCTCGGACCACGACATCGAGATCGCCGACCTCGAGTCGCTGCCCTCGGTGGTGGCGGCGGCCGGGGCGCGGGCCGTCTACATCCACATCGACCTCGACGTGCTCGACCCGGCGTTCTTCAGCTCGCTGGGCTTCCCCGAGCCCGACGGCGTGCGCCCCGAGCGCCTGGCCGACGCTGTCCGGGCCCTCACCGACCGGTTCCCGCTGGCCGGCCTGGGCATCTGCGAGTACCAGCCGGCCGGCCCGGGCGACCGCGAAGTCCTCGCCGACCTGGTCCGCGCGCTGTTCTAGACCCTCCGCAGGTGCGCGCGATGGTGTCGGCCTTCGGGCGCTGGCTCCCGAAGGCCGAGGCTCTCCGTCACTTGTCGGACCTGCCCCACGCGGCGTACGCGGGGGACGTCTACGCCGTCCGCTCGATCCGGGCCTTCACCCGGCAGTAGTTCGAGAGCAGCGTGACCAGGGCCGGGCCGTCGATCAGCTCGAGCGGGCGGCCGGCCACGGCGTCGTACGCCTCGGGGTCGATGCCGCCCAGCGAGACCAGGATGCCCTTGGTCGCGCCGGCCGCCGTGACCGCGCCGGCCAGCGCGTGCACCGCGGCCGAGCCCGTCGCCGGGCCGCGCACCGCGAAGATCACCACCTGGCCGCCGAACACCGGGCGCGGGTCGGTGGCCAGCCAGCGGGTGCCCAGGTCGGTGCGGGTGGCCGCGCCCATCTCGAGCCCCATCACGCCGAAGAGGTCGGCCAGTTGCTGTTCCCAGGCCGCTTCGCTCAGGGTCACCAGGTTGGGGCGCTCGTCGATCTCGGCGAGGACGTTGAACTCCTCGGTGAAGTCGCGGTCGGCGTCCTCATCGAAGTCGATCTTGCTGGTGACCGCGGCGAGCTCGTCGGGGGCGGCCGAGAGCGCGCCCTCGAGGTGTTTCACGCAGGCCACCGGGTCGACCCGGCGCAGCTTGATGGCGGCGAAGGTCTCGCGGGTGGTCTGCACCGAGACCAGGGTGGGGCGCACGAACCGGCCGGTGCGCCGGTCGATGGTGTCGACGATCCCGTTGAACGACACCTGCCGGACCAGGCCGCCGCGGTCGGCCTCGACGACCTCGTGGATGGTCCGCAGGGTCACCCGGGCGATCACCTCGACGTAGCGCCGCCGCACGTCGGACTCGTCGCGCGGGATCGCCGTCACGTCGTCGCGGAAGCGGTCGTACCGGTACTCCTTGATCTGGGGCACCACCTCGACCGGGGGCAGGTGGTACTCGATCAGCAGGTGGCGCTGCTTGGGCAGGTAGGCCAGGCGGAAGTGCTGCGGGAAGTCGTCGGGGTAGACGGAGTTGCCGAGCACCATCGCGAAGTACTCGACCACCGAGGCCGGGTCGGCGCCGGCCACCGCGGCGGCGAAACGGTCGACCTCGGCGTTGTACGCGGTGATCCTGGCCTCGTACTTGCGCAGGCTCTCGTCGTACGCCCGCTGGCGCACCACCAACTGGCGCTTGCGCCGCTGCTCGGCCTCGACCCACCGGGCCCGCGCCTCGTCGAAGGCGCGCTGAGCGCTCGCGGCCTGTTGCTGCCGCAGCCGGTCGCCACCCAGGATCTTGCCGACGCCGCGCGGCTGCGGCGGCACGTAGCTGTCCCACCGGGGCTCGGGCGCCGGGCGGCCCAGCGGTCCCGGGTCGAACGGCGGCACCTCCACCGGCTTCTTGAACAGTTGCAGGTCGATGTGGTCGTCGACGTCGAGCGTCGAGAGCAGCAGACCGTCGAGATCGCTGAGCCGGGCCCGGATCTCGGCGTTGGCGGCGGCGGTGTCGGCCGTCTTGGCCTCGACGTACAGCCGTTGGTGCTCCCGTTTACGGTCGACGTCGCCCGCGGCCTGTTGCGCGGCCGCGATCGCGTGATCGGCGTTTCGCCGGATCAGATCGCGCTGCTGCGCGGCCGCGGTGTTGGCCCGCTGGTCGGCGAACGCCTGTGTGGCGTGCACCCGCTGCATGTCCCGAATGATGCCCATGCCTCGTCCTCGCTCGGCGTATGTCCAATCGCCACCATATCCATCCCTAATCGGATCAAGTCACTCGGCGCATCCTGGCGAGTGCGTTGCGTGCATGAGCAGGGGTCCGGGCGGGTAGCAATCGCACATGGTTCCGCGATCGGCACTGGTAGTGACTGTCCGTCATGGAAAAGCGCGCCTTTTCGGGGCGGAACTACGCAGCGCAGTGGTCAACCGATCAGGCAATTCCCTACTCTGATCGGGCGAGAAGGTGCTGCTCGGGGTTTTGTTGGGGAGGTCGGCAAAACATTGGGGCGGCCGTCCCCTGTTATCTCGACCCCGTGACCGGTCGTAATAGTTCAGGGGCGTGGGGACACTCTGGGGGAGGCGACGGCCGCATGGCGGCACCTGAGGAATGGCAGCGCGTGCCGGTGCCGCGTCAGCCGGCCGAGGATCGAGCCGCCTGGTTCTCCTACTCGGCCACCGGTGACCGCATCGTCTGGTCGGCCGCGCTGCGCGCCCTGCTGGGCGACCCGCCCGGCCGGGACGAGATCAGCCGCAAGGTTCTCGTCCGCTACGTGCACCGCGACGACCACGCCGAGGCGCTCTCGGCCATCACCCGCGCGTGGACCACCCGGGCCCAGGCGCGCACGACGATCCGGCTGATGCGCACCGACGGCGGCTGGTTCGACGTGGACTGCCGGATCGACCCGGTGAAGAGCCCCGACGGCACCGTCCGGGGAATCCGCGGCACGGTGACCGATGTCTCGGTCCGGGAACGCGCGCGCCGCGAGACCGACCGGCTGGCCCGGCGCGGCGAGACCGTGCAGGCCTCGCTGGTCGAGCCCGACCCGGCGACCGGCCTGCTCACCCGGGCGCGCTTCGCCGACGAGATCGACCGCGCGCTGCGCCGCGGCGGCGGCGCCGTGCTGGTCATCCGGGTTCAGCCCGCGCAGTCCGGGGTGGACGACGACACGGTCCGCCCCGAGCGCAACGCCGACCTGTTGCACCGGGCGGCGCGCGTGGTCGAGGGCGTGATGCAGCAGGGCGCGATGCTGGGCCGGGTCGGGTCCAACGAGATCGGCGTGCTGCTGCCCGGCACCAGCTGGCCGATGGCCCGGCGCGAGTCCGAACTGCTGGTCGAGGCGCTGCGGGCGCAGACGTTCGTGCTGCCCGACACCTGGCTGCGGGCGCAGGCGTGGGGCGGGCTCGTGCGGTTCACGCCCGACGGCGACGCCGGCAGCCATGAGCTGCTGATCGACGCCGAGCACGCCTGGCGGCAGTCGCGCGAGGGCGTCGTGGCGCTGACCCTGATCCCGCACCCGGTGCCGGCCCGCGACCGGCAGGGCTCGTACCGCAGCCGGGTCGCCGACGCCCTCGACACCGACCGCTTCACCCTCTACGCCCAGCCGATCCTCGAGCTGCAGAGCAACGAGGTCACCCGGCACGAGCTGCTGCTGCGGGTGCTCGACGAGGCGGACGGACCGCAGTCGCCGATCCAGGTGCTCGACATCGCCGAGCGCCTCGACGCGGTCTTCGACATCGACCTGTGGGTGGTCGAGCGGGCCATGCAGCTCGCGGCCGACCAGCCCGGCACCTGTCTGCAGATCAACCTCTCGGGCCGCTCGGTCGGCGACCCCCGGCTCACCGATGAGGTCACCCGGCTCATCGAGCGCTACGAGGTGAAGCCCGAGCAGCTCACCTTCGAGATCACCGAGACCGCCCTGATCGGCAACCTGAGCGAGGCCCGCCGGTTCGCCGACCGGGTCCGCGAGCTCGGCTGCGAGCTGGCCCTGGACGACTTCGGCTCCGGCTACGCGTCCTTCCGCTACCTGCGGATCTTCCCGATCGACCTGGTCAAGATCGATGGCGAGTACGTGGTCGATCTGGTCGACAACCCGCAGGACCAGGTGCTGGTGCGGGCGCTGGTGCAGGTGTGCCAGGCGTACGGTATCCACACCGTGGCCGAGTTCGTGCAGGACGAGCCGACCCTGCGGCTGTTGCGTGAGCTGGGCGTCGACTACGTGCAGGGCTATCTGATCGGGCGCCCGGCGCCGGTCGTCGAAGGCCGGTTGCGTACGCCCTGAGCGGGGTATAGGGCCGGGCATGGAGCACTACACGATCGCCACCGTCGCCGAGCAGAGCCCCGACTTCCGCCGCGTGCTCTGGACCGGGAAGCACACCCAGCTCGTGATCATGACGATTCCGCCGGACGGCGAGATCGGCGAGGAGGTCCACGAGGTGGATCAGATCCTCACCTTCGTCAGCGGCACGGGCAAGGCCATCGTGTCGGGACAGGAGCGCAACGTCGCTCAGGGCGATCTGGTCGTCGTCCCGGCCGGCCGCAAGCACAACTTCCTCAACACCGGGCCGAACCCGCTGGTCCTCTACACCGTCTACGGCCCGCCGGAGCACGCCGACGGCGCCGTGCACAAGACGAAGGAGGAAGCCGACCGGCTCGAGGAAGCGGGCAAGGACGAGCCGCCCGCCTGAACCACTCGGCAGGACCAACGAGGTAGCACGACGCCGGCGCCGGACGTGGCCCCCCAGCCGAACCGGCGCCGGCGTCGTGCCGTTCTGGTGTGCCCCGGTGGAAGTTCCAGCGCAGCGTACTAGGGACAACGTCGGTCGTCGATCGCTTCGGCACCCGTCCGGGGCAACCTTGGCCCGGATCGTGACCTGGGGCGGCCGCGCTACTAACCTTCCTCCATGGAAGAGCAGCCCCGCTGGTTGACCGACGAGCAGCAGCAGACCTGGCGGCGCTTCATCGAGGTGCTGATCAGGGTGCCCGCCGCGCTCGAGGCGCAGCTCCAGCGCGACGCGGGTCTGACGCACATGGGCTACATCGTGCTCGTGAGCCTGAGCGAGCAGCCCGACCGGCGGCTGGCGATGAGCAAGCTGGCCAAGGCCGTGAGCGCGTCGCTGTCCCGTCTCTCGCACGTCGTCGCCCGCCTCGAGGGCCAGGGCTGGGTCCACCGCGAGCGCGACCCGCAGGACGGCCGGGTGCAGATCGCCGTGCTGACCGAGGACGGCTTCACCAAGATCAAGGAATCGGCGCCGGGCCACGTCGAGGCGGTGCAGCAGTTGGTCTTCGACCGGCTCTCCCCGGCCCAGGTCCGCCAGCTCAACAAGCTCGCCGAAACACTGCTGGATCAACCTCTAGGCTGAGCTGATGAGTCAGCGAGTTCAGGGCGTCATCGCCCGCAGCAAGGGTGCCCCCGTCGAGCTCACGACCATCGTGGTGCCCGATCCCGGGCCGGGTGAGGCCGTGGTCGCGATCCAGGCGTGCGGGGTGTGCCACACCGACCTGCACTATCGCGAGGGCGGCATCAACGACGACTTCCCGTTCCTGCTCGGCCACGAGGCGGCCGGTGTGGTCGAGTCGGTCGGCGCCGGGGTCACCGACGTCGCGCCCGGCGATTTCGTGGTGCTGAACTGGCGGGCCGTCTGCGGCGTCTGCCGGGCCTGCAAAAGGGGCAAGCCGTGGTACTGCTTCGCCACGCACAACGCGACCCAGAAGATGACGCTGGAGGACGGCACCGAGCTGTCACCGGCCCTGGGCATCGGCGCGTTCGCCGAGAAGACGCTCGTACACGCGGGACAATGCACAAAGGTCGACCCGCGGGCCCGGGCGGCCGCGGTGGGCCTGCTCGGCTGCGGCGTGATGGCCGGCATCGGCGCGGCCATCAACACCGGCGGCGTGACCCGGGGCGACTCGGTCGCGGTGATCGGCTGCGGCGGCGTGGGCGACGGCGCGGTGGCCGGCGCGGCGCTGGCCGGGGCGACCACGATCATCGCGATCGACACCGACGACCAGAAGCTCGAATGGGCGCGCGGGTTCGGCGCGACCCACACGATCAACGCGCGCGGCGTGGACGTCGTCGAGAAGGTCAAGGAGCTGACCGGCGGCTTCGGGGCCGACGTGGTGATCGAGGCCGTGGGCCGGCCCGAGACGTACGAGCAGGCCTTCTACGCCCGCGACCTGGCCGGCACCGTCGTGCTGGTCGGCGTGCCCACCCCCGACATGAAGATCGAGCTGCCCCTGCTCGAGATCTTCGGGCGCGGCGGCGCGCTCAAGTCCAGCTGGTACGGCGACTGCCTGCCGAGCCGCGACTTCCCGATGCTCACCGAGCTCTACCTGCAGGGCCGCCTCGACCTGGACGCCTTCGTGACCGAGGAGATCGCGCTGAGTCAGGTCGAGGAGGCCTTCGGCAAGATGCACACCGGCGGCGTGCTGCGTTCCGTAGTGGTCAGCTTCAGCTAGCTCAGTCAGGCCGCGCGGGCGTAAGCCGGCACGGAACGGTCGGCCAGCAGGTCGAGGGCCAGGGCGGCGGTCCAGCTGAAGGTGGGCGCGCCCAGGCCCTCGCCGGTCGCCGGGTGGAAGTACTCGAAGTGGCCGTGCTGATGCACCAGCCGCACCATCGCCGCGCGCAGCTCCTCGGCCTCGTCGCGCAGGCCGTGCACGAGCAGGCCGCGCCGCAGCAGCCAGTTCACGTTGATCCAGACCGGACCGCGCCAATAGCGCATCGTGTCGAAGTCGGCGGCCGTGCGGTCGTAGCTCGGCGCCGGGAATCCGAACCGGGCCGACCTCGCCTCGGCGAGCACGCCCTCGACCTGCTCGGCGGGCAGATCGGGCAGCAGCAGGGGCATCAGACCGCTCACGCAGCGCGCCGGGCTCAGCGTGCCGGTGCGCAGGTCGCGCGCGTGGAAGGTGCGCGACCGCGGATCCCAGAGGCGGGCCACGATCGCGTCGGTGATGCGGTGAGCCCGCTCGCGGTGGACAGCCGCTTCGGCCGTACGCCCGAGAACGCCGGCGATCTGGGCCAGGGCCAGCTCGGCGGCGCCGAGGATCGCGTTGAACGACGGGCACTCCACCGCGAAGTCGTGCCGGGACAGCAGATCGGTGTCCGAGTAGCTCTCGGCGCGGTAGCTGAGGACCAGGCCGACGTACCGGGAGTAGTCGCGGTCGGTCGGGCGGTGCGCCGCGTCGGCGACGTCGAGATCGCGCCGCCGGTAGGTGGTCAGCAGCGAGAGATCGGCGGGCACGCCCGCCATCGCGGCGTCCCAGGCCGGGCTGTTGTCCAGACCAGATTCCCAGGGGTGCACGATGCTCGCCAGGCCGGCGCCGCCCAGGTTGCGGCGGGTGGTCAGGTAGTCCTGCTGGGCGACCAGACGCGGATAGAGCCACTCCAGCTCGGCTCGGGCCTCCTGCACGCAGGCCGCGCCGTGGGCCGAGGCGCGCCGGTAGACCTTCCAGGCCGCCACGGCGTGCAGCGGCGGCTGGACGATGCCGGTGCTTCCGTTGGCCGGCCTGGCCCCGTACGCGGGAACGCCCCAGAAGGCCGGACCGGGGAAGTAGTCGGCTTCGGCGGTGGCGGGGTCGAAGACGATGTGCGGCACCCGGCCGTCGGGCCATTGGGCCTCGAACAGGCTGCGCAGGTCGCGCCAGGCACGCCCGGGATTGACGTAGGCGAGCCCGATCGCGATGAAGGCGGTGTCCCAGCTCCACTGATGGGGATAGAGGCGGCGGGAGGGGACCATGTGGTCGCCCGACCAGTTGGTCTCGAGGACGACGGCGGCGGAGTTCCAGAGTTCGGCAGACATCTCGGTCACGGGTGCGTAGGGCCGGGGAGTTTCGGGGTGCATCTAATCAGCGGACCTTTCCGGTGCGGGCGCCGGTAGACCCCGGTATCGGGTTGCCGGACCTGCATGCTTTCGGTTCTGCCCGGTTCGGGACGGACCGCGGGTGCGCCGACCACCCGATAACGATTGAGTAACCGGCGTACGGCGGCCCGGCCGGAGACCTACGCTGCGCGGGTCTCGATGTTCGGGTCGCGCGGTCTCACTGTTCGGGTCACACGGAGGATCCCCGGTGCATCCACCCCTCGTACGCCGTCTGTTCGCAGTTCTGGCCGCCCTCACCCTGATTTTTGTGTCGGCGCCGGCCGTTCAGGCCGCACCGGCGAAGGCGAGGGTCGACTTCTACGTCAAGAACTACACCCTCGCGCCGGGCAGCAACCTCCTGCTCCACACGCTGCTCTTCGCCGACCGGCGGCTGCCGGTGGGCACGGGCGACGTGAGTCTCGTGTACCGGTTCATCGACCAGGGCCCCGGCTTTCACTTGCAGGAGGCCGGCCACCAGAACAACTGCAGCGTCCGGCAGCCCGACCTGCTCGAGCTGACCTGCGGCGCCGAGGTCGACGCTCTCACACCGGCCGGTGTCGAGTCCCACGTCGTCGGCTATGTGGTCGCTGGGGAGGACGCTGTCGTGGGGCGGGTCGGCACGCTGACGGCGACGATGACGGTCAAGGGCTACGCCCCGGTCACTCGTACGGCCCGGATCCGGATCGGTGAGCGGATCGGCCTCGCCGCCGCCGACAGCGCCCAGGACACGTCGGCCGCGCCCGGCGACCCGGTCGACGTGCCGCTGACGATCAGCAACACGGGCCCGGCGCCGATCCGGGGGATGGGGCTGGGCGCGTACTCGCAGTACTCGTTCGAGAGCCGCACCCAGTTCAGCAACTGTTACTACCTCGGCGGCGAGCTGCGTGGCTGCGTGTTCGACCAGACGCTGGCGCCCGGCGCCACCTATCGGGTCACGCTGCCGCTGCGGATGCGCGCTGACACGTACGCCCCGAGCTTGCAGTACGGCGGCTGGCAGTGGATGACCAAGGACGAGTTCGCCGATGCCCGGCAGTACGTGGAGAAGGGCGGCTTCGAACCGCTCGGCACGCCCGGCCGGGGCGGTGTGCTGCGCCTGACCCCGCTGGCCACGGCCAAGGCCGACCCGCCGCAGGCGCTCGAGGAGTACGTGTCGGACGGGCTGGTCGTCTCCGTCACCGGCAGGCAATCCACCGACCTGGCCGCGGTGGGCGCCCGGGCGGCAGGCAGGAAGGGCGCGGTCCTCCCGGTCAAGGTCGGGATCCGCAACGACGGGCCGTCCACCATCGACCGCACCCGCGTCAACGCGCCGTGGCCGAACGCCCGGGTCTTCATCCCGAAGGGCACCACCGCGGTGCGCGTGCCGGACATCTGCTTCCCGATGACCGACCGCGGGGTGGTCGACTACGGCAACGGCGGAAAGCCGGGTGAGCTGCGGTACAGCTGCTACCTCGACCTGCTGTTGAAGGTCGGCTTCGTCGACCCGCTCACCTTCGGCCTGCGGGTCGATCAGGTCATCCCCGGCGCCGCCGGCT
The DNA here is from genome assembly GCF_023717965.1 of Paractinoplanes hotanensis. Taxonomy (NCBI): domain Bacteria; kingdom Bacillati; phylum Actinomycetota; class Actinomycetes; order Micromonosporales; family Micromonosporaceae; genus Paractinoplanes; species Paractinoplanes hotanensis. Next base: position 192,463 of record NZ_JAMQOL010000034.1, on the reverse strand, counting down.
CGGTGAAGGTGGACGCGCCGGCCGAGGAGCTGAACAAGGCCAACAACTCGGCCTACATCGTGATCAATGGAGTCGGGCCCACGCCCGCGGCGCCGCCGCCCGGTGGTCAGGGTGGCGGTGGCGGCCTGCCCATCACCGGTCCGGGTGGCGCGGCGGCCGTCGGGGTGGCGCTGCTTCTCGTCGGATTTGTGCTCTACGCCGGGACGGTCAGCCACAGGCGGCTGCGGCGGCCGGGCAGGTAGGGGGAGTCGAGACGCTTCGCGACGACCCCGCCCAGGCCCTGCGCGGCGGCCGCCTCCAGCGCGAACTTCCCGCCACCGGGGAAGTAGGGCGGGGTCTGCCAGTGCTCGCCGTCGATGGCGAGCCCGTCCAGGAGCTCGCGGCGCTCGGCGTAGCGCAGCGCCTCGACAGTGCTGTGTCCTTCGAGCCACAGCAGGTCGTAGGCCAGGAAGTACACCGGGGTGCGCTCGGCCGCCCGCTTGGCGGCCGCTGAATCCTTCGGCGCCCGGCGCCGCTCCAGCAGCGCGGGATCGGGCAGGGTCACGATCTCGCCGTCCAGCACCGCCTCGACCGGCGCCAGGGCCGGGCCGAGCGGCCGGATCTCCGGGTACCAGCTCGTCACGTCCTCGCCGTCGGCGTCGAGCAGGCGTACGCGGCCGCCGGAGACGTACGCGACGACCCGCCGCCCGCCCCACGCCAGCTCGTAGCCCCAGTCGGCGTCCTCCCGATCGGGTGGCAGGCTCTTCGCGGGCATGGCCAGCATGGGCGCGACGAGTTCGGGCATCGCTTCCCAGCCCGGCTCGGGCGGGTCCATCCGGCGGACCATCCAGTCGTTGCCGCCGGTCTGGAAGAACACGTAGCGCCCGGTCGTGCGGTCGCCGTGAAACGTCACGCCGATCTCGTCGTCGCGCCACTTGCCCGTCTCGTAGGTGCCGCTGTCGAAGATCGTCATGCGGCCGCCGCCGTACTCGCCGGCCGGGATCTCGCCCGCGAAATCGAGGTATTCCAGCGGGTGGTCCTCGGTGTGTTTGGCGAGGTTGTTGCGGCCCTGGTCGCGCGGGAGCCCGCGCGGCACGGCGAACGAGACGAGGACGCCGTCGCGTTCCAGCCGGACGTCCCAGTGCAGGCTGCGGGCATGGTGCTGCTGGATGACGAACCGGTGGGACTCGCTCGGCGGCGGCGCCTGTTCCGGAACGGGCTCGGGCGTGCGCGCCGCATCCCGCTTGCGCCGGTAGTCCGCGAGACGGTCCGTCATGGCTCCATTGTCTTCCCGGCCGGGGCCCGAAATACACGGGCGTAATTCGTCCTACCTGTGTGCGAGAGTGGGGGCATGGTAGCCAAGGGAACAATTCGGATCTCTCGATGATCCCGGGTTTCACCCGGCAGTGGCGCGGGGTAGTGTCTTGGCTCCGGCGCGTGTCCGACGGGTGGGAGGCAAGGCTGCGATGACGTTGCGCATCCTGGTGGTGGGCGCCGGAATCGCCGGGCTGTCCGCTGCGCGTGCCCTGCGGCTCGCCGGGTTCCGGCCCGATGTGGTCGAGGAACTGCCGGCCACCATGCTTCCGGGCGCCGGCATCTATCTGCCGGGCAACGCGTTGCGCGCTCTGCGCCAGCTCGGCCTCGACGCCCCGCTGCGCCCGCTGGGCGACCTCATCTTCCGCCAGGTCTTCCTCGACTCGCGGGGCCGCGAGCTCTTCGAGATGGATGTGGCCGGCCTCTGGGCCGGCGTCGGCGAGTCCCGCGCGCTGTCCCGGGCCGACCTGCAGCAGGTCCTGCTCACCAGCGTCGGCGGCGAGGTGCGTTACGACACGGCCGTGCGCGGCCTCGAGATCTTCGACCAGACCGCCAAGGTCGAGTTCGGCGACGGCCGCGTCGCGGAATACGACCTGGTGGTCGGGGCCGACGGGCGCCGCTCCACGATCCGGGCCCAGGCCGGCCTGGGCGGCCCGGCCGTGCCCACCGGCCAGATCGTCTACCGCTCGGTCGTCACCGGTGGGCCGCCGCTGAGCGACTGGACGGCTCTGCTCGGGCGCCGGTCCTCCTTCGTGGCCATGCCGATGGGCGGTCGCAAGCTCTACTTCCACGCCGACGAGACCGCCCCCGACGCGCCCAACCCCGACGACCCGCTGGCCCACGTGCGCGAGTTGTTCGGCACGTTCGCCGGCCCCGTGCCGGCGATCCTCAAGGCGCTCGAGAAGGTGCAGGTCGCGCGCACCGACGAGGTCGTGCTCGAACGCTGGTCGACCGGCCCGGTGGTGCTGCTGGGTGATGCTGCCCACGCCACCGCGCCCACCCTGGCCCAGGGCGCCGCCATGTCGTTCGAGGATGCCGTCGTCCTCGGCGAGGAGCTGCGGAAGCTCCCGGACGACATTCCGGCCGTGCTCCGGGCGTACGAGGAAAGGCGCCGCCCGCGCTGCGGCGAGGTCCGCGACCGCACCCGTGAGCGCGATCGCACCCGCGACGTTCCGCCCGCGCTGCGCGACCCGATGCTCCGCAGGCGTGGCCTGCGGATCTTCTCCGACCACTACAGCGCGCTGGTGCAGCCCGCCTAGGCGATGGCACAAACCCCGGTTGACCTCTTTGGTCACCCCGCGCCCGCGGTAGGTCGGTGGGGGACTATTCTGCCTGCGAGGTACGCCTTTCACTTCCGGCGTAGTGAGAGGGACGAACGAGACAACGGAGGCTATTCGTGACGACCGTTGCGCCTAAGCCGATCGTGACCCGGCCATACCCGGTCCGGCGGCAGGTCAAGGGTTCGGCACTCGCCCGGATCCTGCGCACGACGGACGCGAAGCAGATCGGGATCATGTACATGATCACGGCCTTCGTGTTCTACATGCTCGGCGGCCTCATGGCGCTGCTGATGCGCACCGAACTGGCGCGGCCGGGCATGCAGTTGCTCTCGCCCGAGCAGTACAACCAGCTGTTCACGATGCACGGCACGATCATGCTGCTGTTCTTCGCGACGCCGATCGTGTTCGCCTTCGCGAACTTCGTGGTGCCGATCCAGATCGGCGCGCCCGACGTGGCGTTCCCGCGGCTGAACGCGTTCGCCTACTGGCTCTACCTGTTCGGCGGCACGATCACCATCAGCGGGTTCTTCACCCCCGGCGGCGCGGCCGACTTCGGCTGGTTCGCCTACACCCCGCTGAGCGACGGGCTGCACTCGCCCGGCGTCGGCGGCAACATGTGGGTCGTCGGCCTCGCCCTCTCGGGTCTGGGCACGATCCTCGGTGGCGTCAACCTGATCACCACGGTGCTCACCCTGCGCGCCCCCGGCATGACGATGTTCCGCATGCCGATCATGACGTGGAACATCCTCGTCACCAGCCTTCTGGTGATCATGGTCTTCCCGTTCCTGGCGGCCGCGCTGTTCGCCCTCGCCGCCGACCGCGTGCTCGGCGCCCACGTCTTCGACGTGGACACGGGCGGGCCGATGCTGTGGCAGCACCTCTTCTGGTTCTTCGGCCACCCCGAGGTCTACATCGTGGCGCTGCCGTTCTTCGGCATCATCACCGAGGTCATCCCGGTCTTCAGCCGCAAGCCGGTCTTCGGCTACAAGGGCCTGGTCGCCGCCACGCTGCTGATCGCCGCCCTGTCGATGTCGGTGTGGGCGCACCACATGTTCGTCACCGGCCAGGTGCTGCTGCCGTTCTTCAGCTTCCTGAGCTTCCTGATCGCGGTGCCGACCGGCATGAAGTTCTTCGTGTGGATCGGCACGATGTGGCGCGGCCAGATCAGCTTCGAGACGCCGATGCTGTTCGCGATCGGCTTCCTCGTGACGTTCCTCTTCGGTGGTCTGTCCGGCGTGCTGCTGGCCTCGCCGCCGATCGACTTCCACGTGTCCGACTCGTACTTCGTGATCGCCCACTTCCACTACGTGCTCTTCGGCACGATCGTGTTCGCGGTGTTCGCCGGCATCTACTTCTGGTTCCCCAAGATGTTCGGCCGAATGCTCGACGAGCGCCTGGGCAAGATCCACTTCTGGCTGACGTTCCTCGGCTTCCACGCCACGTTCCTGGTGCAGCACTGGCTGGGCACCAAGGGCATGCCGCGGCGCTACGTCGACTACCTGGCGTCGGACGGCTTCACGTTCCTCAACACGTTCTCGACGATCGGCAGTTTCGTGCTCGGCCTGTCGACGCTGCCGTTCATCTACAACGTGTGGAAGTCGTACAAGGTCGGCCAGCTGGTCACGGTCGACGACCCGTGGGGCCACGGCAACTCGCTCGAGTGGGCCACGTCCTCGCCGCCGCCGCTGCGCAACTTCGACCGGATGCCCCGCATCCGCTCCGAGCGCCCGGCCTTCGACGCGAAGTTCCCCGAGCTGGCGGCGGGCGAACAGTCCATCGCCGGCCCGCCCGAGGGCGGCGCCCGCCCGCTGACCCGCGAGTCCGACGGCGGTGCGACCTACCCGGAAGACACCGGCGCCAACCGCGACTGACAGCGTTCAGGTAACGGCCCGCTCTCACCGAGAGCGGGCCGTTACCGTCTGTCTGCCCGCCCCGGCCGCCTGCCCATGCCCCAACCGACCCGCTGCTCGCGCCCACCCCCGCTTGCTCAGGGCGTCGTGAGGCGGCGGATCGCGCTGGTGAGGGCCTGGAGGTCCACTTCCTGGCCGGTGATCAGGGCGCGCAGCGTCACGCCGTCGAAGAAGGTGACCACGTCGCGTGCGGCGTCGACGCCGACGTGGGGTTCGAGCAGGTCTCGCATGCCGGTGAGCCAGGCCATGGCGAGGGGGCGCAGGGCCGGGTCACGGCCGGCGACCACGTACAGCTCACATTCCAGTTGGGCGCGCTGACGGTCGGTGACGTATTCGACTATGAACGCGGCGACGGCAGCGGGGATGTCAGAGGCTTCCCTGAGCCGCCCGGCCCACTCCTGGAAGTCGGATTGCAGGTCGGCCGCGGACAGCCGCAGCCCTGCGGTGATGAGATCGTCCAGCGTCGGGAAGTAATAGGTCGTCGCGCCGAGAGGCAGCCCGGCCCGCGCGGCCACGGCCCGGTGCGTGGTGCGGCTGATTCCCACCTCGGAGATCACCTCCAGGGCCGCGGTGGCCAGAGCTCGGCGCCGCGCCTCAGGATCCCGCGCCCGTTGAGGCCGCCGTCCACTCGCCGGCGGTTCGTCGTCGCCCTCGGTCGCCGGATCCCCACTGCGCCGCGCAACCGGCCGCGAGGCGGCTGTTCCGCGGTCGCCATGTCTGCGTCCGCCTCGCGCGAGGATCGGCGCCTCTTCGGTGCCCGGTTCGCGGTCCGCTCGCCTTCGGCCGCCCGCGGTCACGCGACGGGCCGGTGCGTCGGCGGCCTGACCGGAGGGTGCCGGGTCGGAGGATGCCGCGCCGGAGGGTGCCGGGTCGGAGGATGCCGCGCCGGCGGGCGGGGGAGTGGGGTCGATCAATGGGCACCGCCCAGGTTCACGGTCACTACACCGGCGATGATGAGGCTGACGCCGACGACCTTAGCGGTGTTGAGGGGTTCCCCGAGGAAGACCGCGCCGATGGCGACGATGGCGGCGGTTCCGAGCGCCGACCACAGCGCGTAGACGACCCCGACGGGCAGGTCTTTCACGCAGACCGACAGCGCCGCGAACGAGATGACATAGCCGGTCAGGCAGGCCACCGTGGGCCAGAGCTTGGAGAAGCCCTCGGTCGACTTGAGCAGGCTGGTCGCCGCTACCTCTGCCGCGATGGCGATAAGCAGGAACACGTAGGGCACGGCGACCTTCTCTCACTCTTGTACGTCTGTACAAGTACAAACGTACAAGTCGCTGCCGCTTCTGCCAACGGTGATCTGGGCCACCACCACTCATGACCGATTCGCGCCTGCCACCCAGCGAAGACAGCTCCCGCCGGTGTCGACCACCGAAGAACAGCCCGGCCGGCCCGATGGAGACGCGCCAGCTGCACCGGGCGAGACTCCAAGCCGACGGCGGGATGGGCCGGAAAGCAGCGGGCAGCGTGGGGCCGCCAAGAGCCCGTCGGCACGTCCATCAACCAAGGACTGTCGCCTGCTCAGAAGGAGCTGAGCCGCGCCCGACGCGGAACGAAGTGGTGGTCGCCCGGCCCGGATTCGGGCCGGTCAGCGGACGAAGGGCGCTGAGGCTTCTGCGGGAGGAGAGGGCGGTGGTGGAGCCGTGGCGCCAGCCAGGTCATCGACAACCAGGATTTCAACCCGGGCAATTCGGGTTGGTATGTGGAGGGCGGCGAAGGTGTGTGCCGAAGTTCTCCACCGGCGGTCTGCTCGCCGAGCTACTCATGGCCGAGTGCCGCGGGAGCGGCAAACCTGCACGCCGAGGCCTGGGCGTCGGAGTCCGGCCGGCTGCGTAGGGGACGCCGGGTGGGTCAGGGTGGCGGACGTGAAGCGGGTCGCCCTGTGTGGTGGGGCTGTCGTCGGAGACGGCTTGCTCCGGTTCGGTGGTGGCGAGGTGTGCCGAGTCGTCGCTGGTCGGCGTCGCGTGGTCGGTGGTGGCCGCGGCGTAGGTCAGCTCGGTGGTGGCGTAGGCGACGGCGGGCGGTTCCTCGACGAGTGGTTCGCCGTCGCGCGGGCGGATCATGCGGTGCGACGGAGCCCCGGCCGGCACGCCATCGTGTGAAGCCGTGGCGGACCCGGAGCCTGGCGTTGTGTCGGTGGCGGCGGCTCGGCGGCGGCGGAGTTCGGTGGGGAGGACCAACAGGGCGATCAGGACGCCGGCGCCGCCGACGGCTACGAAGCCCCAGGGCGGGGAGAAGTGGTCGGCCGCGAAGCCGGCGATCGGGCCGCCCAGGGCGACGCCCACCGTGAGCGACGAGTTGTGCAGGCCCATGGCCTCGCCGCGGGCGCCGGCCGGGATCATGCGGCTGATCGCGTCGGCCGTGGCGGTGATCAGCGGGGCACAGAGGGCGCCGGCCGGGATCAGCAGCAGAGCTATCAGCCACCAGTGGGCGCTGCCCAGGCCGACCAGCGATGTCGCGACGGCCAGCGGGACGAGCAGGACCACCGGCGGCAGCGGGCGGTGGATCACGCCGTACGCGAAGCCGCCCAGCAGCGAATAGAACGCCCACAGCGTCATGACCAGGCCCGCCCACCCCAGTTCGCCGTGGCCGCGCAGCACGGCCACCAGCGCGACGTCGGTGCCGGACAGGACCAGGGTCGCTGCCATCGTCACGAGTAGCAGGGCGACGAAACGGGGCGTGAGCCAGCTGCGCCGGGGCACCCGCTCGCCGGCCGTGATGGGCGCCTCGTGCGCGGCCCGGACCGGCGGGTTGAGCAGCCACAGCCCGACACCCGAGAGCAGGATGCCGACAGCGAGGCCGAGCATGGCCCAGCGCGGGCCGGCGGTGGTGGCGATCAGCACGCCCAGCGCGGGGCCGGCCATGAACGACAGCTCGGTGGAGATCGAGTCGAGCGCGAAGGCGGGCAGGCGCTGGGCCTCGGGCGTGAGCGCGCTGATCGACTGGCGGGCGACCGAGAACGCCGGCAGGGCCAGGAAGCCGCCGATCAGGGCCATGGCCAGCAGGGACCAGTAGGGCACGGCCTGGGCCAGCGACCAGAAGATCACCTCGGCCACCGTGGTGAGCACGAGGATCGGGCGCAGGCCGCGGCGGTCGATCAGGCGGCCCATGACGGGAGCGCCGAACGAGCCGCCGACGGTGAACGCGGCGCCGATCAGGCCGGCCGCGCCGTAGCCCCGGCCGAGGTCGGTGACCACGTGCAGGGTGAGCACGACGGCGCCGGCCGCGATCGGGATGCGGGCCAGCGTCGCCACGGCCAGCAGGGATCTGATGCCGGGCAGGGCGAGGGTGTCTCGGTAAGGCTTGAGAAGCATGTGGTTCCTGACCTCCGGGGCTCATCCTGCCCCGGGGGTGCGACAAAAAACCAACTACTTGATCAAGCAGAAATCAGGACGAGACGACGGGCTCCCCGGTGGTTTCGATCGACGCCGCCTTGAGCTGTTCGAGCGCGGCCGCCGTCGTGCCGGCCGCGACACCGGCCGTGAGCTCCAGCAACACGGTCGTGTCGAAGCCCTCGGCCTTGGCGTCGAGCGCCGTAGCGCGCACGCAATGGTCGGTGGCGATGCCCACCAGTTCGACTTCCGTCACATTCCGCTCGCGCAGCCACGCGGCGAGGGTCTCGCCGTTCTCGCTCCTGCCCTCGAAGCCCGAGTAGGCCGCCTGGTGCTCGCCCTTGCGGAAGATCGCCTCGATGCGGTCGGTGGCCAGCTCGGGGTGGAAGTCGGCGCCGCCCGAGCCGACCACGCAGTGCGGCGGCCAGCTGTCGACGTAGTCCGGGTGGTCGCTGAAGTGGGCGCCCGGGTCGACGTGGTAGTCCTTGGTGGCGACGACGTGGTCCCACCGGTCGCCCGCCCTGCTCAGCACCAGCGAGATGCCCGCGGCGACGGCGGCGCCGCCGGTGACGGCCAGCGAGCCGCCCTCGCAGAAGTCGTTCTGGACGTCGACGATGATCAGCGCTCGTGTCACGGGACAACCCCTAGCTGGTCGGGACGATGGTGACGGGGATGGCCGGGTCGCCGGCCGAGAGCTTGAGACCCTCCCACGGTATCGAGATCAGGCCCTGCCGCAGGTGCTCGCGCGACTCTTGCAGCGTCGGCAGCTCGACCACCTCGCCGCCGGCGACGAACGAGCGCTGGAGCAGCCGGTCGTTGGCGGCGTGGTCGGGCACGCCCTGCGACACGATGATCTCTTCGGTGGCCGTGCCGGTGGGCTTGTGCCGGCGTACGGCGGTCTTGCGGCCGCCGACGGTCGCCTTGTTCTCGGAGCGTTTGACGACCGGGCGGCCCTCGACCTCGACCAGCTTGTAGACCAGCCCGGCGGTGGGCGCGCCGGAGCCGGTGACCACCGCGGTGCCGGCGCCGTACATGTCGACCGGCTCGGCGGCGAGCGTGGCGATCGCGTACTCGTCCATGTCGCCGGAAACGACGATCTTGGTCTCGGTGGCGCCGAGCGAGTCGAGCAGCTCGCGCGAGTGCTGGGCCAGCACCGAGAGGTCGCCCGAGTCGATCCGGACGGCCCGCAGGTCGGGGCCGGCCACGGCGATCGCGTTCCGGATGCCCTGGCCGATGTCGTACGTGTCGACCAGCAGCGTCGTGTTCTTGCCGAGGGCGGCCACCTGGGAGGCGAACGCGGCCGGCTCGTCGTCGTGGAGCAGCGTGAACGCGTGGGCCGACGTGCCGGTGGTCGGGATGCCGTAGCGGGCGCCCGCCGCGAGGTTGGAGGTCGACGCGAACCCGGCCAGGTAGGCGGCCCGGGCGGCGGCGATCGCGGAATCCTCGTGCGTACGCCGGGAGCCCATCTCGATGATGGGCCGGCCCCGCGCCGCGGTGACCATACGGGCCGCGGCCGAGGCGATCGCGGAGTCGTGGTTGAGCACCGAGAGGATCAGCGTCTCGAGCACCACACACTCGGCGAACGTGCCGCTGACGGTCAGGATCGGGGAGCCCGGGAAGAAGAGCTCACCCTCGGCGTACCCGTCGATGTCGCCCGTGAAGCGGTAATCGGCCAGCCACCGGGCGGTCGTCTCGTCGACGATGCCGGCCCCTCGCAGGAAGTCGATCTCGGCCGGGCCGAACCGGAAGTTCCCGATCAGCTCGACCAGCCGGCCCGGCCCGGCCACCACGCCGTAGCGCCGGCCGCTGGACAGGCGCCGGGCGAAGACCTCGAAGACGCACTGCCGGTCGGCCGTGCCGTCCTGAAGGGCGGCGCTGACCATGGTCAGCTCGTACTGATCGGTCATCAGCGCGGGGGCGTAGGTGTTCACGGAACCCACCCTATTGCGCCCGACGGCCCCTTACGAACCGCGTCCTGACCTGCGGTTCGGTGTTCCGGTTCACCAATGCGGCAAAACCGGTGGCAACATGGTGGGCATGGCGCTGCCACAGGTCGCTCCCATCGAGAGCCCAGAGATCGAGGAGGCACCCGCTGACGACCGGCCGTGGGTGACGATCGTCTGGGATGATCCGGTCAACCTCATGTCGTACGTGACCTGGGTTTTTCAGAAGCTCTTCGGCTACTCGAAGGAGAAAGCCGAGGCGCTGATGCTCGACGTGCACACGAAAGGCCGGGCGGTGGTCAGCTCGGGTGCGCGTGAGCGCATGGAGATGGACGCCAATCAGCTGCACGGATACGGTCTCTGGGCGACGGTTGACCGGGACTGAACACCGCGGGAGAGGGCAGATGTTCCGACGCAACGGCAGCACGTGCGTGGCCACGTTCGCGGTCGACGAGGTGCGCGTCCTGCGCAAGGTCGCCGGTGAAGTGGTCGGCCTGCTGACCGACGGCATGGATCACACCGATCCGGTCGTCAGCCGGCTTTTCCCCGACATCTATCCGGACCGGCCGGACGATTCGGAGGAGTTCCGCCTCTATACCGAGGGGGAGCTCAAGACCGGCAAGATCGACCAGGCCGGGGCCATTCTCGCCGCCCTCCCCGACGAGGGCGAGGGTGAGGTTCGTCTCGACGGCGAGGCTGCCGAGGCCTGGCTGCGGGCGATCAACGACGCTCGGCTGGCCATGGGCACCCGGCTCGACATCCAGGCCGACACCGACCTGGGCGCCGAGCTCGACGACGCAGTGCTGCACGACCCGGGTTCCAGCCGCGTGTTCCAGCTGAGCGTGTACGCCTACCTCGGCTACCTGCAGGAGTCGCTGCTCAACGCGCTGCCCGAAATCGAGTGAGCGCCGCCACGCCGGGCTCTCCGCATTCTCACGGTAATGTGAACAGCGTGCTGACCATCGACAGCGCGATCGTCGACGCGATCGTCGCCCACGCCCGCCGGGATCACCCCGACGAGGCCTGTGGCGTCATCGCCGGCCCGATCGGCAGCGACCTGCCGACCCGGCTCATCCCGATGGACAACGCCGCCCGGTCGATGACGTTCTACGAGTTCGACTCCATGGAACAGTTGCGCGTCTGGCGCGAGATGGACGACAACGACGAGGAGCCGGTGGTCATCTACCACTCGCACACGGCCACCGAGGCCTACCCGTCGCGCACCGACATCTCGTTCGCCGGCGAGCCCGGCGCCCACTATGTGCTCGTTTCCACGCGCGAGAGCGACTCCGAGGAGATTCGATCGTTCCGCATAGTGGACGGCGTGGTGACCGAGGAAGAGATCAACATCGTGGATGCAACGGTGGACGCGTGATGGCGAGCGCTGTGCAGTCGTACATGTTCGGGCAGAGCCCGGTGTCGGTCTTCTACGAGTGTCGCTGAGGACACTTGAGCTCTAGCGGGCTCAATCCGTAGACGACCCTGCCCTCAGTTCGACCTTCCTTCTTTGGAGCATTCACAGCCATGGCTATCGAAGTTCGCGTTCCCACCATCCTGCGCAGCTACACCGGCGGCGCCAAGACTGTCGAGGGCGCCGGCGAGACGCTGACCGCGCTGATCGACGACCTGGACGCCAAGCACAAGGGCCTCAAGGGGCGCCTGATCACCCCCGAGGGCAGCCTGCACCGCTTCGTCAACATCTACGTCAACGACGAGGACGTCCGCTTCCTGGGCGCGCTCGACGCCAAGCTCAGCGACGGTGACTCGATCACCATCCTGCCCGCCGTGGCCGGCGGCGCCCTGGGTTTCGCGGCGGCGGCCGCCCTGCTCGGGCGCCCGTCCAACCACGTTGCTGCCGCTGTCTCGACCAAAGGCTGAGCTGACGATGGCTCGCTACGAGAGCCTGCTTGACGCCTTGGGGGGCACGCCGCTGGTCGGCCTGCCCCGCCTCTCGCCGTCGGTGCCCGAGGGGGCGCCGGCGGTGCGGCTCTGGGCCAAGCTGGAAGACCGCAATCCGACCGGCAGCATCAAGGACCGGGCGGCGTTCTACATGGTGCGCGAGGCGGAGGAATCCGGTCACCTGCACCCGGGCGACACCATTCTCGAGCCGACCAGCGGCAACACCGGCATCGCCCTGGCCATGGTGGCCAAGCTGCGCGGCTACCGCCTGGTCTGCGTGATGCCCGAGAACGTCTCGGCCGAACGGATTCAACTGCTTCGCATGTACGGCGCCGAGATCCTGTTCTCGCCGGCGGCGGGCGGCTCCAACCAGGCCGTCGCCACCGCCAAGCAGGTCGCCGCCGAGCATCCGGACTGGAAGATGCTGTACCAGTACGGCAACCCGGCCAACGCCCGCGCGCACTTCGAGACCACCGGCCCCGAGCTGCTGCAGGATCTGCCCACGATCACCCACTTCGTGGCCGGCCTGGGCACGACGGGCACGCTGATGGGCACCGGCCGCTTCCTGAAGGAAAAGGCCGACGGCATCCAGATCATCGCGGCCGAACCGCGCTACGGCGAGCTGGTCTACGGGCTCCGCAACATCGACGAGGGCTACGTCCCCGAGCTGTACGACGCCAGCGTGCTCGACCGCCGCTTCTCGGTCGGCACCCGCGACGCCGTGCTCCGCACCCGCCAGCTCGTCGAGGTCGAGGGCATCTTCGCCGGCTTCTCCAGTGGCGCGATCCTGCACGCCGCGCTGGCCGTGGCCCACGAGGCGGTCAAGGCCGGCCGCCGCGCCGATGTCGCCTTCGTGATCGCCGACGGTGGCTGGAAATACCTCTCGACCGGCGCCTACGGCGGCACGCTCAACGACGCCGAAGAGGCCCTCGAAGGGCAGCTCTGGGCATAGGGCCTAGCCCTAGTAAAGGACCGCAATCAGAATGTCGACTGTCAGTGGCCCGGCTGCGCAAGCGAGCAGGAGCCACGGCAGGAAGGCGCGGTGGATCGACAGGAACGCGCCGACCGTGAGAGCAATGCTCAGCAATCCGAATAGCGCGAGCGTCGGCACATACCAGAACGGCGCCCCGCCCAGCAGCGTGACAAATGCGAGCGCTCCCACGGCGACTGCGGCGAAGCCGAGAGCGGCTGCCCCTACAGCCATGGTCAGAAGGCGGGCCGTGCTGGGTGCGGGGTCATCGGGGGCAGGAAAACGGAAAAGCGTCTCATCGTCGTCCAGGCCCGCTCGCGCCGGTGTACTCTCCCACCCACCGAACGGCATGATCTCCGCCGCCTCGGTGCGCGTGGTGCGGTCTTTCTGGACCGTGGTCACGCTGCCTCCGTCTGTTCCGTCCTCTGAAGTCCTCGCTTTGTGCAACGCAAACGACTCACCGGACGTAACGGGAATTGCGTTAATGGTCGAGGTCACGGGCGGTGTGATGTACGTTGTCGATTTAGCGACAAATCGATCAGACGTTTACATGGCGCGTAGGCCCCGGCGTACGCTTCGCTCCGTGATTGACTGGTCTGAACAGTTCAGCACGGACCGGTCGGGCGGGGCCTGTTCGACCCAGCGTGAGTCAGAGGGACCCGCATGCGACTGACCGTTCTCGGCTGTGCCGGCAGTTTTCCCGGCCCCGAGTCGGCTTGTTCCGCCTATCTCGTCGAGGCTGAGGGATTCCGGCTGCTCATCGACTTCGGATCGGGTTCGCTGTCCGCGCTTCAGCGCTACTCCGACATGAACTCGATCGACGCGATCATCCTGACCCACCTGCACTGCGATCACATGCTGGACGCCTGCACCTACATCGTCGTCCGGCGCTACGACCCGGCCGGCCCGCTAACGCCGGTGCCGGTCTATGCCCCGCTCGGCGCGGCCGAACGCATCTCCTCGGCGTACAGCCAGGAGAACGAGACGGTCGACGATGTCTACACGTTCTACGGTCTGCAGCCGGGCACGTTCCCGATCGGTCCCTTCATGATCACCGTCGACCGGGTCAACCATCCCATCGAGACGTACGGCGTCCGGATCGAGCACGCTGGGCGAGTGCTCGCGTACTCCTCGGACACGGCGCCGTGCGAGCCGCTGCTGCGACTCGCCGCGGGTGCGGATTTGTTTTTGTGTGAGGCGAGTTACGCCGACGGCGCCGACAACCCGCCTGGCCTGCACCTGACCGGCGGCGAGGCGGGCGAGGCGGCGACCAAGGCGGACGTCGGTAAACTGCTGCTGACCCATCTCGTGCCCGCGTGGGTCTCGGAGGCATCTATTGTGGATGCCGCCGTGGCCGCGTTTACCGGACCGGTTGAGGTCGTGCGTCCAGGTGCCCGTTACGATCTCTGAGTCCTGGGCCGGGCGGGGGTGCGGTCCGAGCACGGGAGCACCCAGCGAATCGTGATCTTGGAGTTGTTGCATGCGCATTGTTCGCCTGGCCAACTTCGTGACAGCCCATTCGGGTGGCCTGCGGACCGCGCTTCGTAATCTCGGCGAGGGCTATCAGCGCGCCGGGCACGAAGCGGTGCTGATCGTTCCCGGACGTGAGCGCTCCGACAAAATGACCTCGCAGGGCCGCGTGATCACGCTGCCCAGCGCCCCGCTGCCGCGCACCGGCGGCTACCGCGTGATGACCGGCCGGCGCGAGCTCACCCAGCTGCTCGAGGACCTCGAGCCCGACCGCCTCGAGGTCTCCGACCGCACCAGCCTGCGCTGGACGGGCGGCTGGGCCCGGCAGCGCGGCGTCGGCTCGATGATGGTCTCGCACGAGAGCCTGGCCGGCCTCCTCGGCGTCTGGGGCGTGCCCAAGCGCGACGCTCTGGCCGACAAGTTCAACCTGCGGACGGCCGAGTTCTTCGATCAGATCATCTGCACCACCTCGTTCGCGGCGGCCGAATTCCGGCGGCTGGGCGTGCCCAATCTGACCGAGGTGCCGCTCGGTGTCGACCTCGACGGATTCCACCCGTCCCGGTGGGACGAGAGCATCCGCGAGCGCTACGCCCGTCCCGGCGAGCTGCTGATCGCCTTCGCCAGCCGGCTCTCCGGGCAGAAGCGCCCCGAGCTCGCCGTGGACACGATCGCCGCGCTGCGCAACGACAAGGTGCCCGCCGTGCTCGCCGTGGCCGGAGACGGCGTACGGCGGGCCGCGCTGGCCTACCGTGCGGCCCGCCTGCCGGTCCGCTTCACCGGCCACCTCGCCGACCGCGCCGCCGTGGCCGGGCTACTCGCCAGCGCCGACGTCGTGCTGGCCCCCGGTCCGGTCGAGACGTTCGGCATGACCGCCCTCGAGGCGCTGGCCTGCGGCACACCGGTCGTGGTGAACGAGACGAGCGCCCTGCCCGAGGTCGTGGGGGAGGCCGGCGTCGCGGTGCCGGGCACGCCCGAGGCCTTCGCCGCGGGCGTACGCGGCCTGATGGAACGCCCGGAGCAGGAGCGTCGCGCCGCCGCCCGCGCCCGGGCCGAGAACTTCGGCTGGCCGCAGGCGGTCGACGGCTTCCTGCGGGCCCACGGCGCGCTGCCCGAGGTGGCGCTGGCCGGCCGCAAGCGCCCCACCACGGTGCTGCGCCCGGCTGTGCCCCGGCCGGCCGGTCCCACGCTCGGATAGTTATCCACAGGCGTGGGGCGGGCGCAGCGGTCCGGTCGTCGGCCTAATAAGGTTTGGGCATGGCACGCCCCGACGGCCGCGAGGCCGACCAACTGCGCCCGGTGACCCTCACGCGGAACTGGAGCATCCACCCCGAGGGGTCGGTGCTCGTAGAGTTCGGCAACACCCGGGTTCTCTGCACCGCCAGCGTCACCGAGGGCGTGCCGCGCTGGCGCAAGGGCTCCGGGCTGGGCTGGGTCACGGCGGAATACTCGATGCTGCCCCGCGCCACCAACACCCGCGGCGACCGCGAGAGCATCAAGGGCAAGGTCGGCGGCCGTACGCACGAGATCTCCCGCCTGATCGGCCGCAGCCTGCGCGCCTGCATCGACCTCAAGGCCCTGGGCGAGAACTCGATCGTCCTCGACTGCGACGTCCTGCAGGCCGACGGCGGCACCCGCACGGCCGCCATCACGGGCGCCTACGTGGCCCTGCACGACGCGGTGGGCTGGCTGGCCGAGCGCAAGTCCCTGGCCGGCCGGGTCGACAAGGTCATGCACCGTTCGATCCAGGCCGTCAGCGTCGGCATCATCGACGGCCAGCCCCGCCTCGACCTGATGTATACCGAAGACGTCAAGGCCGAGGTCGACATGAACGTGGTCTGCACCGGCGACGGTGACTTCGTCGAGGTGCAGGGCACGGGGGAGGACGGCGTCTTCCGCCGCGACCAGCTCGACGCGCTGCTCGACCTGGCCGTCGCCGGCTGCGCCGACCTGGCCGCCGCCCAGCAGAAGGCGCTGGCCGCATGAGCGCCAAGCTGCTGCTGGCCACGGCCAACCAGAAGAAGCTGGCCGAACTCCAGCGCATCCTCGACTCGTCGCTCGGCGCCAACCGCATCGCGCTGGTCGGCCTGACCGAGTTCGAGGGCTATCCCGACGTGCCCGAGACGGGGCTGACGTTCGGCGAGAACGCGCTGATCAAGGCCCGCGAGGGCGCCAAGCGCACCGGGCTGCCCACGGTGGCCGACGACTCGGGTCTCGCGGTCGACGCGCTCAGCGGCATGCCCGGCGTGTTCAGTGCCCGCTGGTCCGGCCGGCACGGCGACGACCAGGCCAATCTCGAGCTGGTGCTCGCCCAGATCTCCGACGTGGCGGACGAGCAGCGCGGCGGCGCCTTCGTCTGCGCGGCGGCGCTGGTGCTGCCCAACGGCCGCGAGCATCTGGTCGAGGGCCGCCAGCCCGGGCGCATTCTGCGGGCCGGGCGCGGCGAGGGCGGCTTCGGCTACGACCCGATCTTCCTGGGCGACGGCCAGAGCCGCACCAACGCCGAGTTGTCGCCCGCCGAGAAGGACGCGATCAGCCACCGGGGCAAGGCGTTCCGCGAGCTTTCCAAGGTGATCGCCCGTGAGGTGACGAACTGACCCGGAGGCTCTCAGGAAGCTGTCAACAAGCTGAGACATGCTTGCGGGAGCGCCTGCCGAAATCGACTGGGGGAACTCTCATGCAGCTCCGGTTCGCCGCTATCGTCGCGGCCACAGCGCTGGTGGGTCTCTCCGTGCTCTTCGCGAGCGAGCCGGTGAGCGCCCCCAGCCAGATCGCGGCGGCCAAGACGTTCGTCGTGGTCGAGCCCGAGGTCAACGACTGCCCCTGGAAGGCAGGCACCGACCCCGCCGCCTGATCAGCGCTGACCGCGGGGCCGGGCGCCGGTTCTGCCTCCAGCACCGGCCGCGCCGCCGGTGCGCAAGACCGCCTCAGCCCGGTCACGACGGATCGGGCGGCGGTTGCTCATCGGAGCGGGCCGATGGCGTCCTCGATCGCGGCTCGCAAGGCGCGGGCGGCGACGACCGCGCGGGCCTCCTCGAGGGCCGGGGCCAAGAACAGGTCGGGGCCGGGGCGGCCCGCGGAGGCTTCCAGGGCGGCGATCGCGGCCCGGCCCGCGGCCGAGGGCACGAGCGGTTCGCGCAGCTGCAGGCCGCGTACGGCGGAAAGCAACTCGACGGCCAGCAGGCTGGTCAGGTTGTCGAGGACCGTGCGCAGCTTCTTGGTGGCGGCCCAGCCCATCGAGACGTGGTCCTCCTGCATGCCGCTCGTGGGCAGCGAGTCGACCGAGGCCGGTGCGGCCAGGCGGCGGTTCTCGGCGACGATGCCGGCCGCCGTGTACTGGGCGATCATCAGGCCGGAGTTGACGCCCGCGTCGGGCGAGAGGAACGGCGGCAGCTCACGGGAGCGGGTCACGTCGAGCAGGCGGTCGACGCGGCGCTCGGCGATCGCGCCCACCTCGGCGGCCGCGATGGCCAGGAAGTCGGCGGCGAAGCCGAGCGGGGCGCCGTGGAAGTTGCCGGTCGACTCGACGCGGCCGTCGGGCAGCACGACCGGGTTGTCCACAACGGACACCAGCTCGCGGCTCGCCACCGTGCGCACGAAGTCGAGCGTGTCGCGGGCCGCGCCGGCCACCTGCGGGGCGCAGCGCATCGAGTACGCGTCCTGCACCGCGTGAGCCAGGTCGTCCCGGTGCGAGTCCATGATTGCCGAGCCCTGCAGCAGCTTCAGGATGTTGGCGGCCGACGCCGACTGGCCCGGGTGCGGCCGGATCTCGTGCAGCTCGGGCAGGAACGGACGCTCCGAGCCGAGCATCGCCTCGATCGCCAGCGCCGCGGTGACGTCGGCCATCGCGAACAGGTGCTCGGCGTCGTCGATCGCGAGCAGCAGCATGCCCAGCATGCCGTCGGTGCCGTTGATCAGGGCCAGGCCCTCCTTGGCCGCCAGCTCGAGCGGTTCCAGGCCGGCGGCGTGCAGGGCCTCGGCGGCGGCGATCCGCGCGCCGTCCTTGCCCATGACCCAGCCCTCGCCCAGCAGCACGATCGCGCAGTGGGCGAGCGGGGCCAGGTCGCCCGAGGCGCCGAGCGAGCCGTGCTCGGGCACCCACGGCGTGATGTCGTGGTTGAGCAGGTCGGCCAGGCCCTGGGCGAGCAGCGGGCGCACACCCGAGCGGCCCAGCGCCAGCGAGCGCAGGCGCAGCAGCATCATGGCCCGCACGACCTCGCGCGGCATGGGCGCGCCGATGCCCGCGGCGTGCGAGCGGATCAGCGCGTGCTGCAGCTCGGCGCGGCGTTCCGGGGCGATGGACGTGTTGGCCAGTGCGCCGAAGCCGGTCGACACCCCGTACACGGGACGGCCGGAGGCCTCGATCCGGTCGACGATCTCACGGCTGGTGGCCATGGCCGTGACGGTCTCGGTGGCGATCTCGACGCGGGCGTTACCGCGGGCGACCGCGAGCACATCGGCGGGGGTTACGCCGGTGGGCTGGACTACAACATTCATGACAGCAGGCCTTTAGTCGTGTCAGGGGCGGCGGCGGGGTAGTTGGACGGGATTCCGTTGTGCAGAACTTGCCGGATCAGGGGTACGCCGGGCCGGTAGGCCAGGTGCAGGTGAGACGGCGCGTCGAGCACCGTCAGGTCGGCTCGGGCGCCGGGGCGCAACCGTCCGATGTCGTCGCGGCGCAGCGTCTTCGCCCCGCCCGCCGTCGCCGCGTGCACGGCCTCGGCCGGGGTCATCCGCATGTCCCGGACGGCGAGCGCGATACAGAACGGCATCGACGACGTGTACGAGGAACCGGGGTTGCAGTCGGTAGCCAGTGCGACTGTGACACCGGTGTCGATCAGCCGGCGCGCGTCGGGATAGGGCGAGCGGGTTGAGAACTCGGCGCCCGGCAGCAAGGTCGCGACCGTCGCTGAGCCGGCCAGCGCGTCGACATCCGCGCTGCTCAGGTGCGTGCAGTGGTCGGCGCTGGCCGCACCCAGCTCGACCGCGAGCCGCACGCCCGGCCCCTCGGTCAACTGGTTCGCGTGCACGCGCAGGCCCAGGCCCCTCTGCTTACCCGCGGTGAGAATCGCGCGCGTCTGCTCCTCGTCGAACGCTCCGCGGTCACAGAAGACATCGACCCATTTCGCGTACGGGGCACAGGCCGCCAGCATCGAGCCGCGCACCAGGTCGACGTACTCGCCCGGGTCGCTGCCGGCCGGCACGACGTGCGCGCCCAGAAAGGTAGTCTCATCGCTCAGCTCGCGGGCGATCCGCAGCGATCGGGCTTCGTCCTCGACGTTCAGCCCGTACCCGCTCTTGATCTCGATCGTCGTGGTTCCCTGCCGGCGCGCCTCCGCGACCAGCCGGCCGGCGTTGCGCCGCAGGTCGTCGTCGCTCGCGGCCCGGGTCGCGGCGACCGTGGTGCGGATGCCGCCGCCGGTGTAGGGCTCGCCTGCCATCCGCGCGCCGAACTCGGCCGCCCGGTCACCGGCGAAGACCAGATGCGCGTGACTGTCCACAAAGCCCGGTAGCACGGCGCCGCCCCCGGCGTCGATCCGCTGGTCGGAGGCCGGAGCCTGCGCCGACGGCCCGATCCAGGCGATGCGATCACCCTCGACGACCACGGCGACGTCACGCCGCAGACCGAGCAGCCCCGCACCCTCGTCGTTGGTGACGAGCTCGCCGATGTTGTCGATCAAAATGCTCATGCGTGGCCATCCTCGGCGTGCGGAGTGACGCTTTGAGCGAGTCGTCCGCTGTCATTTGCGCGGCCGGTGTCGTTTTGAGCGAGTCGTCCGCTGTCATTTGCGCGCCCGGTGTCGTTTTGAGCGAGTCGTCCGCTGTCATTTGCGCGGGCGGTGTCGTTTTGAGCGAGCCGTCCGCCGCGCTGAGCGTTTGTGGTGCTGTCTTGAGCGCTGCGATCATCGGTCAGTTCGGCGATCGTTTCGGCCAGCGCTCGTGGCGCGTCGATCGTCTGGTGGTGGCCGTCGGCGACGATTACGCGGCCGTCGGCGATCACGTGGGTGATGTCGGCAGCGGTGGCGGCGAGGATTGCCTGCGCGGGATCGGTGCCGGCTGTGCGCACACTGTCGAGGCGTACGCAGACGAAGTCGGCTCGACGGCCCACGGCGATCTCACCGGCGTCGGGCCAGCCGATCGCGTCGTGATTGGCGGCCGCCGCGATCAGTTCGGCCGGTGTGAAGCGGCCACGCTGCTCGCTGGCCAGCCGGTCGTTCATCTCCAGGCCGCGCAGCTCCTCGAACTGGTCGATCACGGCGTGGCTGTCGCTGCCCAGGCTCAGGCTCGCGCCCGCTCCGGCGAGCCGCCGCGCCGGTCCGATGCCGTCAGCCAGGTCGCGCTCGGTGGTCGGGCAGAAGCACACGTGGTGACCGCCCAGGATGTCGATGTCGCGGTCGGTGAGGTGCGTCGCGTGCACGGCGACGGTGTCCTCGCGCCAGACGCCGTTGCGCTCGAGCAGTTCCGCGGGCGTGCAGCCGTACGCCGCCAGGGTTTGCTCGTTCTCCGCACGTTGCTCGGACAAGTGAACATGCACGGGCAGACCCGCGGTCCGGTCGGCGAAAGGCGCCATCGCTGATGCCGGAACGGCCCGCACCGAATGCAGTGCCGCGCCGATCCGCGCGTGCGGCCCGGAACGCAGGCCGGCGACCCGCCCGGACCAGCCGTCGAGGTCGCCGTCGCCGAAGCGGCGCTGCACGCCTTCGAGCGGCTTACCGTCCACAGTGGCCGTCAGATACAGCGTGTCCAGCAACGTGATCCGGATGCCGGCGTCGGCCGCCGCCTGAACGAGCGCGTGACCCATCGCGTTGGGATCGTCGTAGGGGACGCCGTCCGGGCCGTGATGGAGGTAGTGGAACTCGCCGACCGCGGTGATGCCGGACAGCGCCATCTCCGCATATACGGCCCGGGCCAACGCGTAGTAGCTGTCGGGATCGAGCCGGCCCGCCACGGAATACATGAGATCGCGCCAGGTCCAGAAGCTGCCGCCACCGGCGTGGGTGCGCCCGCGCAACGCCCGGTGGAAGGCGTGCGAGTGCGCATTGGCAAAGCCAGGCAGAACAAGGCCGGGCAGGCGGACGTCCGTGTCGGCAATTCGCGAGGCGCCGGGGAGACCGGACGAGGCGTTGGGTGGACCGCTTGAGGCCGGCGTGACGCTGGTGATCACGCCGTCGTGCACCTCGATGCGGACGTCCGCCGCCACCGAGGAGCCCGTCCAGGCGTACGAAGCGAGATAGACCGTCATGTGAGGTCGCCCAGCACCCGTGCGAGCGCGCTGATGCCGGCCACGCAGTCCGCCTCCTCAGCATGCTCGGCCGGCGAGTGCGAGATCCCCGTCGGGTTGCGCACGAACAACATGGCCGTCGGCACGTGGGCCGACAGCACCCCCGCGTCGTGCCCCGCGCCCGTCGGCAGAATCGGCACGTCGCCCAGCAGCGAGGCGATCCGCGCGGCGAGCGGCTTCTCGAACGTCACCTCGGCGCTGTACGACTCCGGGGTCACCGCGACCTCGGTGCCGTCCCGCCCGGCCCGGTCGTGGGCACGCTTGATCACGGCGTCGACCAGCACGTCGAGCGTGCCCGTCTCGGCCGCCCGCGCGTCCAGCCACGCGCGCACCAGCGACGGGATCGCGTTGGTGGCATTGGGTTCCACCTCGACCCGGGCCATCGTGGCGTGCGCCCCGGCCAGCCGGGCCTCCTTGTTGGCCGCCAACACCGTGTACGCGAAGGTCAGCATCGGGTCCCGCCGGTCCGTCATGCTCGTGGTGCCGGCGTGGTCGCCGATGCCGGTGAAGTCGAAGCGCCACCGCCCGTGCGGCCAGATCGCACTGGCCACCCCGACCGGCACCTCGAGCGCCCGGCCCTGCTCGATGTGCAGCTCCACCAGCGCGTTGATCCGGCCGGTGAGCCCGGGCAGGCGCCCGGCCGGCGTACCCCCGAGGGCCTCGCCGAACGTGATGCCCTCGCGGTCGGTCAGCGCGGCCGCCTGCTCGGGCTCGATCGCCCCGCTCAGCAGGCGCGATCCCAGGCAGGGCACGCCGAACCGGCCGCCCTCCTCCTCGACGAAGGCGACCACCGCGATCGGCCGCCGCGGCACCCGGCCCTGGCGGCGCATCTCGTCGATGGCGAGGAACGCGCTGACGATGCCGAGCGGGCCGTCGAAGCCCCCGCCGTGCGGCACCGAGTCGAAGTGCGAGCCGGTGAGCACCGCGTCGTGGCCCCACTGGTCGCCCCACCAGGCGAACAGGTTGCCGTTGCCGTCGTCGGTGACCGGCATGTCCCGGCGCGCGGCCTGGTTGCGGAACCAGTCGCGCAGCACGAGTTCGGGTTCGTCCAGCGCGTACCGCAGGTAGCCGCCGTTGCGGGCTCGCCCGATCGGCGCGATCCCGTTCCAGAGCTCGGCGAACGTCGCGGTCACGGAGCCTCCCGCCGCATCGGGAGGTGCACGCCCGCCGCGGCCTGCGACTCGTAACCCGCGTCGACGTGCCGCATCACCCCCGTGCCGGGGTCGTTGGTGAGCACCCGCTCGATCTTCTGCCCGGCCAGCGGCGTGCCGTCGGCCACGCAGACCTGCCCGGCGTGGATGGAACGGCCGATGCCCACGCCGCCGCCGTGGTGGATCGACACCCAGCTGGCCCCGCTGGCCGTGTTGAGCATCGCGTTCAGCAGCGGCCAGTCAGCGATCGCGTCGGAGCCGTCGAGCATCGATTCGGTCTCGCGGTAGGGCGAGGCGACGGAGCCCGAGTCGAGGTGGTCGCGGCCGATCACCAGCGGCGCCTTGAGCTCGCCCGAGGCGACCATGTCGTTGAACCGGACGCCGGCCTTGTCCCGCTCGCCGTAGCCCAGCCAGCAGATGCGGGCGGGCAGCCCCTGGAACGCGACGCGCTCCTCGGCCATCTTCATCCAGCGTGCCAGCGATTCGTTCTCGGGGAAGAGGTCGAGGATGGCCTTGTCGGTGGCGGCGATGTCGGCCGGGTCGCCCGAGAGCGCCGCCCAGCGGAACGGCCCCTTGCCCTCGGCGAAGAGCGGCCTGATGTATGCCGGTACGAAGCCCGGGAAGGCGAACGCGCGCTGATAGCCGGCCAACTGGGCCTCGCCGCGGATCGAGTTGCCGTAGTCGAACACCTCGGCCCCGGCGTCGAGGAACCCGACCATCGCGGCGACCTGCTTGGCCATGCTGCCGCGGGCGCGTTCGGTGAACTCCTCGGGCTTCTTGCGGGCGTACTCGGCGGCGTCGGCCAGCTCGATGCCGACCGGCAGGTACGAGAGCGGGTCGTGAGCGCTGGTCTGGTCGGTGACGACGTCGACCTCGACGCCGCGGGTGAGGATCTCGCCGAACACCAGCGCCGCGTTGCCGACAACCCCGATCGAGACGGCGCGCTTCTCGGCCTTCGCAGCCAGAGCGCGGGCCAGAGCATCGTCGAGGTCGTCGGCGATCTCGTCGAGGTAGCGGGTGTCGACCCGGCGCTGCAGACGGGTGCGGTCGACGTCGACGATCAAGCAGACGCCGCCGTTCATGGTGACCGCGAGCGGCTGAGCGCCACCCATGCCGCCGCAGCCACCGGTGAGGGTCAGCGTGCCGGCCAGCGTGCCGTTGAACCGCTTGGCAGCGACCGCGGCGAAGGTCTCGTACGTGCCCTGAAGGATTCCCTGGGTGCCGATGTAGATCCAGGACCCGGCAGTCATCTGGCCGTACATGGTCAGGCCCAGGTTCTCGAGGCGGCGGAACTCGGGCCAGTTCGCCCAGTCACCGACGAGGTTGGAGTTGGCGATCAGCACCCGGGGGGCCCATTCGTGCGTACGGAACACACCCACCGGACGACCCGACTGCACCAGCAGCGTCTCGTCGCCGTCCAACTCGTCGAGCTCCCGCACGATCGCGTGGTAGGACGGCCAGTCGCGCGCGGCCCGCCCGGTGCCGCCGTAGACCACCAGGTCCTCGGGGCGCTCGGCCACGTCCGGGTCGAGGTTGTTCATCAGCATCCGCTTGGCGGCCTCCTGCGGCCAGCCCTTCGCGGTGTACGCCGCGCCGCGTGGTGCCCGGATCTCCGACATCGTCGCCCTTCCTCACGCTTGAAAGATCTGCCGGCGCGTGGCCGTCGCCTCGAACCGCTCCAGCCGTCGCTGCACCGGTTCGGGGTCGGCGTCACACATCGCCTGAAGAACCACCATCGCCATCGCCATCGGCCCCGTGTGCAGGTCGAACACCAGCCGCGTGCCGACCGCGGCGGGCAGCACGACATCCGCGTGCTCGGCGACCGGCGACACGGCCGAATCGGTGATCGCCACCACCGCGTACCCCATGCTCCTGGCCTCCCGGACCGCCTCCAGCGACTCACGCGGATAGCGCGGCAACACCAGCGCCAGCATCGCATCGGCGCCGGCCGCGCGGGCCTGATCGAGCCGGTCGAGCAGCGAGGTGCCACCCGTGTCGAGCACGCGCACATCCGGGTGGACCTTGCTGGCGAAATATCCGAAATACCCGGCGAGGGGCGCGGCCGACCGCAGCCCCAGCACCGTCAGCGGCCGGCTGGCCACCAGAAGTCCGGCCCCCCGCCGTACGTCCTCAAGTCGTTCCAGCTGCTGGCAGAGCCGCCCGAGGTTGTCCGCCTCGGCGGCGATCGCCCCCTGCATGGCGTTGTGCTCCCGGCCGCGCTCGCCGTCCGAGCCGTCGGTCAGCTCCCGCAGCACCCGCCGCAGAGCCGGATAACCCTCGTAGCCGAGAGCGATGGCGAACCGGGTGACCGACGGCTGACTGACCCCGGCCAGGTCGGCCACCTCGGCCGCGGAGAGGTAGGCGACCTTGCCCGCATGCTCCACGAGGCAGTGCGCGATGCGCCGCTGCGTGGGTGTCAACCGCGCCCCGGCGAACAGGTCGAGCACCCGCTCACCCGCCCTGACCCCTCCGTCATTCACCTACGCAGCTTATGCATGAAATCTTTCAGTGCGCTAGTGGTTGTGAAGACCCAGCGGATTGCTCCGATCGCATCCCGATCACATGGATCGCCGACGCCCTCTCCTCGCCGAGGCGCTCAGTCCGTGTCTACTGGACCCGTGACTAGAGGTTGGCGGTCCCCTCGCCCTACTGTGTACCGGTGACGTCCGAGGCCTCGCCCGATATGTACGGCCGGCATGTTCGCGCTCGAATGATCGATTTCTTCACACTTGAAGGACTGCCGTGGCCGCGTCGGTTGTGGGACTTCGGTTTGCTGCTAAGGCATCAACCTGAGATCCCTGACGACCTCTCCCAATCGCTGGCGGCCTGTACGACCAACAGGGAACGAGCGTCCGCGGTGGCCGCAGCGCTGTTGGCAGGGAGCACGTTGAATCTCGCAGACCGGTTCCGGCGTGACGCCGACATTGCGGCAGTGCACAGAATGCGCCGGGTCGTCACCCATCCCCGAGGAGAACTCGCCAACGCGGTCACAATCCTTCGGATCGCAATGAGGCGCCTCTACCGGACCCGCAACATCGTGCTGCACGGTGGTTCCACGCAGGGCGTGGCGCTGAAGGCCGCGCTGCGCATCGCCGCACCGTTAGTGGGCGCTGGGCTTGACCGGATCATTCACGCCACCCTTGTCGAGGGCCTTGACCCTCTCGATTTGGCTGCCCGAGCCGACGTCGGGCTGAAGCTCGTGGGGGGCGAAACTGGCCTGGGCGTAGTCGATCTGCTGGAGCCTCGCCGGTGACAGCCGAGGATAACGGCCGAAGCAAGAGGGCCCCGGCCAAATGGCGGGGGCCCTTGCAATGCTGTAGACAAGTCTACAGCATTCCAGGGAGCGCTAGCGGCTCGTGTAGCCACCGTCGATGGGCAGGCAGACGCCGGTGATCATGGCGGCGGCGTCGCTGAGCAGGAAGACGATGGGGGCGGCGATCTCGTCCTCGGTGGCGTACCGGCCCAGGGGCATCTGGCTGAGGAAGGGGCCCTGGATCTCGTCGCGGCCCCAGTAGGAGGCCGACATGGGGGTCATGACCACCGTCGGGTTGACGCTGTTGACGCGGATTCCGTGCTGGCCCAGCTCGTAGGCGGCCACGCGGGTGATCCCGTCCAGGCCGGCCTTCGAGGCGGCGTACGAGGCGTGCCCGTCCAGGGCGACCAGCGCGGCCTGGCTCGAGACGTTGACGATCGCGCCGCCCCGGCCGCCCGCGATCATGCTGCGGGCGGCGTACTTGGTGACCAGCAGGGCGCCCCGGGTGTTGACCGCCAGCACCTCGTCGAAGACGCCGAAGTCGACCTCGGTCAGGGGGCCCACCACGCCGCCGTACCCCGCGCAGTTGACGACCCCCTGCACCGCGACTCCGGTCAGGGCGTCGCGCACGCTGTCCTCGGCGGCCAGGTCGAACGCGAGTGGGCGGGCGCCGGTCTCGGCGGTGATCGCGGTGAGGCTCTCCGGGGTGGGACCGGCCGCGATGACGTCGGCGCCGTGCCGGGCCAGCAGCCGCACCGTGGCGGCGCCGATGCTGCCGGAGGCGCCGGTGACGAGGACGGTGCGGTCGGTGAAGTCGAACATCGGGTTCCCCACTGTCGGTGTGATCATCTCAGGACCATGCTTACTTGACCGCGCCCATCGACAGGCCCCGAACGAGCTTGTTCTGGGCGAGCCAGCCGGCGATGAGCACCGGCAGCGACACGATCGTCGCGGCCGCGCACAGGCGAGCCAGGAAGGCGCCCTCGGACGAGATGAAGCCGACCAGGAAGATGGGGGCGGTGCTGGCGTTGGTCGCGGTGAGGTTGAGGGCGAGGAAGAACTCGTTCCAGGCGAAGATGAAGCAGATCAGCGCGGTCGCGGCCAGGCCGGGGCTGACGATGGGCAGGATGATCTTGCGGATCGAGGTGAGCAGTCCGGCTCCGTCGACCTCGCCCGCCTCGAGCACCTCGCGCGGCACCTCGAGCAGGAACGAGCGCATCATCCAGATCGCCAGCGGCAGGTTCATGCTCGTGTAGAGAACGACCATCGTCCACACGTTGTCGAGCAGCCCGAGGTGCTTGACAACGAGATAGACCGGCAGGAAAGCGGCCACGACCGGCATCATCTTGGTGCTGATGAAGAAGAACAGCGAGTCGCTCCACTTGGCCACGGGGCGCAGCGACAGGGCGTACGCGGCCGGGGTGGCCAGCAGCACGACCAGCAGGGTCGAGAACACCGAGGCCATCAGGCTGTTCAGCAGGAACGGCATCATGTTGCGGTCGAACACCTGCGCGTACTGGTCCAGGGTCGGTTCGAACACCCAGGTCGGCGGGTTGGTCGCGGCCGCGTTCTCCTGCTTGAAGCTGGTGAGCACCATCCAGATGACCGGGAAGACGAACACGATCCCGGCCGCCCAGGCCACGATTCCCCAGACCGAGTTGACCAGCCGGCGTCGCCCCGGACGGCGCGGGGCGGCGGGCGGCACGACGGCGACCGGTTCGGCGGTGGCGGCGGTGCTCATCGGTTGGCCTCCATCTTGAACAGGCTCGAGATGACGCGCAGCGCGAACGTGGCGGCGATGATCGTCAGGATCACCACGATGACGCCGGCCGCGGAGGCCTCGCCGTACTCGAACTTGCGGAACATCGTCAGATAGATCTCGTACGGCAGGTTGGTCGTCGCCGTGCCCGGCCCGCCCTGCGTGATGGTGAAGACCGCGTCGAACGTGTTGACCAGGTAGATCGAGCCCAGCAGCGCGCCCAGCTCCAGGTACTGCCGCAGGTGCGGGATCGTCATCCGGGTGAAGATCTGCCAGGCGTTCGCCCCGTCGACCCGGGCCGCTTCGAGCACCTCCTCGGACTGTGACTGCAGCCCGGCCAGCAGGATCAGCATCATGAACGGCGTCCACTGCCAGACCAGCGTGGCGATGACCGCCGCCTTCGGATATGAGGACACCCAGTCGGTCGAGCCGCCGAAAAGACCGTTGATCAGGCCGTACGTCGGGTTGTAGATGGTGTGTTTCCACAGCAGCGCGGCCGCGATCGGCATCACCAGGAACGGCGTGATCAACAGCGTGCGTACGACGGACCGACCGACGAACTTGCGGTCGAGCAGCACGGCCAGCGCGAGCCCGAGGGCCAGCGAGAAGATCACCGCGCCGGCCGTCAGCAGCACCGTGTTGAGCAGGGCCGCTCGCAGCCGGGTGTCGGTCAGCACGGTCAGGTAGTTGTCGAAACCGACGAACTCCCGCTGCCCGGGCCGCAGCGCGTTCCAGCCCTGGGTGGAGAGATAGAGCGTGACCAGGAAGGGCAACTGGGTCACAACGATCGCGAAGATCAGGGCCGGCAGGAGGGGCGCCCGGCGGACCCAGCGTTCCTTGGCGCCCCGCTGCGGGGGCGGCGGCACGACGGGCGTGGAGGCCGGCCGGGTGGCAAGATCGGTCATGGTTCGGGGGGCCTTCCGGCTGAGGCGGGCGCGCCCGGCTGGGGGCGCGCCCGCACGGCGCTACTTGTACTTCTTCGCCACGTCCTCGGCGAGTTTCTGACCGGCATCGAGCGCCTGGTCGACCGTCTTCTGACCGGTGAGCGCGGCCGCGATCTCCTGCGACACCTTGGTGCCGAGGTCCTGGAACTCGGGGATGGCCACGAACTGGACGCCCGGGGCGGGCCGCTCCTGCAGGCCCGGGTTCACCGGGTCGGCGTTGGCGATCGAGTCGAGCGTGATGTCCGCGAACGCCTTGGCGGACTCCTTGTACTCCGGGATCGAGTACGTCGAGGTGCGCTTGCCGGCCGGGACGCGGGACCAGCCCAGTTCCTTGCCCACCAGCTGCTCGTACTCCTTGCTGGTGGCCCAGCTGATGAACTTCCAGGACTCGTCGGCCTTCTTGGTGGTCTTGGGCATCGCCCAGTCCCACGACCAGAGCCAGCCCGAGTAGTCGGTCTTGTTGACCGGGGCGTACGCGTAGCCGACCTTGCCCGCGACCTTGGAGGCGTTCGGGTCCTCGACCGTGCCGGCGGCCGACGTGGCGTCGTACCACATGGCCGACTTGCCCTGGCTGAAGATGTTCAGGCACTCGGTGAAGCCGGACTGCGCGACGCCGGGCTCGCCGTGCGCGCGGGCCAGGTCGACGTAGAACTTGGTGGCTTCCTTGAACTCGGGCGCGTTCAGCTTCGGCGTCCAGTCCTTCTCGAACCAGGTGCCGCCGTACGTGTTGACGATCGTGGTCAGCGAGGCGATGCCCTCGCCCCAGCCGGGCAGACCGCGCAGGCAGATGCCCGCGACGCCGTTGGCCTTGTCGTCGACCTTGGCGGCCAGGTCGGCCACCTGCTGCCAGGTCGGCTTCTCGGGCATGGTGAGGCCCTTGGCCTCGAACATCTCCTTGTTGTACATGAGCAGCGACGACTCGCCGTAGAACGGTGCGCCGTACATCTTGCCGTCCTCGCCGCTGGCCACGGTGACCATCGGCTTGAGCAGGTCGGCCTTGTCGTAGGCGCTGTCCGCGTCCATCTGCGTCGACAGCTCGTGCAGCCAGCCGTTCTTCGACCAGATCGGCACCTCGTAGGCGCCGATCGTCACCACGTCGTACTGGCCGCCCTGGTTGGCCACGTCCTGCGTGACTTTGTCGCGCAGTTCGTTCTCGGGCAGGATCGTGTACTTGACGGTGATGCCGGTCTGCTTGGTGAAGTTGTCGGCGGTCAGCTTCTGGATGTCCTCCATCTGCGGGTTGCCGACCATCAGCACCGTGATCTCTTTGGCGCCGCCCTCGCCGCTGCTGCTGTCGCCGGAGGTGCCGGCGCCGGAGCAGGCGGACAGGGCCAGGGCGCACGCCGCGACGGCGGCGAGCGTTATTCGTGATCTCCTCATGACATGACCTCCGTTAGGGACGCATGTACCAGCCGGGGAGGGCTCTCTCCGGTGGAAGGTTCGTGGGTCGCTGGAAAGGGGACGTTCAGCCGGCGGTGACGACGACCTTGACGTGACGGCCGCTGCTGGCGGCCGCGAACGCCTCGTCGATCTCGTCGAGCGGATAGCGGGCGGTGACGATCCGGGCCGGGTCGACGGCGCCGGCGGCCAGCAGGGCGATGGCCTGGTCGATGTCCTCGCGGGTGTAGGTGGCGCTGCCCTGAAGGCGCACCTGGAGGTCCTGGATCTGCGGGAGCGGCACGGTGACGGGCGCGGCCGGGACGCCGACGATCATCACGGTGCCGCCCTTGACGGCGATCGCGATCGCCTGGTCGACCGTGCTCTGCACGGCCACGCAGTCGAAGACCACGTCGGCGCTGGTGCCCAGGTCGTCGCGGATGTCGCGGACGAGGCCGGGGGCAGCGGCGTCGTGGACGGAGTCGGCCCCGAGTTCGAGCGCCAGTTCTCGCTTGTCGGGCGAGAGGTCGCTGACCGCGATGCGGCTCGCGCCGGCGTGCCGGGCGGCGGCCAGGGTGAGCAGGCCGATGGTGCCGGCGCCGAGGACGGCGACGGTCCGGCCGGTGAGGTCGGGCCCGGCCAGCCGAACGGCGTGCACGGGCGTGGACAGCGGTTCGATGAGCACCGCGTGCAGGTCGCTGAGCTCGTCCGGCACCGGCACGAGCCGGTCGGCCGGGACGGCGAAGCGGTCGGCCAGGCCGCCGAAGGCCGTCGTGCAGCCGAAGAACGCCATGGTCGCGCACAGGTTGTAGCGGCCGTCGAGGCAGTACTTGCAGTGTCCGCAGGACATGATCGGCTCGACCACGACCCGGCGGCCGTCGCTCTCGACGACGCCGACGATCTCGTGGCCGGGGGAGTAGGGCAGGGACACGAACGGGTGCCGCCCGTGAACGGCGTGGACGTCGGAGCCGCAGATGCCGACCATCCGCATGCGGACCACGGCCTCGCCCCGAGCCGGCGTGAGCGCCGCGGCGCGTCGCAGCTCGACGACTCCCGGAGCGGTGACGACGGCCTGACGGTTGACGGTGCCGGTCATCAGTGTGCCCCCTTCCTGAGCAGTCCGTTAACTCGTTTGAAACGCACAGTAGGTCATGTCATCGGTGTTTGTCACCGGTGTCATGGACGAAAAGTTCGTCAGTATGTCATCGGTGTCATGGCAGCCGGAGCGGCCCACGGCGAAGCGCTCCCGGCGGGGTCACCCCGGGAGGATTCGGGCTGCTGTCAGGGCCGGGCGGTCCGGCAGGACTCGCGCTCGACCAGCGTCACGTCGAGGATGGTGGTGCGCCGCAGCCGGCGCTTCGGGTGGTCGACCCGTTCGAACACGCGGGTCGCGGCGGACCGGCCGATCTGATCCGGGTCCTGGTCGATCACGGTCAGGGCGGGGCGCAGGACGTCGGCCATCGGGAAGTCGCCAAAACCGACGACCGCCAGCTCGTCCCGGGGGATGGCGTGGACCAGCAGCATCGAGGTGCGCGCGTTGGACGAGAAGATCGCCGTCGGCGGGTCGGGCAGCGCCAGCAGCCGGGTCACCTCGGCCTCGACGGTGGCCCGGTCGTGCACGTACGCCGAAACCAGCTCGTCGTCGGGCTCGAGACCGGCCTCGCCGAGCGCGCGGCGGTAGCCGGCCAGACGGTTGACCTCGGTCGACAGGTGCATGATGTCGCCGACGTAGGCGATCCGCCGGTGCCCGTGGCCGATCAGGTGGCTGGTGCCCAGATGGCCGCCGGCCTCGTCGTTGTCGGCGAACGTGTCGGCCGACAGGCTGATCGGCGCGCGGTCGACGAACACCACGGGAGTGCTGTCTTTCCACCGCTTCAGCCACGAGTGGTCGGTGCCGACCGGTGCCACGATCAGCCCGGCCAGCCGCCGGCTCAGCAACGACTCGAGGATGTCGCGTTCGCGCCCCGGGTCGTCGCCGAGGTTGGTCAACAGGGTGGCCACGCCCCGGTCGCGGGCGACGCCGTCGACCGCCCGGGCGATGGCCGCGAAGAAGGGGTCGACGATGTCGGGCACGGCGACGCCGATGGCCGACGTCTTGCCGGAGCGGAACGTCGTGGCCAGCACGTTGGGCACGTAGTTCAGTTCCTGCATGATGCGTTCCACGTGGGAACGGGTCTCGGGCAGCACGTGCGGGTCGTCGTTGAATACCCGGGAGACCGTTTTCGCGCTCACCCCGGCGCGTGCGGCTACGTCCCGCATCGTCGCCATGGCCACCTCCGCGTCGTTTCCTGTGGGCGCCGCCGCAGCATATCGGACCTGCCGGGACGTCCGGACCCACCTCGTTCAGCGGTGTCCGTCGACCACCCCAGCTAGTTCGTGCAGCCGCGGCAGGGCCCGCTTGGTCAGGTAGTCCTTCCGCAGATCGGCCGAGACCGAGAGGCTGTCCTTCCACAGCGAGCGGCCGGCCATGGCCCCGCCGGCGCCGTTGGCCATCGCGGTGCCGACCTGCCCCAGGAACGTCTCGTGGTCGACCCCGGCCGACAACACGGCCCACGGCACGCCGTCGGCGGCGGCGGTGACCGCGGCGCAGCCTTCGGCCGATCCCGGGTACTGCAACTTCAGCACCTTGGCTCCGCACTCGACGGCCAGCCGCGCGCCCTCGGCCACCAGACCCGGGAACGCGTCCGCGTACTGCTCCTCGGTCTCGTCCTCGAGCCGGTAGGTGAGCAGCTCGACGATCAGCAGCACCCCCTCCTCGGTGCAGGCCCGGATCAGCTCGCGCATCTCGGCGGCGACGCGCGAGTCCGCCCCCTGCTTGTCGGGGCGCACGTACCAGAGCATCTTCGCGGCGTCGCCGCCCAGCTCGCGTACGCGGCGAGCGGTCACGCCCGGCACGAACCGGGTGTAGCGCAGCCCGTCGACGGTCTCGAAGCCGGACGCGTCCATGCCGACCACCAGCGAGGTGCCCCGGATCAGGACGCCGTCGTCGACCACGGCCGGCAGCGCGACCTCCGGGTCGAGCAGGATGGCGGGGGCGTTGTTGGCCAGGTAGCGCACCAGGTCGGCCTTGGCCGCGGCCAGTTCGGCGGCGCTGATCGAGTCCGGCCCGCCCGGGGCGTCGTTCATGGCGGCCTTCATGCCGTTGCGCTGGTCGGCGGCGACGATCAGCATCCGGCCGCCGGGGGTGGAGATCGCGGACAGGCCGCGTCGTTCGATGGTGGTCAGGGCATTCACGGTGCGGTTCCAATCTTTGGAGGGGTCGTGCTGAGCAGACGGAGGGCGGACCGGGTGGCCCCGTAAGCGGTTTCCTGGTCGCGGGCCGAGGCCGTCACCGACGGCAGGACGCGGGCACGGGCCCGCCGCACAGCCGCCATGCCGGCCCAGCCGCCGGTCAGGGTGGCCGTGACAGCCGGCGGCAATTCCCGGTCCATGGCCTCGATCAGCAGGGAGATCTCGTCGTTGCTGTGCCGCAGCACCGCGCCGAAGACCTCGGCCGGACTGACGCCGTCGGTGCGGACGGTCAGGTGCAGGACGCCGTCGTCGTTGCGGGCCCCGGACACCTCGATGGCGTCGCCGGGCAGCAGTCCCTCGTACGGCAGAGCCATGACGGCGCCGTCGAGGTCGTCGCGGCCCCGCCGGTCGTGGATGCCGGCCGTCTGGAGCACCCGGCGCAGCAGCAGGCCGGTCTTGACCCCGGCCACCAGCACGTGTTTGCCCGGCACGACGTGGCGGACCTCATTGATCAGATGGTCGGCCAGCCGGCGCCGCGCCGCGTAGCCGAGCGGGGCGTCGATGACCCGCAGCAGCACCTCGGCCGTGCCCATGGAGACGTGGTAGTGGTCGGCCGGCAGCCCGCCGGTGGCCTCGGCCGCGACCAGGTGGTCGTGCCCGGCCACGGTCAGCAGCGCTCCGGCCATCGCGTCCGGAACCGTGCCCGCGCGGGCCTCGCCGAACGGGCTGCCCGCGTCGACCAGCGGGGGCAGGAACGCCTCGTCGAGGCCCAGGGCGTCGAGCATCTGCGGCCACGGATGCCCGGTGTCCTGGTCGAGCAGTCCGGTCCGCGAGGTCAGCGAGAGTTCGAGGGCGGTGCGGCCGCCCAGCGCGGCCGCGACGAACTCCGGCAGGTTGAGCCAGCGCCGGCCGGTCAGGCTGACTCCCTGGTCGCGCAGCCAGGCCAGCTTGGCCACGCTGACCTGGGCGCCGAGCGGCAGCCCGGTGCGGCCGGCGAACTCGTGGCGGATCCCGGGTGGGAGGGCCGCGGCCTGTTCGGCGCCGCGCGGGTCGAACCACGCCATCCCGGGAGCGACCGCGGCGCCGCCGGCGTCGATCACCATGCCCGTCTCGGCCATGCCGGCGATCGCGACGGCGGCGATCGGCGCCGGGCAGACCTTGGCGGCCTCGTGGGTGGCCGCGCCGATCAGCGACCACACGGCGTCGAGCAGCGCTTCGGCGGTCATCTCGGTGCTGCCGCCGGGACCGGAGCGCCACGGCGTCGGCACCTGTGCGGCGCCGATCTCGGTGCCCGCCTCGTCGGTGACGAGCATCTTCAGGCTCGTGCTGCCCAGGTCCAGACCGGCGACCAGGCGTGACGGGGCACCAACAGGGTCTGCCACAGGGGGTCTCCCAACCGCCGGAGTTCTCGTCATGTCACCGGTGTCGCGAGAAGCCATGACACCGGTAACATGCGCATCATGATGTGGCGCTCCTCGCAGGCTTGTCAACCGGCCGAAGCTCTCGTCGTGGCCGTCGCCGGCATCGCCGGCAGCGGCAAGTCGACGCTCGGCCGAGCCCTGGCGACGACGCTCGGCGCGCCGCTGCTGGACCTCGATTCGCTGACGAATCCGCTGCTCGACAGCCTTCCCACGGAGGCGCTCGGCGGGCACTGGCTGGCCTCGCCGCACAGCGAAGCCATCCGCGAGGGTCGCTACTCCGTCCTGCGCGCGGTGGCCCGTGACGTCGTCGCCACCGCGGGCCGGGCCGTCCTGGTCGCCCCGTTCACCGCCGAGCTGCGGGGTGGCGAAGCCTGGGACCGTCTGCGCGACGCTGCCGGCGACGCCGACCTGTGCATGGTTCACATCGACGGCGACGCGGACCTGTTCGCCGCCCGCCGGGCCGAACGGTCCGAGAGCCGGGACAGACACCGGAAGCCGCAGCCGCCGGCGCCGCCGCCGGCTGCGCCCGTCGTGGCCGTCGACGGTGAGCTCAGCACCGGGCAGCAACTCCTGCGGATCCTGACCGTGCTGGGGCACCGGGCCGCCGCCGAGCCGTCCGAGGCTCTGCTCCGGCGGACGTTCGACGCCGTCCTGTTCGACCTCGACGGCACGCTCATCGATTCCACCGCCTCGGTCCTGCGGTCATGGCGGCGGCTGGCGGCCGAGACCGGCATCCCGCCCGGCGCGGTCGCCGCCCACCACGGCCGGCCCGCCCGCGACCTGCTCGCGATGCTGCTGCCGCCTCGCAAGGCCGCAGCCGGGCTGGCCCGGATCACCGAGCTCGAGGTGGCCGACGCGGTGACGGTGCAGTCCACGCCGGGCGCGCTCGCCCTGTTCACGAGCCTGTCCGAGACGCGGCGGGCCATCGTGACCTCCGGGTCGGCTCAGCTGGCGGCGGCCCGCATCCGCGCGGCCGGCCTCCCGGTGCCGTCGGTCATGGTGACGGCCGACGACGTACGCCGCGGCAAGCCGGACCCCGAGCCGTTCGAGCTGGCCGCCCAGCGCCTGGGCGTCGACCCCCGCCGGTGCTTGGCCGTGGAGGACGCGGTGGCCGGGATCCGGTCGGCCCGGGCGGCGGGATGCGCGGTCATCGCCGTGACCGGCACGTCGGCGGCGCACGAGCTGAGCGAGGCCGACCTGGTGGTCGACGGCCTCGACCGGATCCGGCTCGACCAGGGCAAGGGCACGCTCCGGCTGTCGGTGTCGTGATAGCGGGGTCGCGGCGGTGCCGAATCCTCGGTTGACTGTTCCTCGTGGACAAACAAGCAGTGGTGATCGGGGCCGGAATGGCCGGGCTGACCGCCGCTCGGGTGCTGAGCGAACGGTACGACCAGGTGACCGTCCTCGACCGGGACACGCTGCCCGGCGAGCCGGTGCCCAGGCGCGGCGTGCCGCAGGGGAACCATCCGCACATCCTGCTGGCGTCGGGCCTGCGGGAGCTGGACGCGCGCTTCCCGGGCTTCGAGGCCGAGCTGATCGCCGCCGGCGGCACGAAGTTCGACTCCGGTACGGGCTTGTGCGCCTATCGCCTCGGCCGGCGCTGGCCGCCGGCGCCCACCGGGGTCGCGCTGGTGGCGGCCACCCGACCCCTCATCGAAGGGCTACTGCGGGACAGGGTGACGAAGCTGCCCGGCGTGACCCTCCGCGACCACGTGGCGGTGTCGGGGCTGGCCGGTTCCGCGGCCGGCGTGACTGGTGTCGTCCTCGACAGCGGGGAGACCATCGGCGCCGGTCTGGTCGTCGATTGCACCGGGCGCGGAGCACGGTCCGACCGGTGGCTCACCGCGCTCGGACTGCCCACCCCGGCCCAGGTCGAGGTCAAGGTCGGGGTGGCGTACGCGTCCCGGCTCTATCGCCGCCGTCCGGGTGACCTGCCGGATTGGGAGGCCGTCTTCACCCTGCCCACCGCGCCCCACGAGCGGGTGGACGGCCTGGCCCTCCCCGTCGAGGGCGGCCGTTGGCTGGTGGGGATCGGCGGCTGGCATTTCCCGGAGGTGCCGGCCGACGCCGAGGCCTTCGAGCAGTTCGCCCGCGACCTGCCGGACCCGCTGCTGGGCGAGCTGATCGGTCGCGCCGAACCGCTGAGCGACGTCATGGTGGCGAAGTTCCCGTCGTCCCGCCGACGGCTGTTCGAGAAGCTGGCGGAGCCGCCGTCGGGCTATGTCGCGCTCGGTGACGCCATCTGCAGCTTCAACCCGATCTATGGACAAGGCATGAGCTGTGCCGCCTTCTCGGCCCGGGCGCTCGGGGCCGCGCTCGACAAGCATTCCGGTACGGCCATGGCCCGCGACTACTACGCCGCGGTCGCCGGCATCCTGGAGACGCCGTGGCAGTTCGCGGTGGGCGGCGACTTCGCCTATCCGCAGACGACCGGGCCGCGCCCGCGCGGCATCAAGCTGCGCAACTGGTATTCGCGTCAGATCGCGTACGCGTCGCAGATCGACTCCGGCGTCAACCGCGCGTTCTCCCGCGTACAGCACCTGATCGACCCGCCATCGACGTTGATGAAGCCTGCATTCGTGTTGCGCGTGCTGCGGAAAGCGAGGGAACGTCAGCGGCGTGGGTGACTACCACTTCGGGGCGCTGGAACGCGAATGGCGGCCGGCATCACCGCCGTCGAACTGGAAGAGCTCGCGCCGGCCGCCGTCGGCTTCCGCCCAACCCGGGTGATCGTCCGTCCGCCCCACCTCGTCGACGTGCTGACCTCCTCGGAGCGATTCGGGTGTGGCAGTGTGCGGTGAGCCGGACAGGTAGGGGTCATGGACCACCAGGGAACAGCCGAGGAACGGTTTCGTGCGTTGCACGAGGACACGTTCGCCGACCTGCTCCGCTTCGTCGAGCGGCGGGTGCCGCCCGACGAGGCTGAGGACATCGTTTCGACGGTTTATCTGACCGCCTGGCGTCGCCACGCCGAGCTGCCGGAGGACGCGCGGCCCTGGCTGTTCGCCGTGGCCCGCCGGACCATGGCGAACCAGACACGCGGCTGGTTGCGGCGCCGGGCCCTCGACGTGCGGCTCACCGCGACCGAGCAGCACGAGGTGCCCGACGGAAGCTCCGGCACAGCGGCGCGGCTCGACCTTCAGCGCGCCTGGCGCTCGCTGAGCGCCGCCGACCGCGAGGTGCTGGCGCTGGTCGCCTTCGACGGCCTGACCGCCGACCAGGCCGCCACCGTGCTGAACTGCCGCCGCTCGGCGTTCACCATGCGTCTCGGACGGGCCCGCAAACGGCTCCAGAGCGCGCTCGAACCCGCCACCCCTGCCCACCCCCGCACCCTCCAGGAGCTGTCATGAACGACCTCGAAGAACTCGCCGTCCTCGACCCCGCCCGCCACAACGAACCCACCCCTGCGCAGTGGGCCCGCTCCCGGAACTTCGTCGAGCGCACCATGGCCGGCCGGGCCGCCTCCGCCCCGGTGCGGCGGCGCTGGGTTGGCGCGGGAGCCGTCACGGTGGCCGCCGGCCTGGTCGGCGCGGTCGTGATCCCGTCGCTGATGCCCGGCGTAACCGGAAAGGCCGTCGCTTCCTGGACCGCCGTGCCGACCGCGCGCACCGGCGACCAGGTGCTGCCGCAGGCCGAGGCGTGCGGGGCCAATGACGTCAGCGGCAGCTCGACGAAGGTGAGCGCATCCGACGTGATCCTGGCCGAGCAGCGCGGCGACGCGACGATGCTCATCATGCGCAAGACCAACGGCCACATCGTCGAGTGCCTGGGCGTGGGCGACGACCGGTTCGCGTCGATGGGCCTGACCGACGGCACGCCCCTGCCGCCGCCGCCCGCCGGCAAGCTGACGCTGGAGACCCGCAGCTCCTACGGCGACGGCGACGACATGTTCTCGAACATCGTCGGCCTGGCCGGTCCCGGGGTCACCAGCGTCGAACTGCGCCTCAACGACGGCGGCACCGTGCACGCCAGCGTCAAGGGTGGTTGGTGGGGCGCCTGGTGGCCGGGGCCCGAGGGCGGCGAGGGAACCGACGAGTTCACCGTCATCGCCCACAGCGCGAGCGGCGACACCACCTACCTCCCCACCCAGATGCCGTAGCGTTATTGATCTTCGGGGGCGAGGCGCACGCGGCGGAGGAGCTGGGCGTTGAGGGCTACGACGATCGTCGAGGCGCTCATCATGATGGCTCCCACGGCCGGGCTCAGGGTGAAGCCGGTCCAGGCCAGCACCCCGGCGGCCAGGGGAATGGCGACGACGTTGTAGCCGGCGGCCCAGGCCAGGTTCTGGATCATCTTGCGGTAGGACGCCCGGGACAGCTTGATCACGCTGGTCACGGCCCGGGGGTCGGACGAGGCCAGCACCACGCCGGCCGACTCGATGGCCACGTCGGTGCCGGCGCCGATGGCCAGGCCGACGTCGGCTCGGGCCAGGGCAGGGGCGTCGTTCACGCCGTCGCCGACCATCGCCACGGTGAGGCCGCGTCGCTGCAGGTCGGCGACCGCCTTGTCCTTGTCGGCCGGCAGCACCTCGGCGAAGACCTCGTCGAGGCCCAGGTCGGCGGCCACGGCCTCGGCCACGGGACGGGCGTCGCCGGTGATCATCACCAGCTTTCCGATGCCGTGGGCGCGGAGCTGCTGGAGCGCCTGGCGCGCCTCGGGGCGGATCTCGTCCTCGAGGGCGAACGCGCCGATCACCTGCGGACTACCCTCGCCCAGGCGGACCAGGTGCAGCACGGCGGCTCCGCGGCGGGACCAGGACTCGGCGGGGGCGAGCAGGTCGGCCGGTGGTTGTGCGGACAGTTCGCGGAGCAGGGCGGGACCGCCTACGGCGTAGGTGGCACCGTCCACGGTGGCCTGGACGCCGCGGCCGGTCAGGGAGCGGAAGCCGGTTGCGGTGGCGGTCAGGTCGCGGTCGCGGGCGACGGTGACCAGGGCCTTGGCCAGCGGGTGCTCGCTGTCGCTCTCGACGGCGGCGGCTGCGCGCAGCACCTCGTCCTCGGTGTGGCCGGCGGTGGCGGCAATGCCGGTCACCGTGTGGGCGCCCTTGGTCAGGGTGCCGGTCTTGTCGAAGAGAACGGCGTTCACGGTACGCATCCGCTCGAGCGCCAAGCGGTCCTTGACCAGGATTCCGGCTCGGGCCGACAGGGCCGTGGACAGGGCGATCACCAGCGGGATGGCCAGACCGAGGGCGTGCGGGCAGGCGATGACCAGCACGGTCACCGTACGCACCACGGACTGGTCGAGGCTGCCGAGCGACCACCACGTCACAAAGGTGATCAGGCCGGCCGCCGCCGCAACATAGAACAGCCAGGCGGCGAAGCGGTCGGCCAGCACCTGCGCCCGGCCACTGGCCGCCTGGGCCTGCGCGACCAGGCGGCCGATGCCGGCCAGGGCGGTGTTGTCGCCCACGGCGTCGACGTCGATCCGGACGGCCGAGTCGGTGGCGACCGTGCCCGCCACTACGCGGTCGCCCGGCGTACGGGAAACCGGCCGGGACTCTCCGGTGATCATCGACTCGTCCATCTCGGCCGTGCCCTCGACGACGCGCCCGTCGGCGGGGACCCGGCTACCCGAGCGCACGAGCACGCGGTCGCCGACCTTCAGGGCCGATACCGGTACGTCCTCGGTCGTGCCGTCGTCCTTCACGAGCGTGGCCTCGTCGGGCAGCAGGGCGGCCAGCGCGGAGAGGGCGCCTTGGGCCTGGCCGATCGCCTTCATCTCCTGCCAGTGGCCCAGCAGCATGATCGTGACGAGGGCGGCCAGCTCCCACCAGAAGTCCAGCTCGAACAGTCCCACGCTGGTGGCGAGCGAGGCGGCGTACGCGACCGTGATGGCCATCGCGATGAGCAGCATCATGCCGGGGGCGCGGCTGCGGATCTCACTGACCGCGCCGGTGAGGAACGGCCGGCCGCCGTAGAGGAACACGAATGTGCCGAGCACCGGGCCGACCCACGTGACGCCGGGGAAGTCCAGCGAGTAGCCGAACCACTCCATGACCATGTCGCTGGTCACGATGATCGGCACGGTGAGGGCCAAGCTCAGCCAGAACTTCCGCCGGAAGACCGCCGGATCATGCCCGGCATGACCTCCGTGCCCGCCATGGCGGCCATGCTCGTCATGGCCGGCCATGGCTCCGCCCGCGGGCAGGCCGGGCTCATCGTGGCGGTGCTGATCGGACGGCGCATGTGGGTGTGTCTCGGTCATGGCTACCCACCTCCCTTCGTGAACCTATACCCCCAGGGGGTATAAAGTCACGAGCCGGACGACGGTCCAAGAAATGGCGTGCAGCACATTGGATGTATCCGGCAGTCGACCCTGGCCGCGGTGGGCCCGGGTCTTCCTGGACCGCCGGAGCAAGCCGGCGGGGGACGACGACGACTCTTCGGCAATCCGCCCGGCGAGGCCGGGTTCAAGGGTGTTCGCATGCCGTACCGAGCCGGCCGTGCGACCCTTCGGGGATGCGCATCACGGCCCTGTACACGCACCCGGTCAAGGGGTGTCATCGCGTCGAGCGTGCCGCCGCCCGGGTCGAGCCGTGGGGCCTGGCCGGCGATCGCCGGTGGGCGATGGTCGACGCGGAGGGCGTCGCCATCACCCAGCGCGACGCGGCTGTCCTCACCCAATTGACAGTCACGCCCCGGCCCGGTGGCCTGCTGCTGAACGCGCCCGGTCTGCCGCCGCTGGCGGTCGATGAGCCGGTGGACGGGCCCGAGGAACACGTGCGGGTGTTCCGCCGCAAGCCTCCGCTGCCCGCCCGCGTGGCCGAGAAGGAGTGGAGCAGCCGGTTCCTCGGCTGCGACGCCCGGCTCGTCTGGCAGGCCGACCCGTCCGGGCGGTCGATCGAGTCCCACGCCCGGCCCGGCGAGCCCGTGAATCTGGCCGACGGATTCCCGGTGCTGCTGGCCAACGAGGCCTCGCTGTCGGCGCTCAACGACTGGCTGGCCGAAGCGGGGGAGGAGCCGGTGCCGATGACCCGGTTCCGGCCCAATCTGGTGGTCGGCGGGGCCGAGCCGTGGGCCGAGGACGGCTGGCTCGGCGGCCGGCTGCGGATCGGCGCGATGACCTTCCGGGCGGCCAAGGAGTGCTCGCGCTGCCTGGTCACCACGATCGATCAGGAGACGGGGGAGACCGGCCGGCAGCCGCTGCGGGTGCTGGGCGAGCGGCGGCGCTTCGAAAACGGCCTACTCTTCGCTATCAATCTCATTCCGGATCAAACGGGCGAATTGCACGTCGGCGACCTGGTGGAGGTCCCGACCGGGTGAAGCAGGCCACCCGAGTCTTAGGAGTGTCTTAGGAAAGTGGCGCTGCGGTCGCCGTCCGCGCAGGATCGCTGACCGTGACCGCTTCTCGTCTGTTCTCGCCCCGCTGGCTCGCCCTCGGTGGCGCCGGCGTCCTCGCCGCCGTCCTCGGAGTGGCGCTCGTGCTGCAGAACAGCGGCTCGGCCTGTGCCGCCCCGCCGTCCACCTCGGCGGCCAAGGGGAAGGCAACGTACTTCTTCATGGAGGGCACGCTCGGCAACTGCTCGTTCCCGAGCGTTCCCGCCGACGACCTCTACGTGGCGCTCGGGCAGAAGAACCAGTACTCGAACGGCGCTGCCTGCGGCACGTACATCGACGTCACCGGGCCCAAGGGCAAGGTTCGTGTCAAGGTCATCGACTCCTGCCCGGAATGCCCGGTGGGTCACCTCGATCTGAGCCTCACGGCGTTCAAGAAGATCGGCAAGCAGTCGGACGGGATCATCCCGATCACCTACAAGGCGGCGCCCGGCGCGGCGGTGCCCGGGCCGATCTCCGTACGGGTGAAGGAAGGCTCCTCGCAGTACTGGCTGAGCGTGCTGATCGACAACCACTCCAACCAGCTGGCCTCGGTGAGGATCGCCGGCAAGGGCGGCAGCTTCAAGTCGGCCGCCCGCGAGGACTTCAACTACTGGACGCTCCCGAGCGGCGTCGGCAACGGCCCCTTCAAGGTCAAGATCACCGATGTGTACGGGAACTCGGTGACCGCCGGCAACATCAAGCTGGCCGTGGGAAAGACCCAGAAGACGACGGTCAGACTGGCCGGCAGCATCAAGGCGCAGCCCGAGAAGGCCAAGGCGACCAAGAAGGCCGTCAGCAAGAAGGCGACGCCGAAGCCCACCGCGACCACGGCGTCCCCGAAGCCGAAGGCGTCGTCCTCGTCCGCGGCGGCTCCGCTGCTCGAGTCGACGGTCGAGGCGGCGCCGCCCGCCGTCACTCAGCCGGCGGACCTCGACGCGAATCTGGCCGCCAACACCCCCCGCTGTTCCTGACAGTTCCCCACCGCACCCGGCCGGACGCGATCTCCCCGTCGCGCCCGGCCGGCTGCGATCAGGGCTGCAGCGGGCGCCAGAGCAGGTACTCGTCGCGATCGTCGCCGGGGCCGACCCGCAGCGCTCCGGGGATGCGCCCGACCTGCTGATAGCCGAGCCGCTCGTAGAACTTCTCGGTGCCGGCGCCCCCGCGCACGGTGACCTGGAGGGCTTCGAGGCCCAGGTCGCGGCCGAGCTTCTCGGCCTCGCGCATCAGGGCGGCGCCGTAGCCGCGGCCCTGATGCCCCGGGGCGACCATGACGCGCTTGAGCACCCGCCAGTGCTCCTTGAGCGCGAACTGGTTGCTGACGACGAAGAGCAGGGCGACCAGTTCGCCGTCGTCGAACCCGGCCAGCAGATGATCGATGCCCGCTTCGACCGCCGTGAAGGCGGCGTGCGCGACGGGCGCGACCTGCGTACGGGAAACCGGCGCGACGAAGCCGACCGCCCCGCCGGCGTTGGTGACCTCGACCCAGAGCGCGACGATGCCCGCGCGCAGGGCCGGGGTCAGCGGCGGATCCACTGCGAACTCGATTGCCATGCCGCCATCATTCGCCAGTGCGGAAGGGGGGACTTGAACCCCCACGCCCTTTCGGGCACGGGCACCTAAAACCCGCGCGGCTGCCGATTACGCCACTCCCGCCCGGGCCGCCCACCGGGCGGCCACGTGCACCAGAGTCTAGACGGTCGAGGGCCGGATCGAACGGGCCGGATAGGCACGGCGGCCGCCTCGCGGATCATGCCGCGTGACAGCCGCCGTGGTCAGAGGGGACCGTCAGAGGGCCCTGCCGTAGAGATCGGCCGCCGTGGGACCGACCGTAGGGTCAGTCGATGCCAAGATCGCGCCGCAGCTTGGCGACGTGGCCGGTGGCCTTCACGTTGTAGAGCGCCCGCTCGACGACGCCGTTCTCGTCGATCACGAAGGTCGACCGGATGACGCCCATGACGGTCTTGCCGTAGTTGTTCTTCTCG
This sequence comes from Paractinoplanes hotanensis, assembly GCF_023717965.1. Lineage (NCBI taxonomy): Bacteria > Bacillati > Actinomycetota > Actinomycetes > Micromonosporales > Micromonosporaceae > Paractinoplanes > Paractinoplanes hotanensis. The sequence goes on along the minus strand of NZ_JAMQOL010000034.1, from coordinate 148,647 downwards.
CCGTACGCGCCGTACGCCTTCAGCACGCTCTTGTCCTCGTCGCTGACGAGAGGGAACGTGATGGCGTCGCGCTCGCGGAACTTGGCCAGCTTGGCCGGAACATCGGGGGAGATGCCGACGACCTCGTAGCCGGCCGCCTGCAACGATCCCAGCGAGTCGCGGAAGTCACACGCCTGGGTGGTGCAGCCGGGCGTCATCGCGGCCGGGTACGCGTACAGCACGACCTTGCGCCCGCGCAGGTCCTTGAGGGTGAGCCGGTCGCCGTTGTCGGTCGGCAGGCTGAACTCGGGCGCGGTGTCGCCGGCGGAGAGGCGAGCGGTCTCAGTCATGCCGAAGACGATAGACCGCCGGTCCGCAAGCGCGACGAAAAGCCCGCCCGGCTCACACAACTAGGCCGCGGGCGCGGGCTCGGGCGTACGGGCCGGGACAGCGGCGTGCATCCGCAGCAGGCCGGTCAGCGCCAGCCCGGCGCCGAGGCCGAGCGACAGCACGACCGCGAGCCGCACCGCCCAGCCGGGGCCCGTCGTCGGCACCACGGCGGCGAAGAACACGCGGGTCTCGTTGAAGCCGGCGAACAGGGCGACCACGGCCCCGGTGAGGGCCAGGTAGAACGGCGGGTGGCGGTAGGCCGCCGCGAGCGCCATCAGGCCGGCCAGGAACAGCACGGGCGAGGGCGTCGTGCCGTCCAGCAGACTCATCACTCCGTACGCCAGGGGAGCGAGACCCGCGACCAGGGCGACCGCCAGCACGGATCGCGGCCACCGATAGGCCAGGGCCGCCGCCGCGAGACCGGCCAGGGCCGCGCCGGCCCACCACAGCCAGGCCACCGGCGGCGGTTCCCAGTCGAGCGTGCCGCGGATCTCGTACGCCGTGGTCTGCACCCGCAGCGGCACGCTCCAGTCCCGCAGGCGGTGGCTGCGCGACGGGTCGGCGACTGCCTGCGGCGGCACGGAAGGGTTCAGCCACTGGGTCCGCTGGTCGTGCCAGCGCACCGTCGTGGAGCTGGAAAGCTTGCGCCACGAGGGCGGCGCGGTCACGTCGGCGGTCGCGGGCACCGGCGTGTCGCCGTTCGCGGTCTCGTTGAGATAGGCGGCCGGCGAGTTGACGTTCTGCCACGTGCCGTCGGGCCGGACCTCGAGGTAGGGCTCGTCGGCGTAGCCCAGCACCTCGACCGGGCGGCCCGTCTCGTTGGACAGTTCGAGCCGCGCCCCCGCCTCGACCGCGCGCACGGAGACGCCGGGCGCGGAAACCGCGGTCACCGCCGTCCGGTACGCCGTGGCGCCCGGGATGTCGCCGGCGTGGGCGAACGCGGGGGTGGCCGGCACGAGCACCGCGCCGGCCACCGCCACGATCAGGGCGAACCGTCTCACCCGGCGGCCGCCGTGACGGCCTGGGTGAAGATCTCGGTGGTCGGCAACGTCTCGTTGGGGCCGGTCACCTGCTTGCCGTTGACGACGATGGTCGGCGTGCCGTTGAAGCCGCGCGACGAGAACGTCTCGGTGGCCTTGGTGACCCACGAGTCGTACGTCTGGTCGTTGACGGCCGTGGCGAAGGAGTCACCGAGCCCGACCGACTTGCCCAGCTCGATCAGCTTGGCGTCGTCGAGCCCGTCGCTGCCCTCGGCGGGCTGGTTCTCGAAGAGCACGTTGTGGTACTCGAGGAACTTGCCGTCCACCGCCGCGGCGGCCGCGGCCGCGGCCGCCCGGGTCGAGTACTTCGTGCCGTTCGACGCCCGGTCCAGGATGGACACCGGGTGGTAGCGGACGGTGACCTTGTTGTCGGTGACCAGCTGGGCGATGGCCGGACCGGTCTGCTTCTCGAACTCGTTGCAGATCGGGCACATGAAGTCCTCGTAGATGTCGACGGTCACCGGCCCCGACCCGACCGCGAACGCCGTGCCCTCGTCGACCGCCACACTGGGCGTGCTGCCCCCGGAATCGTCCTGATTGGCGAGGACGCCCCAGCCGATCAGGCCGGCGATCAGCAGCACGGCGACGACGCCGACCGACGTCCAGATCGTCACCCGGCGGCGGCGTTCGGCCGCCTTCTGCTGTTCGACGATCCGCTTGGCCGCCGAGCGGTCGCGCCCCCGATTACCCTTGCTCATCTCTCTCCCAACAGAACACCGTCGAGCGAGAACCTGGACCTCGGCTTCCAGATCAGAATGCCGGCCAGCGCCAGGAAGCCCACGTCGCGCAGGATTTCCAGGCCGTACTGGGCGGTGCGCCCGCCGGTCAGTTCCCCGCCTTTGCTGAAGCAGCCACAGTCGATCTGCAGCCCGCGCGCCCAGGCCGAGATGATGCCGGCGATGAAGATCACCATCAGCGCCGCGGCGATGATCGCGCTCAGCCGGGTCGCTATGCCGATCAGCAGCAGCAGGCCCAGTGCGATCTCCAGGAACGGCTGTACGGCCCCGATCACCTTGGCGGTGTCGTAGGACATCAGGTCGTACGCGTTCACCGCGCGCGCCGAGGCGGCCAGGTCGGTCACCTTGAGCCCGCCGGCGATCAGGAAGACCGCCGCCAGGCCGAGACGCGCGAGGGTGGAGATCCACGGCCAGGCCGCCGCGAGCCGGTTCGGCTGCTGCCTCAAGTCCATGGTCACGCCCGTTAGTCGAAGCAAATGTCGCGCAGGTTCCCTCAAGTGTGCTGAGGTTTGCCTGGGAACTGCCTGATCAGACGGCTCTCGCCTGAGAGACGGCGGTTACCAGCTCGTCACGGGCACGCGCGACACGGGACCGGATGGTCCCGACCGGGACATCCTCTACCTCGGCCGCCTCGGCGTAGGAGAGTCCAAGGACCTGTGTCAGCACAAAAGCGGTACGACGTTCCTCGCCGAGGCGGCCCAGCAGATCGGCCGTGGTGAGCCGGTGGGCGGGGTCGGGTGAGGACGACGCCGTCCAGGCCTCGGCGGTGAGGCGGGCGTCGAGCCGGCGGCGGCGGATGACCGTGCGCAGGTGGTCGGCGCAGGTGCGGCGGGCGATGCCGAGCAGCCAGGTGCGCGCCGTGGAACGGGCCTCGAAGGCGGGCAGCGCCTTGAACGCGCGCAGGAACGTGTCCTGCGTCAGGTCGTCGGCTGCGCCGGGGTCGACGAGCGCCGCTGTGAACCGCCAGACCTCGGCCTGGGTGGCGCGCACGAACGCCGCCAGGGCGGCTTCGTCACCCTCGCGGGCGGCGAGGGCGAGCGCGGTGATTTCGTCCAGGCCGTCCATGGCCCGACATCGTACGCCCTCGGGCGCTCCGGCCACCCGTGGTGGGCACTGAGCGATCCGATCGGGCAGCATGTCGGGCATGACTGTTGATCGGCGTCGGTTTTGTCGCGGTTTGGCGGCTCTGGCAGGCTTGTTGATCGGGTTCTTCGCCGTTCTCGCCGGCCCCGCCGCGCCCGCGAGCGCCCATGCCGCGCTGGCCAACAGCGACCCGGCCAACGGGACGATCGTGCCCGACGCCCCGAACAAGATCACGCTCAACTTCACCGAGTCGGTCCAGCTGCTCAACGGCAAGATCCAGGTGCTCGCGCCGGACGGCTCCCGCGCCGACCAGGGCGAGCCGGTCGCCGAGGGCGGCACCGTCACGATCCCGCTGCGCTCGGGTGGCGGCCGGGGCACCTACCTGGTCAGCTACCGGGTGATCTCGGCCGACAGCCACCCGGTCGGCGGCAGCATCACCTTCTCGGTGGGCGCCGCGTCGGCCACGCCCGCGGCGACGATCGACGACGAAACGGTCGACCCGGTCGTGCGCGCGCTCATCCCGGTCGGCAAATATCTCGGGTACGCCGGTCTGGTGCTCCTGGTCGGGCCGGTGCTCGTGCTCGCGCTGCTCTGGCCGCACCGGCTCAGCCGCCGCGGGCCCGGCCGCCTCGTGTGGCTCGGGCTCGGGCTCGTAGCGTTCAGCACCCTGGTGGCGATCTGGCTCCAGGCGCCCTACTCGACCGGGTCCGGGCTCTTCGACGTACGGGTGGGCGACCTCCGCGACGTGCTGGGCAGCACGTTCGGCGCGATCATGCTGGTGCGCCTGGGGGTGATCTGCGCGGCCGCCCTGCTGCTGCGACCCCTGCTGCGCGGCACCGGCAACGACTCCAAGACCGACCTGGCCCTGCTCGGCGTGCTGGGCGTGGCCGCCCTGGCCACCTGGCCGCTGACCGGGCACCCGACCGCCTCCCCGGTGGCCGGCGTGTCGGTGGTGGTCGACGCGATCCATCTGGCCGCCATGGCGGTGTGGCTGGGCGGGTTGGTCATGCTGGTCGGCTTCCTGCTGCGCCAGGCCGACGAACGTGAACTCGGGGCGATCCTGCCGATCTGGTCGCGCTGGGCCGCCACGGCGGTGGCGGCGCTGATCGTGGCCGGTGTCGTGCAGGCGCTGATCGAGGTCTCGTCGCTGGACGGGCTCTTCTTCACCACGTACGGCCGCCTGATCCTCGTCAAGGTCGGCTTGGCTGCCGTCGTGCTGGTCATGGCCTACTTCTCGCGACGGCTGGTGCGCTCGAAGGCGGCCGAGGCCGAGCCGAAGGGCCTGCGGCGGGTGGTGTGGGCCGAGCTGGCGGTCACCGCCGTCGTGCTCGGCGTCACCTCGGCCCTGGTGCAGATCCCGCCGGCGCGTTCGGCCGAGGCGTCCCAGACCGCCGGCGTCTCCACCACGGTCACCAAGACGCTGACCGACAACAAGATGGCCCTGCAGATCGACGTCTTCCCGGCCGCGGTCGGCAACAACAGCATCCACCTGTACGCCTACACGCTCGACAACAAGCCGCTGACGGTGGTCGAGTGGACCGCCACGGCCGCGCTGACGGCCAAGGGCATCGAGCCGATCGAGGTCCCGTTGCTGCGGATCACCGACTTCCACGCGGTCGGCGACATCGCCCTGCCCGCCGCGGGCGAGTGGACCTTCAAGGTCACCGCGCGCACGAGCGACATCGATCAGTCGACGCTCTCCACGACCGTCACGATCAACTGAGTCTCACTTCTATCAGCGAGTTAGCCACTATTTGACCACTTTGGGGTTATTTGGACTTGTATGGTCGGGCCGTTACCGCCTGAGCTTTGAGGGGAGAAGCGATGCGGGTGTTCCGGACCATCCTCGGCATGCTGGCGCTGACCATCGGTCTGCCGTCGCTGCTGGCCGGCGCGGGCCTGTGGGCCGCCATGCAGCACCGCGACGAGGGCGGCGCGTTCAGCGGCCGGTTGCAGCAGCTGTCCACGCCCGGCTACGCGCTCGTGATCGAGGACGTGGACGGCCTGCTGCGCTCCGACGCGCCGTTCGCCCGCCTCGGCGACACCCAGCTGCGACTGCTCGGCCAGACGCAGAAGGGCCCGGCGTTCTTCGGCCTCGCGCCCACCAACGCCGTGCGGGATTACCTGGTCGCCGTGCAACACAGCAGGGTTCGTACGGTCGACATCGGCACCGGCGCCCTGCCGGTCGCCACGACGATCGTCCCCGGCACGACGGCGCCCCGCGTCCAGCCCGGCCAGGCGCCGTTCTGGACCCGCGCGAACAGCGCCGGCCAGATCTCGTGGACCCCGTCCGAGGTGCGGGGCGGCCCGTACAGCCTCGTCGTGATGAGCGCCGACGCCACGCCCGGCGTGCAGTTGCGGGCCACCGCCGAACTGCGTCCCGGCTGGCTCAACTCGAGCGCCTGGGGCCTGCTGACGCTGGGCACGCTGCTCGTGATGGTCGGCATGGTCGTGCTGGCCTGGCCCGCGCGCCGCCGCGAGATCGTCTACGTGGTCGAGCCGAGCCAGGTGCCCGACCTGATGCGCGCCATCGGAGCCCCGATGCCGGCGCTGCCCACCACCAGCCGTCCCGTCGGAGCCCACCGGCCGCGCTCGCTGGCCGACGCCCACCCCGGCCCGGCCCCGGCCGTCATGGCCTGGCCGCCGGCGCCCGCGCTGACCGCCGCAGCGATCTCGTCGCCGGCCGCCGCCCCCGGAGTCCCGCCCGACCCGGCCGAGTACGCCGCCGCCACCGCGATCCCGGCCCGCCAGCCGGCCCCCGGCGAGCCGCTCCAGTACCTGGGGGCGGGCGCGGCGCCGCTGCCGCAGGGCGAACCGTCGACCGACCAGTCCGCCACCCGCCGCCCCGCCGCGAAGCGTTCCACGCCGGTCCCCGGCGACATCCCGATGTTCCAGCCCTCCGCCGTCGAGGCGTGGGTGGCGGAAACAGCGCCGGTCCGGGCCCGCGAGACCGAGGCTCAGGCCGCCGCCCGCCTGGCCGAGGCAGCCCGCCGCCGAGCCGCCGCCGGCGCTGACCGGCCCGGTGCGGCTTCTCCCGCTTCCCCGCGTACGCCCATGGCCGCGGACGCGGCCGCTCCGGTGGCCGATCCGGCTTCCCGCGCGGGGGCCGCGGTCTCGGCTGCCGCGGCCGCGTCGATCGCCGCTGCCAGCGCTGCCACCAAGGTGGGCGCTCGTGCCGCTTCCGCGGTCGACGCTCCGGCCTCGGATGATTCCGCTGCCCAGGCCTCCACCGAGACGGCCGCCCCGGCCGCAGCCACGACTCCTGCTACGGCGGCTCCTGGTTCTGCTAGCACGGTTTCTGCTTCTGCTGCGGCCGCTCCGGCCGCGCCGGGCTCCGCTGCTGCTGCGCTGGCTGCCGCGGGTTCCGCCCCGGGCTCTGCTGCTGCGCCGAATTCGGCGCCGGGCTCCGCTTCCGCGGCGCCGGGCTCCGCTCCGGCCGCGCCGGGCTCCGCTGCTTCCGCTGCCGCCGCGCCGACGTCCACGGGATCCGGTCCGGGCTCTGCTGCCGCTGCGCTGGCCTCCGCTCCGGGCTCTGCTGCCACAGCTTCTCAGCCCGGCGCCGCGGCACCGGGCGCGTCCAACGAAGACCCGGCCGAGGTAGGCCACCCAATCGACGCCGTGGCCGCCGCTTATGCGGCCGGCGCCGCCGACGCCCGCGCAATCCGCGAGGATGCCATGGACGAAGGCCGCGACCCGCGGATGGCCAACCAGAAGGTCTTGGTGGTCACCGGCCCCGGCGCCACCGACTGGTCGGCGACGGGCATGCCCCGCACGGACCCACCGCGAGCCGGACGCCAGTCCGAGCCCGCAGGTCGTCCGTCCTCCGGCCGCCGCCCCTCGCCCGGAGGCCGTCCCGGCCGCCCGTCGCCCACCGGCCGAGGCCCGTCCCCGGACCGCGAAGCCGCGGACGCACCCAGCCCGAACCCGGGCGTGGCCCCGACTCCGCCGGCTGATGCCGGCCACCCGGCTCCCGGCCGCGACGAAGCGCCGGCCGGCCCCGCCCGCCGACCTGGCCCCCCGTCCGCATTCCCCGGCCGCCCAGCGACCGGCGCCGGTCGTCCGGTCGCCGGCCCGGCGGGCGCTCCCAACAGCACGCGTGCTGGCACCGGCGGCGCGGGTGTTTCCGACCGTGCGACTCCCGATGCCGGTCGCGGGGGTGTTTCCGACCGTGCCGGTGCCGGTGGCACTGGTGCTTCGGACCGTCCGGCTGCCGGTGCGACCGGCGTTTTCGGCAGTGCGGCTGCAGGTGCCGCTGGCGCGGGTGCTTCCAACCGTCCGGCAGCCGCGGCGGGTAACCCGGCGGGTGCCTCTGATCGTCCGGCTACCGGCCCGAATGACGTGGCGGGCGTTTCTCGCGGTGCCTCTGTCGGCGGCGCTGCTTCTGATCGTGCCGGTGGCTTGGCAGGTGCTTCCGACGGTGCGGGCGGCACGAATGCCTCCGGCCGCCCAGAAACTGGCGCTGGTCACCCAACGGCCGACGCGGGTCGCCGGGTAGCGCCCGAGCCCACCCTGGCCTCGGCCGCCGCCGACCAGCGGACCTCTTCGGCTGACGCGAGCCGTTCCGCTCCCGCAGCCGATGCGGGCCGTTCGGCCCGGGCAACGGACGCGAGTCTTTCGACCCCTGCCGCGGACGTAACGCCGTCGGTTGCCCCAACCACCAACCGTCCGAGCTGGGCGGCCGGTCTGTCCCGCCCGTCTCCGGCAGCCGGCCGGTCGGCGTCCGTAGCCAACGGCAGCGCTGCTCAGCCGGCAGGCTTCGACGCGGGCCGTGGCAACGCCGGTGAAGCGACCCACCCCCGTACGTCTGGACCGACCAGCCCGGCCATGACTGATCCCGCAGCGTCGGCGAACTCCGACCCGGCGACCCGCGCCTCGGACACGAACCGTCGGGCCGGCAACGGCTCCCGCGCTGACGCCGACCGATCAGCCGGTTCCGGAACCCCGGCCGACGGCTTCCGGGCCGGTGCCGATCGCAGCGCCGGCACCGAATTCCAGGCCGACGCGGGTGTCGCAGCTGACGCCCTCAGCCCTGCGAGCGCGGGCCGGGCCGGCGCGCGGACCGGCGAGTCGCCCCGGGCGGCCGCCAAGAACGGCACCGAGCCGGCCATCCCATCCGCCAGTGGGGTCCGCCCGGCAGCGGGGGCCGGCACCGAGCAGGTTGCCCGGAGCAACCGCCCGGTGCCGGCTTCCGAGCCGCGCACCCGGAACCGGACGGTCGGCACACCGTCCGCAGACGTCGACGAAGCGATTCCGGCAGTCGACGCGGGCAAGCCGGTTGTCACGGCGCCCGCCTCGACTGAGGACGCCCGTCCGGCGACTGCAGCGGCCGACGCCGGTTCGCCGGCGGCCGATTCGGCCGGTCCCGAGCGGGCGGAGAAAGGCGACGAGGAGTCCGGCTCCGGAACTGCGCACGCCACGACCGCCCCGGCGCCGCCCCGGCCCACCGTTCCTCGGCCGCCCGCTCCGACGCGTCCGATCGTGCCCTCGCCGGCGCGGCCCGGAACCTCGGAGCAGCCGGCCGACGGCGGCGCCGTGAACGGCGGCGGGGCGGTTCGGCCGGGCAGTCCGGTGCCGGCCGGGGCGTCCGCTTCTCAGCCGTCCGGGGCCCGGATCGCGGGTGCGGCTGCTACCAACGGCGTGTCGCAGGCGACGGCTCCGGGGCACCGCGCAGAGGCGTCGGCGGTGACGCACGCCGGCGACCGCGTGGAGGCGTCGGCGGTCACGGACGCCGGCGACCGCGTGACCGCTGACGAGTCACATGTTCTCGCCACGGCGTCGGGAGATGACGGGGTGGGTTCGGCCGGGGGCGGTGCGGCCAACGGCCGTACGCCGGGACCGGGCAGTCCGTCCTCGGACAGGACGGACGTCGGTGGGTCGCCGGGTGGGGCCGAAGAGCACGAGGCGCCGGGAGCCGAGCGTGACCCGGTCGAGGGACGGCCGGCGGCCTCTTCCCCGCACCAGCGGTCCAAGCCGACGGCGGCCACCGCCGACGACGAGCCGGTGGGCAAGGAGTCCGGGCGCCGGGGCGCGGGGCGGCCCGAATCGGAGCGGGACCTCATGGCGCAGGCGCAGAGCCGGACCGAAGGGGGCGTGACGTCTTCGTTCTCGGGACGGCTGCCCGGCGGCGGCGCGGGACGGCCGGCGCCCGCGGCGTGGCGCAAGGCCGCTCAGACGGTGGCGGCTCGAGCGGCCGCGGCGGCCGAAGCCGGTTCGGAGCCGGCTGCGGACACGCTCGACGACGAAACGGCCGTACCCGCCAAGACGGCCAAACCGAAGGCCAGGACGACCCGTACGCGAACCGCGAAGCCCAAGCCCGACGCGGAGGCCGAGGCCGAGAAGCCGGCCAAGTCCGCCGCTGCGGCGAAGACGAGGTCGACGACGGCCAAGGTCCCGGCGGCCAAGGCGACCCCCGCGAAGACCCGGGCGACGGCCAAGCCCGCCACCCCGGCCAAGCCGGCCGCCCGCTCCACCGTCAAGCCGGCGACCGCAGTGAGCCGCCCCACCCGCCCGGCACCTGACGTGCCGGTGCGCACCAGCACGGGGGCCATTCCGGCCGGTAGCGGCACCCCCGCCGGCTGGCTGGCCGCGTACCAGAAGGAAGCGGCCGAACTGCTCGCCGGCAACACCGAGCGTCGCCGCCGCCGGATCACCGCGACCGGCGCTATCAATGAGCACCAGGACGAGGACCAGGAACGCCCGTCGGCCCGTCGCCGCCCGGCGCCCGGGGCGCAGCCCGAAAGCTGATCCTCGAAGACCCGAACCGGGCCCTCCGCGCTGCCTGCGCGGAGGGCCCGGTTCCGTGTCCGAGCAAGCACAGCTGAAAGGGCCCTCCGCGCTGCCGACGCGGAGGGCCCTTTCCCGGGGGAACGGAGTAACCGATAGGGGGCTTCGTCCGTTAAGCCCAGTTTAGCCGTTTAGCAGCACGAGTGGGAGTTCATCGCCCGAAAGCGGACAAAACACGTGGCTGCGAGGGTTGTGTCCGCACGGGTGTCCCGAAAAGACGAGACACCGGTCCATGCGGTCGCGGCGTAGGCTGTCCGGGTGGCTGATCATTTGGTGTGGATCGACTGTGAGATGACGGGCCTCGACCTGGGCAAGGACAAGCTCATCGAGGTGGCCGCGCTCGTCACCGATGCCGATCTGAACGTGCTGGGCGAGGGCGTCGACCTGGTCATCCACGCCGACGACGCGGCGCTCGACGCGATGCCGCCCGTGGTGCGCGACATGCATGCCAAGTCCGGGCTCACCGAAGAGGTGCGCCGGTCAGCGATCACCATGGCCGAGGCCGAAGAGGCCGTTCTCGCGTACATCCGCGAGTTCGTCCCCAACCCGCGCTCGGCCCCTCTGTGCGGCAACTCGATCGCCACCGACCGCGGCTTCCTGGCTCGCGACATGCCCGCGCTCGACTCGTTCCTGCACTACCGCATGATCGACGTCTCCTCGATCAAGGAGCTGTGCCGCCGCTGGTACCCGCGCGTGTACTTCGGCCAGCCGGCCAAGGGTCTGGCCCACCGGGCGCTGGCCGACATCCGCGAAAGCATCCGCGAGCTCGAGTACTACCGCCGCACGATCTTCGTCCCCCTGCCCGGCCCCGACGTCGAGTCGGCCAAGGCGATCGCCGCCGAGCTGTAGCGTCGCGGGGCTGCCCAGCAGGGCAAACTGGTCACCCGACCGTGCCGGTAACCCGCTGGACGGGCACCGCCGGAGTTCGGCTATGCTTGTCCGGCACCACGGGGTTGGTTCCTCGTGCGCAATGGTGGTCGTAGCTCAGTTGGTAGAGCACCTGGTTGTGGTCCAGGGGGTCGCGGGTTCAAGTCCCGTCGATCACCCCAAGCGGTAACGAAGGCCCGGTCACGCTGACCGGGCCTTCGCTTTTTTCCGTACGGCGATTCGCAGCGCAGCCCGAGGCCGAGGCCCACGACGAAGCCCGTGCCGGGGCCGCGCGATGCAGGTGAGCATCCGGCCACGCGGATCGACCGGACCGATGAGTTCGACCGTCGCGGCGGGTCATCAGAGCACACCGAACTCACGGAGCGGAGAATCCCATGATCGAGCTCAGCCCGGATCGAGCCCGCCGGGCGATCGTCGAACACACGGGCCGTATGGCCGAGGCGGCCGCCGCAGCCGGGCCGGGTGCCGCCGTGCCGACGGCCCCGCAGTGGACCGTCACCGAACTGGTCGAGCACGTCGGTCAGACACAGAACTGGGTCGCCGAGATCATCGAGCGGCGCGTCACCGATCCGGCCCGGCTGCCCGCGGAGATGGCCGTCCTCCCCGTCGATTCCCATGACTGGCCGACGTGGCTGTCGGAGTCCGCGCAACGGGTCGTGGACGCGTGTTCCGACGACGCGCTCGACGCGCCGGTGTTCAACGCCGCGGGCGACGAACGGACCGGCGGGCGGTTCTGGCTTTCCAGCGTGCTCAACGAGACCGTCGTCCACGGCTTCGACGCCGCCGCCGCGGCGCACCGGCCGCCCGACATCGAGCCGGACGTCGCCGCGGCGCTCATCAGCAACCACTTCGCGATGCTGACCTCGCCCACGTGGCAGATGTACCGGTCCGAGTCCGCCCACGCGATCCGGGGCGCCGGCCAGACCCTGCAGTGGCGGGCCACCGACACCGCGGAAGGCTGGTTCGTCGAGCGGCGGCCCGATGGGGCGACGTGGCAGCCCGGCACCCGGAAGGCCGACGTGACGGTGACCGGCCCGGCCCAGTCGCTGCTGCTGATCCTGACCCGGCGACTGCCGCTCGCCGGCCACGGAGCCGTCGACGGCGACGCCGCCCTCGCTCAGCACTGGCTCGATCACACGGCCCATGTCGCCGACTGAACAGTCCTCAGTGGAGCACGGTGTGCAGGGCGTTGAGCAGGTTCTCGCTCTGGAAGGGCTTGTGCAGCAGCGGCGCGTCGGCCGGTAGCTCCTCGCCGCCGGGGGCGGAGCCGCTGGTGTAGCCGGACATGAAGACGACCGGCAGGGCGGGGCGGATCTTCCGCAGTTCGGCCGCCAGCTGGGTGCCGTACATGCCCGGCATGATGATGTCGGTCAGTAGCGCGTCGAGCTCGAGTCCGTCGTGGACCAGGCGCAGCGCTTCGACCGGGTCGTCCGCGGCGTGCACCTCGTAGCCGGCCCGGCGCAGGATGCGGCCGACGATGTCGCGTACGCCGTCCTCGTCCTCGACCACCAGGATGCGGCCCGTCGTCGAAGGGGGCCGCCTCACCAGGGTCGAGGCGGGCGCCGCGATCTCGGCCGGGGGCAGGCAGATGCGCAGCGTCGTGCCCTCGCCGGGCCGGGAGTCGAGGCTGATCGTGCCGCCGGCCTCGGTGATGACGCCGTACGCCGTGGCCAGGCCCAGGCCGGTGCCCTTGCCGCGTCCCTTGGTGGTGAAGAACGGCTCGAAGGCGCGTGCCGCCACCTCGGGCGGCATGCCCCGGCCGCTGTCGATGATGGACAGACAGACGTGGCCGGTCTCGCGCACCACCTCGGTCGACACCGTCAACCGGCCGTTCGACGGCATCGCCGCCCGCGCGTTCATGGCGGCGTTCATGATGACCTGTTCCAGCTTGCTGCGGTCGATCGTGATGCGCGGCAGGTTCAGCGACAGCATCGTGGTCAGCTCCACGTCGTCGCCCAGCGTGCGGGACAGGACGCGCTGCATGTCGGTGGCCACGACGTTCAGGTCGAGCAGTTCCGGGCGGGACGGTTCGAGGCCGCTGAAGATGAGCAGCTGGCGGGTCAGACCGCTGCCGCGCGCCGCTGCCTGCTCGATCGCCAGCGCGTCGGCGTGCAGTGCGTGGTCGGGGCCCAGTTCCTCGTTGAGGATCGTGGCGTAGCCGGAGATGACCGCGAGGATGTTGTTGAAGTCGTGGGCGATGCCGCCGGCCAGCTGACCCAGCGAGTCGAGGCGCTCGGCCTGGCGCAGCTGCTGTTCGGTGTGGCGGTGGCGGCGGCGTTCGGCGGCCTCGTGCAGTTCCCGCTGCACGGCCGGGGCGAGCCGGGTCAGACGGTCTTTCAGGACGAAGTCGCGAGCGCCCGCGCGCATCAGGTCGGCCGCCTTCTCCTCGCCGACCTGGCCCGAGACGAGCACGAAGGGCAGGTCCGCGTCGTGCTCGCGGACCTGGACGAGCACGTCCTCCGCCCGTACGCCGGGAAGGTTGTAATCGCAGATGACCACGTCGACCGGTCGCCCGGCGAGCGTGGCCGTCACCTCCTCGGAGGTCTCGGCCCGGGTCAGCCGTACCGGCAGGCCGGCCCGGGACAGCGAGTGCCCGATCAGCACGGCGTCGTCGTCGTTGTCGTCGACCACGAGCACCTCGATCTGCGCTGCCGTCATCGCAGCTCCCAGCCGGCCGGTCCGGGGGTCAGGCTGAAGCGCACCACCGCACCCGCGCCGGGCTCGCCCGACGCGGTGATCTTGCCGCCGTGCCGGGCCACGATCCGCCGGACGATGGCCAGGCCGACACCGGTGCCCTCGAACTCGGCGGCCAGGTGCAGCCGCTGGAACGGGTCGAACATGCGGTGCGCCTGGCGGGGTTCGAAGCCGGCGCCGTTGTCGCGCACCGCGTAGACGTCGACGCCGTCCTGGCGTTCCGAGTCCAGCTCGATCAGCGCGTCGGGCCGCTTCGCGGTGAACTTGTGCGCGTTGCCGAGCAGATTCTGCAGCACCAGCCGGATCAGCTGCGGGTCGCCCGGCGCGACCAGCCCCTCGGCGATGGCGAAACGCACCGGACGGCCCGGATCGGCGGCGGTCAGCTCGGCCGCCACCTCGCGGGCCAGGGCGCTGATGTCCGTGGTCTGCCGGTGCAACTGCGACCGCGCGGCGTGCGACAGTTCCAGCAGGGCGTCCATCATCTCGGTCATCCGTTCGACGTTGGCCCGGATGCGCTCGAGGTAGCGCCGGCCCTCGTCGTCGAGGCCGGCCGCGTGCTCCTCGAGCAGGATCTGACTGAACCCCTCCAGGCTGCGCAGCGGCGCGCGCAGGTCGTGCGACACGGAGTACGCGAACGCGTCGAGCTCCCGGACCTGCTCCGCCAGCTCGTCGTGAAGATCGCGATGCCCGGTGGTCATGGTCGCCTCACCGCCCGTCTCGCCCGCCAGACCGGTCTTCCGAAGATACGCGCGGATCACACCAAAAATGAGCCTTTTACGCATTCCGGCCCGGCGGGCTTACGGATCCACCATGGACGGTGGTGCTGAACGGGATGGCGCCGGCAAGGCACTGAGCCCTTCCAGCAGCCGCGAGGCGTCCTCGGTCAGATCGCCGCCGGGGAAGTCCGGGAAGTAGCCGTGACGCCGGGTCCACCAGCGGACGTACCGGTCGAGCTGGCGGCGCGTGGAGTCGATCGGCACGGGACCCTCGGCCCGGCGGGCCAGCTCGGTCAGCTGGCGCTCCGCCTGCGGCAGGGCCGGGGGCAGACCGGCCAGCGGCGCGAGCAGATAGAGCTCGGCCAGTGAACCGGGCGCCCAGATGTCGTCGTCCGCCTCGGCCGCCTCGACAGCGGCGTACCACTGACCGGGCCGCCCGATGCGGCCGGTGAGCGCCGCCTCGATCGAGAGCGCCTGCACGCCGTGCCAGTGGTGGGAAAGACTGCTGGTGAAGCCCCGCAGGTACCAGCGGCGGGCCTCGCGCAGGGCCCCCCGGGCTCCGTCGGGATCGTCGCGACGGAACGAGAGTTCGGCGTACCGCTTCTGGGCGCTGCCGAGGATGCCGAAGTTCTCGAGCCGGGCCGCCTCGGCCGGCGCTGCCTCGCCGTCCCCGACGTAGCGGGTCAGCGAGGCGATCCGCGACCGCAGTTGCTCGGCCACCGTCTCGAACGCGGCCGGGTCGGTGACGCCCTCGTTGACCAGCCTGTCCGACCACAGCTGGGCGGTGCGCAGCGACGCCATCTCGGCCTGCATCGCCACCTCGTACAGCCTGTCCTGGTAGTCCTCGGGCAGCTGCACGTACGCGACCAGGCTGGCCCAGTCGTGCTTGGTGTCGGCGCCCTCGGTGTGCAGCCGGCGACGGGTGCGGTGCAGGGCGGTACGCACATCGCCGCCGGCCAGCAGCTCGCCGTAGAACTGCCGGGCGAACGTGATCGAGCCGGCGAAGGTGAGCGGGAACTGCGAGGCCAGCACGACCGGCACGCCGGACTCGTGCAGCTCGTGGGCCAGGCTGCCGCCGCCGGTCACGCTGTTCGACTGGTTGCCGCCGTCGCACACCGCGAGGGTGACGACGACCGGGCCGGGCTCGATCGACTGGATCACCGCCCGCAGGTCGTCCGGCGTGACGTCGGCCCGTGTCTTGTCGTCGTCGGCGAACAGCGCGACGCCGAACTCGGGCTCGAACTGGTCGCCGACGTTGCTGCCGTGGGCCAGCACATGCAGGTGGGTGTACGGGCGGCCCTCGGCCACGGCAGCCCGTGCGGCCGCGGCGATCCGGCCCAGGCTCGCGCGGTCGAGGGTGGTCAGCACGCGGCGGTTGTCGCGGACGGCGTCCTGCATACCCTCGATCGGCAGCGGCTCGCTCCACGGCTTGAGCGCCTCGCGCAGCGCCGTCCGGTGCTCGCCGACCGGCACCGGCTTGCCCGCTCCGGGCAGGGAGGCGGCGGCGAACAGCACACGCGGCGTCGACCACCAGACGTGGCGGGTGCCGTGCAGGCCGGTGCGCACCCGGCGGGTCAGCACGAGTGGGGGATCCGACACCGCGAACACCGGGCGGTCGTCGGCGTCCCGGGCGAGTTCGAACGGCAGGGCGCTCAGCTCGGCGGCGTTGGTCACCAGGTCGATCTGGATCGGCTCGTTCGGGCTCTCGCAGACACCCAGCACCTGGGTGACCACCTCGGCCAGGTCCCGCAGGGCCGCCTCGCGGCGGTCGGCGTCGTTCTCCATCTCGTACCGGAGGTGGTCGAGCCGGCGCAGGAAGTCGCTGTGGCGGATCGGGATGTGCACCTCGGCGACCGGCTCGTTGCCGCGCGCCCGCAGGTAACGGTCGCCCATCCGCAGCATGCCTGAGTCGGGGGAGTCGAAGCGGAAGAACTCGATCAGCTCGGACCGCATGTCAGAGGTCGTCCTCCGGGTCGCCCGGGGCCTCGTACTCGATCTCGTCGTCCGGCTCGCCGGTGTGCAGGACGTCGGTGCCGCCGGTGAGCTGCCGCAGCTTGAACAGGCGCAGCCCGACGACGCCGGTCGCGCCGATCACCTCGAGGCCGGCCGCCGACTCGCCGGAGAGCGTGATGCCGCCGGTGGCCTTGCCCAGCTCGAGCAGGCGCAGCACGTCGGCCGTGGCGCTGAGCTCGAAGGTCGAGTTGGCCTTGCGCGACGAGATGACCGTGCAACCCTGGCCCGTGTACGTCGAGAAGACCACCTTGTGCCGGCGGCGCCAACCCTCGACCTCGCGCAACGCGGCGCCGACCCGGGCGACATCCTCGATCGAATCGACGGTGAGCACGGGCGCGTCGACGTAGAACGAATCCGACGCCGAGAACTCGATGCGGATCGAGGCCTCGAGGTCGACCTGCGGGATGTTCGGCACCTCGGCCCCGGCGACGAACCTCGTGACCCGTACGCCGTCGGACCGGAACCGCAGCCGGGCCGACGGGCCCGAGGCGGTGGCGAAGGTGATCCCGTACTCGGCGATGTTGCCCGTCTTGACGAAGACACCGCCACTGATCACGCCGTAGTCGCCGAGCGCGAACGTGTTGGTCACGGGCACCCACGCCGCGTGCACGTCGAGCTCGGAATGCAGAATCTGGCCGAACTTCCTGGCGGTGCCCATGCGGCTCATCCTGGCCCGCTCCGCGTCCGTGCACAACGGACCGGCCGGGGAATATGATCCGCGCGCTATAGATTGGCAGCCATAAATGGGCGGTGCGAGGGTGCGTGCCATGCGCTTACGACGTGCTCTCGCTCTCGCCGCCGCCACGGCCGCCGCCATCACCGGCGTCGTGGCCGGACCGGCCCCCGCCCAGGCGGTCGCCGCCACCACCCTGGCGTCCACCATCGCGCTGGTTCACCACGTGCCTGACCACGAGCCGCACGATCGACCTGAACAAGTCCAGCTGCCTGCTCACGAGGCCGTAGCGCGGTCTCAGGCGACGCAGAACTCGTTGCCCTCGGGGTCGAGCATCACCACGTGGCCGAGCTGGTCGCCGTAGTGGTGGTCGCGGACCTCGGTCGCGCCGGCCGCGCGCAGCTCGGCGACCCTGGTTCGGATGAGGCGCTCGCGGGCGGGCATGTCCCACGGGGGCTCGCCGGCCACCCGGAGGTCGATGTGGAGGCGGTTCTTGCTGGTCTTCGGCTCGGGCACCCGAAGGAAGCTGATCGCCGGGCCGCGGCCGCCGGGGTCGATGAGCGAGGCGCCGTCGGGGTCGTCGTAGCCGGGCTCGGCGATGTAGCCCAGCGCCGTCGCCCAGAAGGCGGCCAGCCGGTGCGGATCGGCGGCGTCCCCGCCGAGGGTCCAGTGCGTCGACATGTCCTGCACGTTAGCCCCGCCAGGCGGGCGGTACAGGCCCGAACCGGGGCTGGGGCAGGGTCAGCGCCACGCGGCGGCGAACGTGGGCTCTGCGGCGGGCTGAGCCTCGGTGAGGCCGGCCGGCAGGTGGCGGTGCAGTTCGGCGGCCCGGGTGGTGGCCAGCCAGGACTCCTGGCGCAGGCTGTCGCGAGTGCGGCGGGCCAGTTCGGCGTCGTGGGCGGCGGCACGCTCGGTGGCCACGGCGCGCTCGTAGTGGTCGCGCAGGTGGCCGGCGGCGGCGCGGAAGACGACCAGTTCCTGCTCCAGCGGGTGCAGGCGCGCGTCCCAGCCGGCCCGCCCGGCCAGCGCGTCGGCCACCGCCGCGGCCGGCAGCCAGCCGTTGTCGGCGGCGGTGCGGACGGCCTTGTGCAGGAAGCGCTCGCGGGCCGCGTACTCGGTGGGGGTCTGCGCGCTCCACGGGATGCCGAAGGCGGCGCCGGCCCGGCGGGTGCGCAGCCGGGCGTCGGCGTCCAGCCAGGCCTGCCAGGCCTCGGTGACCTCGTCGGAAGCGAGCTCCCAGCGCTCCTGCCAGCGGTCGGCGGCCAGCGCGGCCCGGTCGGCGGCGACGCGCACCTCCTCGGCGAACTGGGTGGCCGCGATGGCCTCGAGGGCCAGTTCGCGGCGCTCCTCGGTGCGGTCGCGCAGCCACGAGAACGTCTCGCGCAGCGCCTGCATCGGGTTGGCCATCGCCCGCGGGCTGGCCAGCAGCAGCATGGCCGGCAGGGTGAGGATCCACAGGGTCACCCAGATGGCCGCCGGGGCCGGGGTGGTCAGCAGCATTTCGGCAACAACGTTGTTCATCGCCAGGAAGTCCTGTCCGCTCGGGGATGTCGGGCTGTGCGCCGACGAGGCGCGAATGGGGTGTGACGAGGCCGACGAGGGGACGGGAATCCGCTCCGCCGAAGGCCGTTCAGCTCCGCGCGGACCGGAGCACAAGGGCAGCCGGAGGCGCGGAGGCGGCGACCACGGGCACGGCCGCGAGGGCCGTCAGCGCGTGATCAGGCGGAGTGGAAAGGCGGGGCGCGGGAGCCGGAGACACCGGCGGTGCGCTGCGCCCGGAGAGCCCGCGTACGGTCGGCGACGGGCGCCGCCGTACGGGTTTCTGCCTCGACCGGCTCGGTGGCCGGAGTGTCGGCAGTGGAATCCGCGGCGGGGGCGGTGTGCGCCACGCCCGCGGAGGAAAGCACCTGTGATGTCGTCTGCGGCGCGGTCAGGCCCAGCGTCAGCAGCAGGAGCAGAAGTGGCAACGACCGCAGCAGAGCGCCGCGGACTGAGTTCGTTGCCATGCGTCCCAATCTACCCACTCGGGCACGAAAGGACAGACGCCACTCCGGATGATCAAGCGTGGGGATGCGGAACCCGCACCCCCACGCCCGACGGTCAGCCCACCCGGCAGCTCAGCGACGGCCAGTTCCAGTTACCGCCGTGCTGAATGGTGAGGCCGAACGTGTTGCCGTTCCCGTTGGGCCGCGCGGTCAGCACCAGTCCGGTGCTGTCGTAGGTGACCGACGCGTTCCAGGTGGCGAGGACCCGCTGCGGCGAGCGCAGGGTCACGGTGACGACCCAGTTGCTCGTGCCGCTGACGGCCACCGAGCCGTTGAAGCGGTCGGACCACTGCTGCCCGGCTGTGTACGTGGTGGTGCAGGCGCCGCTGGTGGGCGGGGGGTTGGTCGGCCCGGAGCCGCCGTCGGGGGCCACGGCCCGGCCGGTGGACGGCGAGATCGTGCCGGCGCACAGGCCACGCTGGGCCAGGCCGGCCGCGATCTGCGGGATGGCCGCGATGGTCGTCTGGTAGTTGTCGTGCATCAGGATCAGTTGGCCGTTGGTCAGCCGCGAGGCGGCCTGCACGATCTGCGCGGTGCTCGCCCCGTTCCAGTCCTGCGAGTCGACATCCCAGGTGACCGTGCGCAGGCCGAGCGCCGAGGCGGCCGACTGGAGCGTCGAGTTGGTCTCGCCGTACGGGGGCCGGAAGATCGTCGGGGTGCCGCCGCCGGCGTTGCGGATGGCCGTCTGGGTGCGCGACAGCTCCGACGACATGGCCGACTGGCTCAGCGTGAGCATGTGCGGGTGCGTGTAGCTGTGGTTGGCGACCCACATGCCGGCCGACACCTGGGCCGCCACGAGGCCGGGATTGGCCGCCGCGTTCTGCCCGGTGTTGAACATCGTGGCCCGCAATCCGTTGCTGCGCAACGTGTTCAGCAGCGACGTGGTGGTGCCCGGGTTGGGCCCGTCGTCGTAGGTGAGGCCCACGTAGCCGTTGGCGCAGCTGGCGGCGGCCTGCGCCGGGGGGATGAGGGCGACCGCGCCGGCGCCGGCCAGCAGCGCCGCCGCGACGGTCAGTAACAGGGATCGAGGACGGATCACGGGGGACTCACCTTCGTCGGTTTCGGGGGAGTGTGGCGGCGGACAGCCGGTGGAAGCCGTCCGCCGTCACGCGATCGACGATCGTCGCTGGATTCATCTTGGGAGCGCGTCCACGATCCGTCAACCTCTAACTTCCGGCGAATTATCGGCTGGTGGGACCGCTGATCATGGCGACAAGAAGTCCGAAACTTTCGGTCATCTGACGGAAAGCACGTCGGTCAGGCCGTCCACCCTGGCCCGGCCTCGAAGCGCGCCCGAGCCGGCGTCCAGCCAGACCACTCCGTTCTCGCCCCCGGCATAGAGCCGCGATCCGTCCGCGCTGAGCCGCAACCCGCGTACGGCCGACGGCAGCACCCACGTCGCCAGGGCCTGGTCGGTGGTGCGGTCGAGCGCGTGCACGGTGGCGCCGTCGGCGGCCAGCAGCCGGGCGTCCGGGCTGAAGACGAGACTCGCTGCGCCCCGGCCCGCCCCGATCCGGGCCACCCGCTCGATCCGCAGCGTTTCGGTGTTCGCGTGCGCGATCGACCCGGATGCCGTGTCCAGCACCGCGAGCCGCGTCCCGTCCACCGCCAGCGCGTGCCCCTCGGCCGGCCCCTGCCCGAACGGATCGGGCAGATCCAGGCAGTACGCCCAGCGCTCGGCCAGGTGCAGCACGTGGACGAACGCGTGCACGTGGCTGCGGGTGCCGTTGAGCAGGTTGCGGGTGTGCTGGTGCTCGGGCTGGTGGGTGTAGAGCGTGTACAGCGTCTGCCTGTCCGGCGAGTAGACCGCCTGCCGTCCACGGCCCTGCATCTGCTCCTCGGCGCCCGCGGGCACGGGCGTCTTGTCGCGCGTGAACAACGGGTGCAGCTTGCCGTCGTTGAAGTCCAGCAGCCGTACGCGGTAATGCCCGGGCCGATCGGCGGGCAACCAGTCGAGCACGAACAGGCCGGTGCCGTCGGACGTGAAGGCGTCCGGCTCGACGCACCCCGGCAGGTTGAACTTCTGCCGCCGGCCGGCCCCGATCACCAGCAGGCCCGAGGTGGTGCGGGCGGCCGGCGGCTCGCCCGGCGGAGTCGTCAGCAGGACGCACAGATCCGACGACTCGGCAACCACCCGGGGCACCCACCCACCCCCGATCGACTGCTTCCGGGCGGGTGCCCCGGTCACCGCGTCCACCCGTACGAGGCTGTCGCCGGCGACGGCGTACGCGGTGTGGCCGGACCGGCTCAGCACCGACTGCGCGCCGATCGGGCGCACCTCGGTTCCGCTGAGCCGCACGACCCCGGAACGGCTGCCTGCCAGCAGCACATCGGGCACCGAGGACGACAGTGCGGCGGCTGCCTCGCGCTCGCGGCAGCCGGCCAGGGCGGAGGCGGCGAGCACGCCACCGGAGAGCGTCAGGAACGAGCGGCGTGTGGTCATGTCTTGCTGACACCACAACTTCGCATCGGGTTCCGGGAACCGTTCCGCCGCGGCCGGTGTCAGTGCAGTGTCGGTGCGAATAAGGAGCCGAGGCTGAGAGAGGCCATCGAGATCGACGATGCGACGGCGGTGAGCCGGGCGCGGGGTGGCGACCTGGGGGCGTACGAGATCCTGGTCGCCCGCTACACCGTGCCCGCGCACCGGGCCGCCGTGCTGCTCGGCGCGGGTGACGACGCCGACGACGTGGTGCAGGAGGCGCTGGTGAAGGCGTACCGGCAGTTGTCGCGCTACCGCGGCGAGTCCGGCTTCCGCCCGTGGCTGCTCGCGATCGTGGCCAACGAGACGCGCAACCTGCACCGGTCCCGCCGGCGCCGTGACGGCCTCGCCCTGCGCGCCGCCTCGGCGTCCGAGCCGCTGCCGGACGCGCCCGACCCGGCCGACACCGTGCTGGCCCGCGAGCGCCGGCAGAGGCTGGTCGACCGGCTGCGGTTGCTCGAGCGGCGCGATCAGGACGTGCTCGTCTGCCGCTTCCTGCTCGACCTCAGCGAGCAGGAGACGGCGGCGGCCCTGGGTGTGCCCAAGGGCACGGTGAAGTCGCGGACCTCGCGGGCGCTGGCCCGGTTACGCGAGCACCTGCGGGCCGAGGAGGTGCCCGGTGCCTGAACGCGACGACGACCTGATCGCCGAACTGCGCGGCCTCGACGGCTGGCTGGCCGTGCCCGAGGCGGCCGACCAGCGGGTGGCCGTCCGCGAGCGCCTGACCGCCCGCCGGGGCAGCCGGTGGCGGGTCTGGCTCGCGGCCGTCGTGGCGGCGGTCGCCGTCACCGTGGTCGCGGTCGAGCCGGCCCGGGCCGCCGTCGTCGACGTGGTCGCCTCGGTGCTGCGGGTGGCGGGCATCGAAGTACGCCGGGAAGCCGCTCCGCCGATTCCGGAAGCAAGCCCCAGCCCGCTGCCCTCGGCCGGTGCGGTCAGCCTCGAGGCGGCGAAACAGCGGGCTCCGTTCGTCGTGCGGATGCCGGCCGCACTCGGCCCACCCGAGCGCGTCGAGGTCGCCGATCCCGACGACAACGGAGTGCCCCGGGTGGTCAGCGCCCTCTATCGCGGCGGCACGGTGCGGTTCGACCAGTTCGACGGGTCCGCAGGCGCCTTCTTCAAGCAGGCGAGTGAGGCCGAGTGGGTCGAACTGGGTGGCGACATGGCGATCTGGCTGCCCGGACCGCACACGCTCACCTACGTCGACCGCACCGGGGCCGAGCGCAGCGCGACCGCCCGGCTGTCCACGCCCACCCTGATCTGGGAGCGCGGTCGGGTGACGTACCGGCTCGAGGGCTTCACCAGCCGCGACGAGGCCCGCGCGGCCGCTCTGTCACTTTCCTGATCAAGGTCGTTCAGGAGCTGTCCACATCGCGCCATGTCGTCTCTGCGGCACCGCGAAGACCTCCCGGCCAGACATCGGCGCACTTCAAAATGCGTGGCAACCCCACGCTAAGGAGTCGGCCTTGTCACCACACAAGCGCCTCACCCGCGCACTTGCCGGCGTCCTGATCGGAGCCGGCAGCGTCGCCGGGTTCCCCCCAGGACCCGCCGCTGCCACCCCGGCCGCACCCGCGCCCGCTCGCGCCGCAACCCCTCCGGCCGCGCAGGCGATCACGCTCGTCACCGGCGACCTCGTCCAGCTGGCTCCGGCCGGCGAGGGCCGGGTGGCGGCGACGGTGCGGCCGGGCCCCGGTCGCGAACGCATGTCGTTCACGACCACCGAGACCAAGGACGGCATCCGGGTCGTCCCGCGTGACGCCGTGCCACTGATCGCCGACGGACGCGTCGACGCGGAGCTGTTCGACGTGCAGCGCCTCGTCGACGAGGGCTACGGCGACGCGGCCAGCCCGACTCTGCCGCTGATCGTGCAGTCGTCGCCGGGCGCCCGCGCCCTGAGCGCCGCCCCGGGCACCGATCTGCCCAGCCTCGGCGCCGTGGCCGTGCGCGCCGACAAGAAGTCGCTCGCGGACTTCTGGCGTACGCAAGCTGGCGCCGAAACCGGCTCACGCACCGCACCCACCGGCAAGATCTGGCTCGACGGCAAGGTCGAGCCGGTGCTCGATCGCAGCACCGCGCAGATCGGCGCGCCGGATGCCTGGAAGGCCGGCCTGGACGGCGCCGGCGTCAAGGTGGCCGTGCTCGACACGGGGGCCGACCAGACCCATCCCGACCTGTCCGGGCGCGTTCTCGAGGCCCGGGACTTCAGTGGTAGCAACACGGGCACGACCGACCACTTCGGACACGGCACACACGTGGCCGCCACCGTCGCGGGCTCGGGCGCCGGAGCGAACGGCGCCCGCAAGGGTGTGGCGCCCGGCGCACGGCTACTGATCGGCAAGGTGCTCGACGACAGCGGCTCCGGCTACGAGTCCGGCATCATCGCCGGCATGGAGTGGGCGGCCGGCGCCGGCGCCAAGGTCGTCAACATGAGCCTGGGCGGCGGCGCCACCGACGGCACCGACCCGATGAGCGCGGCCGTCGACGAGATCAGCGCGGCCACCGGCGCCCTGTTCGTGGTGGCGGCGGGCAACGAGGGCCAGGACTACACCGTCGGCACGCCCGGCGCCGCGCCCTCGGCCCTGACCGTGGGCGCGGTCGACCGCGACGACCGGATGGCCGAGTTCTCGAGCCGGGGCCCGCGCTTCGGCGACGAGGGCCTGAAGCCCGAGATCACCGCGCCCGGCGTCGGCATCGTCGCCGCCCGCGCCGAGGGCACCGCGATGGGTGAGCCGGTCGACGCGCTCTACACCGCGGCCAACGGCACCTCGATGGCCACGCCGCACGTGGCCGGCGCGGCCGCCATCATCGCCCAGCAGCACCCGGACTGGACCGGCGCCCAGATCAAGAACGAACTGGTCAGCACGGCCCGGACCCAGGCCGACACCTCGGTCTACGCGCAGGGCGCGGGCCGGGTCGACCTGACCCGGGCCACCACCCAGCAGGTGTACGCGACCGGAGTGGCCGACTTCGGGCTGCGCGCCCTCGACGACACCCCGGCCAAGGTCGAACGCACCGTCACCTACACCAACACGGGCGCCGCCCCGGTGACGCTGGCCCTGAGCAAGAACGTCGCCGCGGTCAGCCTCTCGGCGGCCACGGTGACCGTTCCGGCCGGCGGCACCGCCGACGTCACGCTCACCTTCGACATCGCCGCGGCCACGCCCGGCCAGTTCAGCGGCTGGCTCACCGCCACCGGACCGGGCGACGTCAAGGCCACCACGGCGATCGGCGGCACCCTGGACAAGGAGCGCCACCTGGTCACGTTCAAGGCCGTGAACCGGGCCGGGGAACCCGCGGCCGTGCCGGTGCTGCAGGCGTTCGGTGACGAGCACCGTTACGACATCCTGAACTACCTCATGACGGGTCAGGAGAAGACGTTCCAGGTGGGCGCGGGCGACTACCTGGTCGACGCGACCATCCAGGACGGCGACCGCTCGGACGAGCAGGACAACCTGATCACCATCCCGGAGCTCCGGGTCGACCGCGACCTGACCGTGGTGCTCGATGCCCGTACCGCCAAGCCGATCCGCATCGAGACGCCCAAGCCGGCCGAGCAGCAGACGGTGGAGAGCTACTACGTGCACCGGGTCACCGGCGCCGGTCGCAGCGTCATCAACGGCTTCATGAACTTCAGCACGATCCAGAAGATCAACGTGACGCCGACCGCGAAACTCCGCGCGGGCAGCTACGAGTTCTCGTCGCGCTGGCAACTGGTCGCTCCGCTGGCGCAGGCGACCATCCCGGGCGTCACTGGGGAGCTCGACGTCAACCCGGTCGTGACCTCCCCGATGTACGACGGCACGCGCCGCTTCGACCTCGTGAAGGGCCTCGGCGGCAAGGCCCGCGGCAAGGCGGTCGTGATCGAGGCCGACAACCAGGAGGACGCGTCGCAGGCCGCGGCCGACGCCGGCGCGGCTCTGGCCCTGGTCGTGGTGCCGGCCGACCGCAGCGCCTGGCAGCCGTGGGAGCCCAGCAGTCCGAGGCTGCCGATCCCGACCGCGCTCGTGCCGAACGACGACGGACAGCGGATCCTGGCCCGGGCCGCCAAGCCCGGCGCGAGCATCTCGTTGACGCTCACCCCGAACAGCCCCTACCTGTACGACGTCTTCCAGGTGACCAGGAACCAGGTGCCCGCGGCCGGGATCGTGCACAAGGTCACCGCGGCCAACTCGCACCGGGTCACCGCGAGCTACCCGGACAACGGCGGCCTCGAATGGATCAAGGAGCAGCGCTTCGCCTGGCGCCCGGCCCAGGAGTACTCCTGGAACGACACGTACCGTCAGGTCCGCACGCCGTCGGTGCGCGAGGAGTGGGTGTCGGTCGGTGACACCGTGTGGCAGCACCAGGTGCACCACGAGTTCTCCTGGATCAACTTCGGCGGCAGCCTGCTGGGCGGCATCGAGGAGGACCCGGTCTCGTACCCGAAGGCCGGCGCCTCGTCGGAGACGTGGAACAAGCCGGTCGTCCGGCCGGCCACGCCCAGCGGCTACACCAACACCCGCGAGGGCAACACGCTGAAGTTGCGGATCGCGTCCTTCGTGGACAGTAGCGACACACACCACCTGGTCGAGGCGACCCCGACGACGCTCTCCCGCAACGGCGCCGAGATCGCCACGCTGAACGACGGATGGCAGGACGTGCCGGTGCGGGCCGGGACCGCCACGTACAAGCTGGCGATGACCACCAAGCGGCTCAGCATGGACGCCGCCGACTGGCAGTACGGCACGTCCACGGCGACCGAGTGGACCTTCAAGTCGGGCGGCGCGGGCACTCTGCCGCTGCTCCAGATCGGTTACGACGCGCCGGTCACCCCGACCGGCGTGACCACGAGGCTTCCGCATCTGCTCGGCGTCAAGGCGCCGAACGCGCGGAAGGTGAAGGTGGAGACCTCGGCCGACGAGGGCAGAACCTGGAGAACGGCTCTGACCATCGGCTCGGCGGTCGTCGTGCCGGCCGGGAAGGGAACGGTGTCGCTGCGGGTGACCGCCTCGGACCGGTCCGGGAACTCGGTCACGCAGACCGTGATCCGGGCCTACGGCCGGGCATGAAACCGCTCGCCGAGGACCGGTGGCCGGCCTACAGCCAGCCCCGCCGGGCGGCCTGGAACGCCAGGCCGGCCCGGGTGTCCACGCCGGCCGCCTCCATCAGGCGGTCGAGCCGGCGCTGGACCGTCCGGCGGCTGACGCCGAGCTGGGTGGCGATGGACTTGTCCGGCAGCCCCGCGACGAAGAGCGACAGCAGCAGCTTGTCGGGCTCCTCCTCGGTGCCGTCGGGCAGTAGCGGAGTGGCGCGCTCCCAGTAGCTCTCGAAGAGAGCGACGAGGGCGTCGAGGAGCTCACTGGGGCGGATCAGCGCCGCGGTGGGCTCCCCGACGCCGCGTGAGGCGTCGGGCACGAGCGGGCAGATCGCGAGGTTCCGATCGGCGATCGCCAGGCGTACGGGCAGGGTGGGAAGCGTCCGCGAGAGCTCGCCCAGCCGCATCGCGTCGACGATGCTGTCCAGCTCGCCGGGCTTCTCGAGCAGGTCACGTTCGTAGATCGCCCGGTAGCGGACGCCGCGTTCCAGTGCCCCGGACTCCTCCTCGTTGTCCGGGCCCTGCATCGCTATCGGGTTGGCCCGGCAGAACCAGAGGATCTCGTCGCGGGCCGAATCCTGCATTTCTCGTAGCCGGCCGCGCAGGGCCGGTGCGCCGACCACGATCTCGACCAGGTGGTCGGAGTTCCGCCGGCGGGTGTTGGTGCGGTACTCCTCGCTGAGCGCGGCCACCATCTGCCGCGACGACTCGAGGGCCTGCTGCTCGCGCAGCAGCGTCTCGCCCAGCGCGACGTCGGCCGGCAGGGCGTGAAACAGCGGGCCGGGCGTGGCCAGGCCCTTGCGGTGCAGGGCTTCGAGCAGCGCGGAAGCCTCGACGGGATCGAGGCCGGCCTGCGCCGCCAGATCCGTCGGGGCAGCCCCGGCCATCCGCACGAGCAGGCGGTAGGCGTGCTGCTCCGGTGTGGAGAGCAGGTCGGACACGCGGTAACTGTAGTGAGCGTTCCGAATCTTTCCGGATATCGATATCTGGCAAACACGCAGAGCATTGATGGAAGTACGCTGAGTGTCTTCGTTGCCCCCGTCATCGATGAGGACACCGCAGCCATGACAGTGACCGCAGATGAGACAGCGCAGCCGGCGATCGCGGCCGGCCCGCATCAGACACCGTGCCTGGTGATCGACGTCGACGTGGCCCGTGAGCAGTACAGACGGATCGCCGACGCCTTCGCCGGGGCCCACATCCACTACGCAGTGAAGGCCAATCCCGAGCTGCCCCTCCTGCAAGCGCTGGTCGCCGCCGGGTGCCGGTTCGACGTCGCCAGCCGGGCCGAGATCGACCTCTGCCTGGCCGCCGGCGCCTCTCCGGGTGACCTCAGTTACGGCCATCCGATCAAGAAGAGCGAGGATATCGCGTACGCGTACGCCCGTGGGGTACGCATGTTCGCCTTCGACAGCGAGGGCGAGCTCGACAAGATCGTCCGGCACGCGCCCGGTTCCTCGGTGCTGTGCCGGGTGCTCGCCTCCAGCAAGGGGGCGCGCTGGCCGCTGAGCCGCAAGTTCGGGTGCGTGCCCGAGATGGCGGTCGACCTGATGAAAGTGGCGGCGTTGCGCGGGCTCGACCCGGCCGGCATCGCCTTCCACGTCGGGTCTCAGCAGCTCTATCCGGAAAGGTGGGAACCGAGTGTCGCCACCGCCGCGGCAATCTTCACCGAGCTCCGCGAATCGGGCATCTCGCTCCGCATCCTGAACGCCGGGGGCGGCTTCCCGGTCTCGTACCGCACACCAGTCGCGCCGATCTCGGCCTACGCGGCGGCGATCGGGGCGGCCGTGCGGCGGCACTTCGGGCTGTTCACACCGTCGCTCATGATCGAGCCGGGCCGGTACGTGGCGGCGCCCGCCGGGGTGCTGTACACCCAGGTCGTGCTGGTCGCGCGCAAGTCCTATGACGACGACGAGCCGCGCTGGGTCTACCTCGACGTGGGCCGCTTCGGCGGGCTCGCCGAGACGGAGGAGGAAGCCATCCAGTACGAGCTGTCGACGGTCCGGGCCGGCCCGGACGGCCCGGTGATCCTGGCCGGACCGACGTGCGACAGCGTCGACATCCTCTACCAGCACGCACCCTACGATCTCCCGCTGGACCTGGCGGCCGGCGAGGTGATCCGCATTCTGGGGACGGGTGCTTACACGGCGACGTACTCGTCCGTGGGGTTCAACGGGCTACCACCCCTGCGGACGGTGGTCCGCTGACCTCCCGTTTCCCCCGTCGCGGCCGTGGCTGTGCTGCTCCCGGGCACGGCCACGGCCGGCGTCTGATAGGCATGGCTCGTGTCTTCACTGCCTGAATTGACCGAGTCGGTGCGCGAGTTCGCGCGTGCGCGCGATTGGGAGAGGTTCCATACGCCCAAGAACCTCGCCATGGCCCTGGCCGGAGAGGTGGGGGAGCTGCTGGCCGAGCTGCAGTGGCTCACGCCCGAGCAGTCGGCCGCGGTGATGAGCGACCCCGAACTGGGGCCGCGGGTGCGGGCCGAGATCGGCGACGTGACGATCTATCTCGTCCGGCTGGCCGACGTGCTCGGCGTCGACCTGGTCGAGGCGGCCGCCGACAAGCTCGCTGACTCCGGTCGCCGCTACACCGTGGAGGCCGCGCGCGGCTCGGCGGCGAAGATCGAAGACTGAGCGGAGTGAGGGGACGGAAGCCGGTCACTTGAGCGACGGCATCTCGTCCCCGCAGCGACACCCTTCATTGAGAGGGTGCGGCGGTGCTGAAAGATCACGCCGCGCGCCTCACGGGATTCGCGGGGTCCTGCCTGATCGCCCTCGGCGGGCTCGGCGCGGGGGCCCTCCCGGTCGGCATCCCGTTCTTCGCCGGGCTCAAGCACGTGCGGATCGGGCTGTTCGCGGTCTACGGCGGCCTGATGCTGCTGTTGCTCGCCTGGTGGTGGCTCGGCCGGCTGAGCGCGGCCGGTGACACCCGCGCGATGTGGCGTACCGCCGCGCTCTGGTCCGCGCCCCTGCTCGTCGCGCCGCCGATGTTCAGCCGCGACGTCTACAGCTACCTCGCCCAGGGGCTGATGCTCGGCGACGGGATGGACGTCTATCGAGCCGGGCCGTCGGCGCTGGGTGGCTTCTTCGCCGAGCAGGTGCCCGCGATCTGGCAACACACGCCCAGCCCGTACGGCCCGGTCTTCCTGCTGACCGCTCAGCTGGTCACCGCGCCGATCGGCGGGCACCTGCTGACCGGCGTGGTCGCGATGCGGTTGCTGGCCGTCGGCGGCCTCGCGCTTCTGGCGTACGTGCTGCCGACGCTGGCCACCTCGGCCGGAGTTCCCCCGCACAAGGCGGTGTGGCTCGCCGTCCTGAACCCGCTCGTGCTGATCCACTTCGTCGGCGGCGCGCACAACGACGCGTTGATGGTCGGCCTGCTCGCGGCCGGGCTGGCCGCCGCCGTCCGGAACCGGCCCCTGGTGGCGACGCTGCTGATCGTGGCGGCCGGGCTGATCAAGGCGCCGGCCGTCCTGGGCCTGGTGGCGGTCGCGGTGATCTGGGCGTCGCGGATCGACGGCCGGCTACCCCGGCTGCGCGCGTCGGCGGCGGTGGGCGCCACCGCGGCCGCGGCCACCGCGCTCCTCACTCAGATCGCGGGCACCGGCTACGGCTGGATAGCCGCCCTGGACACGCCGATCTCACCGCAGAACCTCTCGTTGACCAGCGTGCTCGGCCGCTGGACGGCCGGCCTGTTGCGCGAGGACGGCGTCGGCGAGGTCTTCGCGCTCAACCTGTGGCGCTGGCTGGGTGTGCTGGCCACGCTGGTGGTCGCCGGTCTCGTCTGGGCCTGTCTCGACCGCCTGGGTCCGCTGTACGGGCTGGGATTGGTGCTGATCGCACTCGTGGCGTTCGGCCCGGCGCTGCGCCCCTGGTATCTGATCTGGGGCCTGGCGCCGCTGGCGGCAGCGGCCGGTCATCGCTGGGTGCGGCGCGCTCTGGCTGCCGTCTGCGGGGTGATGACGCTGGTGGTGCTGCCCGACGGCTTCGCTGTGGACGGCGGGGAACTGTTGCTGGCGACGCTGGGCGGCCTGGCCGGATGTGCCGCCTTCCTGGTAGTGCGCCTGGCCGCCGCTCCGGCCGCCGACCGGCTCGTCCCCGCCCGGGCCGCCCGATGACGCGCCTCCGGGTGTCGATCGTGGTGGTGGCCGCGATCGCCGTCGGCGTCTTCCTGGTCACCGTGCCGACCTTCCGGGAGTTCTTCGACCTCGGCGTCTACCGCGGCGCGGTGCGCTCGTGGCTGCTCGACGGCAACGAGCTGTACGACTTCCTCTATCAGGACACTCAGTACGGCTTCACCTATCCGCCGTTCGCGGCGCTGGTCCTGGGCCCGCTCGCGTTGACCAGCTGGCCGGTCGCGATCGCCTCGAGCGTCGTCGTCAACGCGGCGGCGGTGGCCCTGCTGCTGCGCTGGTTCCTAGCTCCGGTCGTACGGCGGCACGGCGGCCCGATGTGGTTCGTGTGCTCGCTGGCCTTCCTGGCAATCCTCGTCTTCGAACCGGCCCGGGACACGTTCAGCTTCGGCCAGGTCAACCTGGCCCTGCTGGTGCTCGTGCTGGCCGACCTGCGCGCCCTGACCACGGGCCGCCGCTGGGCCGGCATCGGCATCGGCCTGGCCGCCGCGATCAAGCTGACTCCGATCGTTTTCATCGGCTACCTGATCGTGACGAGGCAGTACCGCGCCGCGGCGACCGCCACAGCCACCGCGGCCGCCGCGACGCTGCTGGCCGTGCTGGTCGCCCCGGCCACGTCGGCCCAGTTCTGGCTGACCGCGCTCTGGGACACCGACCGCGTGGGCCGCCTCGAATACGTCTCCAACCAGTCGCTGCGCGGCGTCGCCGCCCGCCTCGAGCTGCCCTCGACCTGGTGGCTGGCGGCGGTCGCGCTGATCCTGGCCGTGTGGTTCCTGCGCGTACGCCTGCTCCGCGACACCCCCGACCACGCCGCCGGCTTCGCCGCCACCGGCGCAGTCGCCTGCCTGATCAGCCCCGTCACGTGGGTGCACCACCTGGTCTGGCTGCTGCCGGCGTTGTTCCTGCTGGTGGACGCCGCCCTGCAGTCCCGTTCCCGCCCCCGCCTGGCCGTCCTGGCCGCCACCTACGTGATCCTGAGCAGCAGCGTGGTCTGGCTCTGGTGGGCCGGCGCCGACGGCTTCCCGGCCGCGATCGGCAGCAACACCTACGTCTGGATCAGCATCGGCCTGCTGCTGACCGTTCCCTTCCGGGCCGCCGTCCCGGCTCCTGACTCGTCAGATCTACTCACCGAAAGTCACTGACCCCGAGGCTCAAGCTGCTGAGCGGCTACGGGGTCGAGTTCGCGCAGGGGTTTCGGTGCGGGCGACCGATGCCGGTGAGTCCGGGGCGTGCCGCACCGTGCTGAGCGTGGTCAGGCACTCGCGGGCGGCCAACCGGGCCAGGGTGGGGAGCAGGTCGGTGGAGCGGCGCAGGAGCCAGCGGTTGCCCTTGGTGGCCATCCACCAGACCCGTTCGCCGAGGCTGGGCTCGGGGTTGGTGGCGGCCAGCCCGGGCAGGTGGCGGACGGGGTGGCCGGCCTCGCGCAGCGCGCCGGCGAAGCGGTGGGCCAGCAGGCGGTGACCGCGCTCGGAGGGGTGCAGGCGGTCGACGCTCCAGTTGGTGCGGGCGTAGGCGGCGCCGGCCAGGTCGACGTGGATGGTGTCGTGGGTCTCGGCGATCCCGTCGAGAATGTCGTTGAGGGCGTTCATCCGCCGGCCCAGCGGCCGCGCGATCACACCGGGCAGGCCGAACATGCGGCCGGGGTCGGGCAGGCGGGCGGTCAGCACCGTCGCGCCGGTCGCGGAAAGGGCCGCGACCATGTGGGTGAGGGAACGGCCGAGGACGCCGGGGTCGAAGTCGCCGCGGAGGGTGTCGTTCATCCCGACCAGCACGGAGGCCAGGTGCGGGCGCAGGTCGAGGGCGGCCGGCAGCTGACGCTCGGCCACATCGCCGATGCGGGCGCCGCTGACGGCGAGGTTGTGGAAGTCGGTGTCGGGCGGGAGGGCGTCGGCGAGCAGAGCCGCCCAGCCACGCCGGCCGCCGCCGGGCATCGGATCGCCGTACCCGCTGGTGACGGAGTCACCCAGGGCCGCAAAGCGGATCATAAGCAAACTGTGGACCAGCTGGGGGTTCGCCGGATCACACTGCCGTGTCCGTGTGGCGAAGAGCTGGCTAAGTCGAGTGATGCCCTGACCCGGGCGCTCGGTTCCACCAGAGCGAAAGCCCCACACCGCCCAGCACCAGAACCGAGGCGGCCAGCACGAACCAGAACGTGATCTCGACTTCCTGCTTGCGGAGGGTGAACTCGCGGGGCAGGTCGGTGAGCACGTCCACCAGCTGGTCAGCGTCCTCGGCGCGGAAGTACCGGCCGCCGGTCGTGTCGGCCACCTGGGTCAGGGCATCCTCGTCGATCTGCATGTTGCGGCCGCCGCGGCCACCGCCCCAGCCCCGGCCGCCACCGAACGGGGAGTCGTCGCCGATCTGGTCGGCGGTGCAGACCATCGGCGCCGGCTCCGTTGTGCCGAAGCCGATCGTGTAGACCCGCAGCCGTCGAGCCGCCGCCTGTTCGGCCGCGGTCACCGGGTCGACGCCGGTGGTGTTGGAGCCGTCGGTCAGCACCACGATCGTGTCCGGCTCGTAGTCGCCCGGCTGCCCCGGCGCGTTCAGGTCGACACCCGTCTTGGCCACCCGCGGATTGCTCTCGGCAACAGCGTCGATCGACGTGAGAATCGCCTGGCCGATGGCGGTGCCCCGGCCGGTGCGCAGAGTTCCGATCGCATCCAGCAGCGAGTCCTTGTCGGTGGTGGGCGCTACCAGCAGGCCCGCGATGCCCGAGAAGGCGACCAGCCCGATCCGGGTGCCGTCCTCCTGCTTCTCGATGAACTGCCGGGCCGCGTCGGTGGCGACTCTGAAGCGGTTCGGCTCGATGTCGGTCGAGCACATCGAGCCCGAGACGTCGATCGCCAGCAGCACCGACGTGCTGTTCGAGGGCACGGAGACCGACGACTGCGGACGGGCCAGCGCGCCGCCCAGCGCCAGCAGTCCGGCCAGGAACAGGAAGACCGGGAGGCGCCGGCGCCACGACGTGCGGCCGGGGAGCGCGGCCCGGATCAGCGCGACGCTCGACACCGTGACCGCCGCCCGCTTGCGCCGCCGGTTGAACCACCAGCGGATCGCCAGCAGCAGCGGCACCGCCAGCAGGGCGGTCAGGGCCCACGGCCAGCTGAACGACATCAGATGATCCTTCCGTGCCAGCGGGAGCCGAGGACGGCGCCCAGCATGAGCAGCAGCAGGGCGGCGCCGGCGAACGGCGCGGTCAGTTCGAGCGGTTCTTTCTTGGCGGTCAGGCGCAGGTCGATGCCCTTGGTGGTGTCGGTCAGCGTGGCCGCGTCGCCGGAAGGCAGATAGGCGCCACCCGTCGTCTGGGCGACCGTGGTGAGCAGAGCCGGGTCGAGCGCCGTGCCCAGTTGGAAGCCGTCGACCTCGACTGTCGCGCCGCGTTCGGTGCCGACGCCGACCGTCTGGATGCGCACCCCGGCCGCCGCCGCCAGTTCGGCCGCGGCCACCACATCGGGCCCGCCGGTCTCCTGCCCGTCGGAGAAGACGACGATCGTGGCCGACGGCCAGTAGCCCAGGTCGGGCGGGGCCGCGCCCTCCTCGGGCAGGGTGATCGGCTTACCCGTGATCGTGCCCAGCGCGACCAGGATCGCCTTGCCGAGGGAAGTGCCGCCGCTGGCCGAGAGCCGGTTGATCGCGGCCAGCGCGGCCTGGTGGTCGTCGGAGGGGGCCTGGGTGAGCAGCGCCTGGTCGCCGAAGACGAGCACGCCGACGTCGACCGTGCTGGGCTGCTCGTCGACGAACGCGCGGGCGGCGGTCTGGGCGGCGCCGAGCCGGGTGGGCTGCACGTCGCCGGCCCGCATGCTGTTCGACACGTCGAAGGCGAGCAGCACCGTTCCCGAGACGCGGGGCACGGTGACCTCGGCCTGCGGCCGGGCCAGCCCGACGAGCAGGACCGGCAGGGCGAGGAGAACGAGCGCGTACGGGAGATGGCGGCGTAGCGCTCCCGTCGGCGTGAACCCGGCTTTGCGTAACGCGGCCGTGCGCCTCTTCTGCAGATTCACGTACGCGTAGACGGCCGCCGCCGTCACGAGCAGGGCGACCGCGAGCACGACCGGATACAGGAAGCTCACCGGCGCCCCCGCCCCGAACGTTGCACCAGGTCGATGAGGGCGGCCAGCAGGTCCTGGTCGGTGGTGACGCGCTGGGCGCTCACCCCGGCCCGGCGCATGCCCGCGGCCAGTTCCGTCTCGCGGGCGCCGGCCTGATCGGCGAGCCGGCTGCGCAGCAGCGGATCACTGGTGTCGACCAGCAGTTGTTCGCCGGTCTCGGCGTCCTCGACCAGGATGACGCCGAGGTCGGGCAGCTCGACCTCGGCCGGGTCGACCACCCGGATCACCACGACCTCGTGCCGGTGGGTGAGCCGGGCCAGGGGTCTGTCCCACCCGGGGTCGCCGATGAAGTCGCTCATCACGAAGATCAGGCTGCGCCGGCGGGAGGTGGTGGTCGCGGCCAGCTGCAGCATGGCTTCCAGGTCGGTGGTCTTGCCGAGCTTGCCCCGGGGCGGCGGTTGCAGCAGCTCACGGGTGATCCGCAGCACCTGGTCGCGGCCGCCGCGGGGCGGGATGACCTGGTGGCCGGCGTTGTCGTAGAGGATCGCCCCGACCCGGTTGCCGCCCCGCGAGACCAGCCGCGCGATGCTGACGGCGAGTTCGGTGGCGGTCGATTCCTTGCCGGCGCCGCCGCTTTCGGAGGGACGGCCGAACCGCATCGAGGCCGACCGGTCGATCACCAGCCAGGCGGTGAGCTCGCGGTCCTCGGTGTACTGCCGCACGTACGGCTCGTCGAGGCGGGCCGTGACGTTCCAGTCGATGTGGCGCACGTCGTCCTCGGCCGTGTACAGCCGCAGGTCGGTGAAGTCGATGCCGGCGCCGTGCCACACCGTGCGGTAGTTGCCCTGCAGCCGCCCGTCGAGCCGCCGCCCGAGCCGCCATTCCAGGCGCCGCAGCAAACGATCCGGGGCTGAGCTCATGTCAGCGGCCCCGGCCCGCCGGCTCCGGGATCGCCACGTTGGCCAGCACCTTCTGCAGGATCACGTCGGCCGTGACGTCGTCCGAGAGGGCTTCGTACGAGAGCACCAGCCGGTGCCGCAGCACGTCCAGGGCCAGGTCGCTCAGATCTTCCGGTACGACGTACTCGCGGCCCCGGATGAAGGCGAGCGCCCGCGCGGCCAGCACCAGGCTGATCGACGACCGCGGGCTGGCGCCGAACGTGACGTACCGGGCGAGGTCGGTCAGGCCGATGCGAGCCGGGTCCCGGGTGGCGTGGGCGAGCTGCACGGCGAACTCGATCAGTGACGGGTCGACGTATACCTGGTCGGCCTGCTGCTGGAGGGCGACCAGCTTCCCGGGGTCGATGATCTTCTGGATGACCGCGGCCGGGGTGAGCGCCCGCTCGACGACGACGAACTCCTCGGTGACGCTCGGATACCCGACCAGCACCTTCATCATGAAGCGGTCGATCTGGGCCTCGGGCAGGGGATAGGTGCCCTCGGTCTCGATCGGGTTCTGGGTGGCCATGACCAGGAACGGGTTGGGCACCTGGTGGGTTTCGCGGCCGATGGTGACCTGTCTTTCCTGCATCACCTCGAGCAACGCGCTCTGCACCTTGGCCGGCGCCCGGTTGATCTCGTCGGCCAGCAGCAGGTTGGTGAAGACCGGGCCCAGCTGCACCTGGAACTCGCCGGTGGGCTGGTGGTAGACGCGGGTGCCGACGATGTCGGCCGGCACCAGGTCGGGGGTGAACTGCACCCGATGGAACTCGCCGCCGATCGCCTCGGCCAGGGACTTCACGGCGAGGGTCTTGGCCAGGCCGGGTACCCCCTCGACCAGGATGTGGCCGCGCGCGAGCAGCGCCACCAGCAGCCGCTCGAGCAGGTGGTCCTGGCCGACGATCGTCTTCTTGACCTCGTACAGCACCTTCTCGATCGGCCCGGCCGAGGCCGGCAAGGCGTCGTTCCAGTTGTAGGCGCCGCGTGCCGGCATGTTCATGCGTCCGTCCTTCTGGTGGGCCGAGGTGGTCACAGCGGTGGGTTGCGGCCGTCGCCCTCCCCGGCGCCGAGTGCGGCGCCGATCGGGACGGCGAAGCCGATGCCGATGAATGTGCCGTCGTCGGTCGGGTTGGCCAGCGCCACCACGATGCCGATCACCTGGCCGCGGTCGTTGAGCAGCGGGCCGCCCGAGCTGCCCGGGTTGACGGCCGCGTCGAACTGGATGAGCCCGGCGATGTCGCCGCCCCGGTCGCGGCTGAGCGTGCGTTCGAGGCCGGAGACGACGCCGCTGGTCGTGGTGGCGGTCAGCCCGAGCGGGTTGCCGATGGCCACCACGTCGTCGCCGATCGCCGCGCCGCCGCCGAGCACCGCGGGCACCAGGGTCTCGGGGAGCGTGGCGGGTCGCAGGGTGGCGATGTCCTGAGCGGCGCTGGAGGTGACCACCTCGGCCGGCGACTCGGTGCCGTCGGCGTACGCGACGGTGATGTTCTTCGCCCCCTCGACGACGTGGAAGGCGGTGAGGACGGTGCCGTCGGCGTTGGCGATCACTCCGGTTCCGGTGTCGGCCCCCGCGCCGCTGCCGGTCGCCTTGATCAGCACGACCGAGGGGCGGAGCGCCTGATAGAGCTGGGGAACGGTGAGGGGCCCGTCGGAGGCCGAGGGCGTGGCCGACGGGAGCGTCCGGGCCGGAGACTCCGGATCGCCGTCGTCGCGCAGCAGCACCACAGCCGTGATCGCGACGGCCCAGACCGCCACGGCGCCGATCAGCAGCTTCCGGCGCAGATCGGACTTCTTCCGCGTAGGCGCCGGAGCCTCGGGTGGTGCCTGCTCCGGGTCCGGGGACCGGAGCACCTCCATCTCCATCCATCGACTGTAGGAGCGTTTTCTCAAAGCCGCCCCAGAGCCGGGGCCGGGAATCCCGAGGTGTGGAATCGCGGATGGTGGGCATTGCCACGCTATGACCCAAGCCGCCCTACCTGTGAGTTCCCCGCACCGCCGTCGCTGGCTCGCGCTCGCCGGGTTCGGCCTGGCGGTGTTCGTGGCCGCCGCGATCGGCGGGCTCGGCGTCAGCGGCGCCGGCGCCGAGTACGGCGGCCTCGAACAACCCGCGTGGGCGCCGCCCTCATGGTTGTTCGGCCCGGTCTGGACCGTGCTCTACGTGATGATCGCGGTCTCCGGGTGGCTGGTCTGGCAGCGCGTGGGCTTCACCCGGCCGCTCTGGCTGTGGTCGGCCCAGCTGGTGCTGAACGCGATCTGGACGCCGCTGTTCTTCGGCGCCGGGCAGTACGGGCTGGCCTTCGCCGACATCGTGCTGCTCTGGCTGCTCATCGGTGCGACCGTCGCCGCCTTCTGGCGGGTGCGCCGGCCCTCGGCTGTGCTGCTGGTGCCGTACTGGGCCTGGGTGACCTTCGCCGGCGCCTTGAACCTCTCGATCTGGCTGATGAACACCTGAGCGTGCCAATTTCGGTCGGGGGACCTTCCTAAGTGGGCCTTCGTCACTGCAAGATGATCGCGGTGACACTATGAGTGATACTGGGCTACCGCTGAGCGTGCTGACCGAGATCGGCAGTCCGATCCGGGAGTCCCGGCTGACCGGGGTCGACGAGCTCGCCCGGCTGGCCTGGGGCGCCGACCTCGCGCTGGCGGCGTCCGCCCGCCACGCCCTCCAGCAGATGACGGAGGACGACAGCCGCAGCGTCTCGGCCGCGGCCGTCGCTGCCCTGGAACGCACGGCCGTGCGCCTCGACCCCGAGCGCATCGACTTCGGCACGGTCGCCGCCGAGACCCAGCGCCTGGTGGCCGAGGTGCGCGTCGACGGGCCGCCGCTGGCTGTCGCCGGGGCCACGGTCACCGTCTCCGGTCCCGGCCTGCGGGCCATGCTGAGCGACCGCACCCTGCGCATCATGTGGCTGCCCCGTTCCGACTGGCTCGACGGCTCGGTCACCGTGCGCGGCCCGGCCGGATGGGCCGACGTCCGCGTCACCGGCCAGGTCGGCACCGCCGGCGCTCCCTTCGCCCCGGCCGGCGGCTCGGCCTACGGCACCTCCGGCTCGGCCTACGGCACCTCCCGCGGCGCCGAGCCCGAGGGTCTGCGCACCTACGACGGGGGAATGGTCGCCAACGGCTACGGCCCCTCGCGCGTCACCGTGCTGCCCGCCCCGCCCAGCCCCGGCCGCCGTCAGATCGGCACCACCGTGCTGGTCGCCATCCTCACCACGCTGGTCGTGCTGGGCGGCGCCGGCGTCGCGATGGCCCTGCTCAGCGACGGCCGGTCCGAGCCCCCGCCGGTGGTCGCCCTGCCCACCCAGCCGCAGCCCCAGCCGGCCGAGGCGTTCGAGTCGGCCGAGCCGGCCAGCCCCGCGCCCGAGGTCACCCGGGTCCCGCTCGCCCAGCGGGTGAAGAGCGTTGCCAAGCCCCGGGTGATCGGCACGATCCGGGTCGGCGCCGAGCCCGAGGGGGTCGCGGTCGCGCCCGACGGCCGCACGATCTACGTGGCCAACCAGAACAGCCGCATCCTCTCCGTGGTCGACGCGGCCACCCGCAAGGTCACCCCGGTCGTCCTGCGCAACACCCCGCGCTTCGTCGCTGTGTCGCGCGACGGCAACACCGTCTTCGTCTCGATGTACGAGGACGACAAGCACACCGGCAGCGGCGTCGCGGTCGTCGACACCCGCAGCCGCAAGGTGCTCCGCTACCTCGACACCGGCCACATGCCGTACACGCTGGCCGTGGCCCCCGACAACAAGCTCTGGGTGCCGATCCACAGCGACGGCCGGCTCGAGATCTTCAGCTCGGGCACCCTGCGCATGGTCAGCGAGCTGCCGGTCAAGCCCAACCCGCACGCCGTGGGCTTCTCGAGCGACCAGATGCGCGCCTTCACCGCCAACCACGAGTCCAACGCGGTGACGGTGATCGACATGCGGACGAACGGCGTGCTCCGCAGCATCCCGGTCTCCCGGGCGCCGCACAGCATCGCCGTCTCGCCGGACGGGCGGATGGCACTGGTCGCGGGCTACGAGGCCGACGCGGCCAACCTCATCGACACGGTCACCCTCAAGCGCACCGGCCCGTTCAAGGTGGGCCGCGACCCGCAGAGCGTGGCCTTCTCAGCCGACAGTCGCTACGGCTACACGGTCAACGAGGGCGACGGCACGATCTCGGTGCTCAACGGGCGTACGGGTGCGGTCACCGCGACGGTCAAGGTCGGTAAGAGCCCGCGCACGATCGGGGTGTCGCCCGACGGCCGGCTGGCCTACGTGTCCAACGGCGGCGACAACACCATCTCCATCCTGCGGGTGGGGGAGTGAGCCGACGCGATCGGAGCGCCGGTGAGGTGCTGGTGCGGCGGCTCCACGCCGAACACGGCGCGGCCCTGCTGGCGTACGCGACCAGGCTGAGCGGCGATCGGGCCGCCGCCGAGGACATCGTGCGCCAGACGTTGCTGCGCGCCTGGTCCGACCCGGCCGCCCTCAGCGCGGAACGGGGGGCCGTACGCGCTCGTCTTTTCGGTGTTCTGCGCGAGGTCGCCGGGGCTCCGGCCGACCCGCTCCAGATGCTCGGCGCGGTCGGCACGCTTCCGCCCGAGGAACGCGAGGTGCTGAACCAGTTGTACGTCCAGGGGCGTGATGTCAAAGAGGCGGCAGCGTCGCTCGGTCTTCCGGCCGAGACGGTGAAGTCCCGCAGCTACCAGGCCCTGCGCCGGCTGCGGGAGGCGCTGGCGGCCGGTGTCACGACGGGAGCAGCATGAGCGGGCACGAGACCGGGCAACTCGGGGCGTACGCCCTGGGTGTGCTCGACGACGACGAGTGGGCCGCCGTGCACGCCCACGTCGAGGACTGCCCGCAGTGCCGGGGCGAGGTCGGCGACCTGCGCGCGATCGAGGAACGGCTGGGTGAGATCCCGCCCGAGGCCTTCCTGGAGGGCCCGCCGCCCGGCAGCGACCTGCTGCTGGCGCGAACCCTTTCCCAGGTACGGCAGGAGGGCCGCGGCCAAGACCGGCGGCGCCGGGCGCTGTGGGCGCTCGGTGCGGTCGCGGCCGCCCTGGTGGCGGTGGCCGGCGGGCTGTTCATCGGCCGCGCCGGGGCGGGCTCGCCCGACTCCGTGGAGCCGCCGCCCGTGGTCGCGGCGCCCCGCACGATCACCGCAACCGACCAGGTCACCGGCACGTCGCTGAACGTCACGATCACCCCGGCCGTGGGCTGGGTGCGGCTGCGGGCCACGGTGGCCGGTGTGCCGGCCGGCTCCCAGTGCCGCTTGTTCGTGGTGGCGCGCGACGGCTCCCGCGAGTTCGCCGGAAGTTGGCTGGTCGGCGCGTCCGGCACCACTGTGGACGGCAGCGCCCTGGTCGCGCCGGCCGAGGTGACGGCGGTCCAGGTCGAGACGTACGCCGGGCAGGTTCTCGCCACCGCCCCTATCTAGAACCCCCACCCGACGCCTATGCTCAGATCGTGATTGCTCGATCGACTCAGCGTCACCGCGTCGGGATCCGGTCATGACCGGGGCCGGCTGGGTCGCGCTGGCGATCGTCAGTGTCGGATCGCTCTGTTACGCGACCGCCTCGATCCTCCAGGGCGTGGGCGCCCGCCGCAGCGTCGGCACCGCGCAGACCATGGCCCATCCGCTCTACCTGGCCGGCATCTTCTTCGACATCCTGGCCTGGGTCGGCGCGATGATCGCGCTGCAGACCCTGGCCGTCTACGTGGTCGAGTCCGTGCTGGCCGGCTCGCTCGCCTTCACCGTGCTGGGCGCGCGCATCGTGCTCGGCTCCCGCCTGCGCCGGCGCGACATGGTCGCCGTAGTGATCACGATAATCGCGCTGACGTCCCTGGCGTTCTCGGCCGGCCCGCAGCACGCCGTCGACACCACTAACGAGCTGCGCTTCGCCCTGTGCGGCGCCGCCGCCGCGATGGTCCTTGTCGGCTACGGCGCGGCCAAGGTGGACGCTCCCGGCGGCATCATCGCGGCCTGCGCCGGCCTCTCCCTGGGCGGCGCGGCCCTGGTCGGCCGCTCCCTGCCGGTCCCCGAGGGCGCAGGCGCGGGCGAGGTGACCCTGTCCCTCCTCACCGAGCCGCTCTCCCTGGCCCTGCTGGTCTTCGCCGGCACCGGCATGACCCTGTACGCCCACGCCCTGCAACACGGCGACGTCGGCCCGGTGACCGCGATCCACTGGACGGCCGAGGTGATGGCCCCCTCGATCGTCGCCGTGGTCTTCCTGGGCGACACAGTGCGCGACGGCTGGCTGCTCCCAGCCGGCATAGCCTGCGCCCTCACCGTCGGCGCAGCGATCGTGCTGGCCACCGCCCCCGCCACGCACGCCACCCACGTCGA
This sequence comes from Paractinoplanes hotanensis, assembly GCF_023717965.1. NCBI lineage: Bacteria > Bacillati > Actinomycetota > Actinomycetes > Micromonosporales > Micromonosporaceae > Paractinoplanes > Paractinoplanes hotanensis. The sequence continues at coordinate 106,604 of NZ_JAMQOL010000034.1, read as the reverse complement.
GGCCCCGGCCGAGGGCGAACCCGTCCCCGCCGGCCCGTCCGCCCTGCCCCCGCAGCCGGTCCGCCCGGCCCTGGGCGCACCCCCACTGCCGGTGCTGCCCCAGCCCGCCGGCGAACGCATCATCTGGTGGGGCCCGCCCCCGATCTGGCGCCCACCGGACAGGGGCCGCCCGGTCGACCCGACCTACCGAGCGCTACCCCTCCCGGCCGCCGCGGCCCCCCGCTTCGTCTGGGCCGCACCCCCACGCCGCCGCTGACCGGTCCGGAATGGTGGATGGCATAGCCGGCCCGGTGTACCGTGCCGTTAACAGGGGATCGTCGCCATGACGAAAGTCTTCGGGCTGGAGGTCAGGCGCGCTGTCTTGTATAAGATCGAACCCGCTCCGGCACTGCCCAGCTCTACCCGTCCGTGAGGGCCGTTCATTCAGGGGTTTGAACAGCCCCAGGTCGGGAGAGCGATCCTTCGGGACATCCGCATAGGCGGACTGCCCCTGGAGGATTGGAGTCCAGAATGAGGTTGCACCGCCCTTAGGTTGGTGCGAGGTGGACCTGTTCCACCTCCTCGAGTTGGTTCGACCGGATCCCACCGACGCTTGACGTCGGTGGAATCTGTCCAGGGAAGGATGGCGCAAGCATCGAGATGGCGTCATGTTTGTGACGGTCCAGTTCCCGATGGCCGATCTTCGGCCGTTTCTGGAGGGAACCGGACGGCTGAACGCTCCCCCATGGCCGCTGGCCGAACCGGCTCGGCATTTTGTGCGTTCGCTCGGCGGGGTGCAGAAACGGCGGCGCGGTGGGCTGACCGAGTGGGTTGGGGAGGATGTCTATTGTGACGTCCGTAGCGGGTTCAGTCTGGAACTGCCGTCCGGAGCATTCCGGCAGGTGGGGCTGCGGCCTCTGTGGAGGCGTTATTACGCCACGGGCGGCTTTCACTGGCCCGGCGTCGTGACCCGGATGGAAGTCGGGTTCGCCGCTCGGATTCCGCGCTCACTGCCGTCCGGCATGCTGTCGATCGCCGCGCGCAATATGGCCGAGCTGACCGTCAACGTCCCTGCCGCGGTCGCCTCGACGTCGCGGCCCGCTCCACTCGGCACTTGCGGGTCCCGGCTCGCCCGGTTGCTTCTGGCCGCCACCACGTCCCACTCCGCTGCGAACCCGCCCCGGAACTGGTGGATGCGGGCGGGCCAGCCGATCGCCCTCGCCGAGATCCCGGCTGCTCGCGGAGAAAGCACCTCGACACTCGCTGTCCAAGAGCTTCACACGCTGCGCGTCGAGAACGTCGAAATTCCCCTCTGGGTGCTCCATTACGGGCCGGGTACCGATCGCGGCGAGCTGCGTCGGCTCAGGATTCATCTGTGGCGGATCCATCAGGAGCGAGAGGTCCTACGGATTGCGCTGGCCGCCTGCCTGGAGAAGCGGCTCGACCCCACCACCAGCCCGGCACTGCGCGACTATCTTGCACAGCAGTCAAAGTGGCTGGGCAAGGCGCGGACCGAAGGATTTCCCCAACGCGAGCTGTTGAGCCATGCGTACCGTCTGGATGCTCTGGTCGAGCCGGGCGGGCTGGAGAAGCTCAAAAGCATGCTCGGCCAGCTCGGCCCGGGGCTCGTTCATTCCGTCGTATCGGTGGCCGGGCAGAACGCAGGCAGCGCACATGCCACGAATGTCATCGTCTATCAATCGGGAGGAAGAATGGTGGTCCACGAGGGCAGCGGGCAGCACGTTGACGTCGGTGGAGGCACCGTCGGCAACATCGTCGGCGGCGATGTCGACAACTCGACGCTGGTGGGGGTTCAGAACGTCACCGATTCGTGGAAGACGTTCGCCGCGGGAACTGATATGAAACAGCTCGCCGAGGAACTCGCCGTGCTGCGGGCGAGTCTCAAGCAGCAGGCCACGACGCCGGAGCACGACATCGCCGTGGCTGAGATCGCCAAGGCCGAGGTCGCGGCCACGGCCGAGGAACCGGAGGAGGCTCGCTCCGCTCTGAAGAAGGCGGGCACGTGGGCGTTCGGGGTTGCAACGTCGATCGGCGTGGCCATCGCAGCCGGCGCGATCAAAGCGGCTACCGGGCTCTGACTTTCAGAAGCGCTGATAGGTGGCGTCGGCGAGTTGGGCCTGGCCTTCGACGTTGGGGTGGAAGTAGTCGACCTGGTTGACGCGGTCGAGGTTGAAGCTGGTCTCGTGCGAGTCGTTGTCCCAGCGGCAGCGGGCGCCGTACTTGTCGCAGGCCTGGCGTAGCTCGTCGTTGTAGTCGTTGATTCTGGACTGGACCTCCCGGCGCCGGGCGTCGTCGGACTCGTCGGTCGAGGTGGGGTCGGCCAGCATCGACGGGCACGTGTTCAAGCGCTTCCAGGCTCGTACGGCCTGGTCGTTCTTGCGGCCCAGCTGCCACAGGCGGTAGAGGTCGGGGACGCCCGCGACCAGCACGTCGGCCTTGGGCAGGCCCTTCTTGAGGCGGGTGAGCGCACGGCCGACGTCGCGGCGGAAGGTGGTGACCGACGTCATCCCGGCCGGGGCGGGGGCGCACGCGTCGTTGGCCCCGATCAGGATCGTGACGTACTGGGCCTTCATGTCGATGGCCTGGGCGACCTGGCCGGGCAGCTCGCCGGCCTCGGCGCCGGGCTTGGCGAAATTGCGGGCCTTGCCCTTGATCTTCGGATTCTTGGCGAGGATGCGGCGGTAGTGGCTGTCGACTGCCTCGGCGGTGCCGGTCGACCACGAGTTGCGGCTGCAGGCCAGGAACGTCCCGCAGCTGCCGAAGCCGGCGGTGATCGAGTCACCGAGCGCGGCCATCGAGGACGGATAGCCCTTCGACGGCGTGCCCGGCTCGGGGTCGGAACCACCCGCACCCCCGGCCCCGGCCTCGCAGGCCAGTGCGAAGACGGCGAGCGTGCCGAGCACGACGAGATGCCAGCGGCGGACCATCGAGCCTCCAGAGTGACGGAATGCAATCACTCAGGCACGATATGTCATGGTGGCGAGGCGGTCAGCTTCCCGGGCGGAAGAGTTCGGAACGCGGCACGTTCAGGGTGACAGTGGCCGGGGCGCCCGCCACGGACCCGGCGATCTGGTCACCCGAGGCGTAGACGTCGTTCGACAGAAAGCCGGTGCCGTCGATCCGCAGATAACCCGTGGCCATCAGGCGCTCGGCCACACCGGCCGCCACCTCGGGGCGTACGTCGGTGTCCGGCATCTGCACCACGGTCACCCGGCCCACCTCCTCACCCTGGGAGTCGGCCACGGTCATGCCCACGTTCACCCGGGCGATCGGCAACGCCTGTGTCGGATTCTCTGGCTGCATGAACCCGGGGTTCCCCGGCCGTAGCGACGAAAACCCGCTGGAAGAACAAGACGATCACCACGAGGTGCAGCAGGTCGCCGCCGTAGTACATGATCTGCGCGCCAGCCTCCGCGTCCGCTGCCGGCACCCCCACGGGCGGGTGACCGTAGAGATATTTCGCCAGGACGCCGTGCGCGGCGATGAACGCCAGGAACACCAGGCCCCGGGTGCGCGGGCCGGGCCGGTGCGGCGCCGGGTCGCGCCCGATGATCGCGGCGGTGAGCAGGCAACCGGCCAGCAGCATGTGCACCTGCACCAGGGTGTGCAACCACGGTCGCGCCATGGCCTGGGCGTGCAGATCGGTCGTGTAGAGCAGCCACAGTCCACCGGCGTCGAGAACGGCTGCGGTCACGGGGTGGGGCAGGACCGACGCTGCCGGCGAACGCAGAACGCGCGCCACGCAGCGGGCCGGGCGCACCGGGAGCGTACGCAGGAGCAAGGTCATCGGCCGGGCGAGCACCAGCAGGATCGGCGCGGCCATGCCGAGCAGCAGATGCGCGGACATGTGGGTACGGAAGTCGTGGTGGTTGCCCAGCCCGGCCGCCGCCGCGGTGGCCACGCCCGCGTACCAGGCGAGTGAGCGCCCGGCCGGCCAGTCGATGCCGCGCCGGCCCAGCCGGGACACCGCCAGCGCGTACGTGCCGGCCAGCGCGACCAGACCCCAGATCAAGCGGCCACCACACGGCGTGAACGGGCCAGCAGGACCACCCCGGCGACGATCAGCAGGACGGCGACGATGTTCCAGGCCCAGTCGTACGCGGTCAGGTCCACCCCGTACCGGATCTGGTGCAGCTGCATCAGCTTGTGCTGCACCGTCCCGTCGTACAGCTGGAAGGCTCCCGCCGCGGCCAGCAGCGCGCCCCACCACGGCCGGGCCTGGAAGGCGCCCCGGCGCCGCAGCGAGGACAGCAGGAAGAGCGAAGCCACCGCCGCGAAGAAGCTGGCGGCGTGCAGGATGCCGTCGGAGACCAGGCCCACGGCGGGGGTCGACCTGTCGTAGAAGTGATGCCAGTGCAGAAGCTGGTGGAACACGACCTCGTCGACGGTGGTGGCGATGCCCAGGCCGAGCAGCGCCCCCGAGAGAACGTTGTCCTTCATGGCTGGTCCGGGTTCCCCCGAAGACCATGGGCAAACGGGGCATGTCAGCGGGGAATGCGGGTATGCGGGCGTGGCGGTGCCGCCCCCAACCTCCTGGCCCGGGGACGGCACCGCACCATGGCGGATGAGGTGTCAGCCGCCGTTGATGACGAACTGCGAGCCCGGCTGGGTGACGATGTTGCCGTCGGCCGAGTTGGTGATGGTCACGTTGGTGAGGTTGGCGTTGCCGCGGGCGCCGCTCATCGCGAGGATGCCGGCCCCGTTGTTGCTCTTGTCGATGCGTACGTTGGTGATGGCGACGTTCGGCATGTTGCCCCCGCCCGTCTTGAACTGGATCCCGTCGTACGTGGAATCGAGGATCTCGGTGTCCCGGATCGTCACGCCCGGGATATCCTTGCCCTGCGGGAACAGGGTGATCGCGCCGAACTCCTGGTCCTCGTTCCAGAACACCCCGCCGGCCCGGTAGAGGCCGTTGTTGGCGAGCAGCGTCGTCCCGCCGAACGGCAGCGGGTCGTGGTCGGTCGCCAGCATGATGCCCGGGTAGTTCATCGTGTCGTAGATCAGGTTGTTCTCGGCCGAGTTGTTGGAGCCGCCGTAGATCGCGATCCCGTTGGCCCGCCACGGCAGCTGCACCGTGTTGTTGACGAAGTGGTTGTTGGACGCGACGTCGACCGACGTGTCCCTGACGCGCGGGTTGGCCCACACCGCCAGGGAGTCGTCACCGGTCGTCCGGAAGGTGGAGTTGAACACCCGGGAGTTGCGCGTGCCGTTGCTGAAATTGATGCCGTCGGCGTACGTGTCCCGGATGCGCATGCCGCTGAACTCGAGCCCGTCGCCCGGGTTCCAGTAGGCCGGCGTGTCCGAGTAGTCGCGGCCGACCCAGGCGCCGACGTTGACGTGCTCGATCCACACGTTGCTGATCTTCGTGTTCTTGCCGAGCCGGCCGTTGATGCCGTGGCCGCGGTTGGCCCGGTTCGTCGTCATGCCGAAGATGGCCAGGTCGGAAATCTGCGTGTTGTCGTCGATGTCGAAGCCGACGTTGCCCTCGTGCGGGTGGTTGATGTTGCCGACCACGTTCTGCGGCTCGGTGTTCGTGTAGAGCCGCGTGTGCCACATGCCGGCGCCGCGGACCACCACGTTCCGGATGCCCTTCTGGTTCCACTGGTTGCGGGCCGGGTCGGGCGACAGGATCTTCTGCTCCTGACGCCACTGGCCGGCCGGGATCCATACGCAGCTGATCACGCCGTTCTCGTCGTCGGTGACGGCCCGCTGGATCGCGGCCGTGTCGTCGACGCCGTCGTTCGGCACCGCGCCGTAGTTGGTGATCGACACACAGCCCGCGGGCTGGCTGAGCGCCGGCGCCACCTGCTCGAGGTCGATCATGTCGACGTAGTAGAACGACGCCGTGTCACCGGCGTCCCGCTGCAGCTTGAAGCGGGTGCCCGCCGGGTACGACGTGGACAGCAGCGCGTTCGACTCGTCGAAGAGCCGGCGCGCGTCGGCCGACGGCGTGTTCGACAGCGACTCGGTGTCGTCCGTCGTGCCGTAGAGCCAGCTGTTGCGCGACGACAGGGTCAGCTTCTGCACGAACTGGTCGTTCGCGTAGAGGCTGATCGTCGCGGTCTGACCGCCGCCGTTCGGGGCGTCCGGGATCGAGTTGCGCACGACGATCGAGTTGGCCTGGTTGACCGAGGTGAACTCGACGAACTGGCCGGTGCTGTTCAGGCGGACCGACTTGCGGCCGGACGACTCGGTGCCGAAGTTCGTGTGCCCGAAGGTCCGCAGCGCGTCCGCCTCGACCAGGGTGCCCGAGTAGCGGGCGGCTTCGGCCTCGTACGAGACATAGGGGGTCGCCGCGCCCCGGCCGACCACGATCGATTGCGTACGGGCGTTGTTGTTCTCGTTCGTCTCGGCGACCACATTCGTGGCGTCGGCGGTGGCCGTGACGGTCGCGCCGCCGCTGCTCGCCGTCCACGTCCCGACGTTCACGGTGACGGTCGCGCCGGCCGCGACGCTGCCGGTGTTGGCGCTCAACGTGGTGCTGCCGGCGACGACCCGCGTGACGCTGGCCGCGGCCGCGCTGGTGCCCCGGTTGTTGACCTGCACCGCGAAGGTGACCGACGTGCCCGCGGCCGGGTTGGACGGGTTCGGGGTGACGCTGAGGACCTGCAGGTCGGGGCCCGGCGCCTGGGCGACGACGAGCGGGGCCGGTGACGTGTAGGTGTTGTTGCTGTTGTCGGTCTCGGGCACGGTGTTGGCCGGGTCGACGACGGCGGACACCTGGTAGCTGCCCTGGCCGCGTCGTCCCGCGCTGACGCTGACGGCGGTCGAGGCGCCGGCCGCGAGGGCGCCGACGTTCGCGCTGCCGATGACGTTGCCGTTCAGGCGCACGTCGACGCTGGTCGCGGCCGAGGCGACGGTGCCGGAGTTCCGTACGGTGGCCGAGACGTTGATCGTGGAGGACTCGTCCGGGGCGGTAGGCGTCCACGTCAGACCCGACACGGCGAGATCCGACGCCGGCGCCCAGGAGCCGAGAACCTGCAGCTCAGCCACCTGCGCCCCCGGGGCACCGGTGTTGCTGAAGACCTGCAGCTGCAAGTCGGCGACCCGGCCGGTGACCGGGATGGTCACGGTGTTGCCGGAGCCGAACGCATAGTCGGCGCGCGCCTTCAGCGAGGTGAAGCCCGCGGCGCCCTGGGCCCGGCCGAGCACCTGGATCGCCTGCGTGCGCGGGCCCCAGGCCGGATCGGGGTTGAGCTTGACGACCACGCCGGTGACGTTGGCGTCCGACCCGAGCTTGGCGGTCAGCGTCGCCGGGAAGCCGTTGGACTCCCAGTAGCTGGCCAGGTTGTTGTCGTTGGCGTTGGCGGCCACGAAGTTGAAGACGTTGTTCGACGCCTCCATCGGCTTGCCCGCCGCGAGGTTGGCGCCGGTCGGCGGGTCCGGATCCGGGTCGGGGTCGGGGTCCGTACCGGCCACGCCGTAGACCTCGAGCTCGGACAGCTGCCCCGCGGGCCAGCCGGTGTTGCCGGTGATGTTCACGCGGACGTATCGGACGGTGGCCGCGGTGAAGTCGACCGTGACGGTGTTGCCGCTGCCCGGGTTGAAGGTGCGCCCGGCGCTCGCCGACAGCGTGCTCCAGCTCGAGTTGTTGGTGCTGCCCAGCACGCTCAGCGTCTGCGTACGGGTGGCCCAGTCGGCCGGCGGCGGCAGCTTGAGCTTGACCTGGTCGATAGCCACGCTGCTGCCGAGGTCGACCTGCGCCCACTGGGGGAACGAGTTGTTGGGGCTCTCCCAATAGGAGGAAGCGTTGCCGTCGGTGACGTTTCCGGCGCCGTACGGGCCGTTGACGCCGCTGGCGGTGGCGGCCTTGCCTTGCGCGAGGTTGGGGCCACCGGCTGCCTGAGCAGGGGTGGCCGAGATCCCGGCGGTGACCAGAGCGGTCGCCAGGATGCCGGTAAGGAGTCTTCGTCCTCTCATCGTTCCCTCTTCGTGTGCGCACGTGGCCGCCGGGCGGGGACCCGGCGACCACCGGGGGGACGGGGATGCCTGCCACGATTTTTCGCTGTGCTGCTGAGTTTTTTCGTGAACAGGCATTCAAGGTTTCAGATACATCACTAGTTCGTCAACGGGTGATGTCGTAGACACGGCAAAACGTTCGCGGAGCCAGGGAACGTGAACACCCGGCCATGGTCTGGACCGGTCTTCTCACGGCAGTGCTGCTGCTGGTCGCGGAGGCGACGACCGGAGTTCCCGGCGCGACCGGCAGCACGCCGTGGGTCGCCTGGGTGGGCGCGGCGGTTGCGGCCGCTGTGGCTGCGGCTGTCCTCGTACGCCTGCCGGTGCGCCCGGCACTCAGCCGATGCGGGTGATCATCCGGTTCCGGTTCGGAACGACACCTGCACGCGCAGGCCGTCGTGGCCCGTGGAGGAGGCCGCGATGATGCCGTCGTGGGCCCGGGTGATCGACCGGGCGATCGCCAGGCCGAGCCCGGCGCCGCCACTGTGGTCGATCCGCGAGCCGCTCCGCCGGCGGAACGGCTCGAACAGCGCGGGCACCTCGTCCGGCGGCACGTCGTCGCCGGTGTTCACGACGGACAGCGCGGGCTCGTCGCCGACCCGGACGTCGATCGTCCCGCCCGGCCGGTTGTACTTGATCGCGTTCTGGATCAGGTTGGACACCAGCCGCTCCAGCAGCACCTGCTCGCCGATCACGACCCGCGGCGACAGCTCGCTGGTGATCGTGACCCCGGCCGCGTCGGCCCGGGCGCGATGCGCGTCGAGAACTTCGGCCGTGATGCGGTCGAGGCGTAACGGCGTACGGGAAATGAGCCCCCGATCGCTCTCGCTGAGTGCCAGAAGCCCCTCGATCAGGCGCTCGTTGCGTTCGTTGGTCTCCAGCAGCTGCGCCGCCAGCAGCTCCAACTGGCCGTCCTTGAGCTTGCGGGCCAGGCCGACCTCGATCAGCGTCCGCTGCACCGCGAGCGGGGTGCGCAGCTCGTGCGAGGCGTCGGCCGCGAACCGGCGTTGCGCCTCGTAGCCGATGGCGATCCGGTCCATCATGTCGTCGATCGTGCGTCCCAGCACGGCCAGCTCGTCCCGCCCGTCGCCGGGACGCAGCCGGTGCCCGAGGTTCTGCGGCCCGACGTTGGCGATCACCGGCGTCAGGTCATGCAGCGGGCGCAGACACCACCGGATCGCCGGATAGCAGGCGGCGAGCAACGCCGTCAGCACGAACGTCGTGGCCAGGATCATCGGGATGCTGGGCCGCCGGAACAACTGACGGCAGATGATGTTCGAGCTCTCCGGACCGGGCGCCCCGCACCAGCCCGGAGTGATGTCCCACCACACCGACAGCAGGGTCTCGGCGGCCGGGCGCACGACGAACCCGGCGACGAGCAGCGCCGCGCAGAGCAGCAGGATTCGTCGCCTCACCTCCCCACGCTGACACACGATCGATAAAGAATTCATAAGGACGCCGCTGACACCGGCCCGACGCCCGGTCCCGAACGATGTTCACGTGTTCAAGCTTCTCGCCGCGCTGGCGGCTTCCACGCTGCTCGTTGTGGGGACGGCAAGCCCGGCCTCAGCCATCGCGTACGGGGAGAACGCGCGCGACGGCGCCTACCGCTTCTCGGTCCTGCTGACGATGACCGGCCTGCCGACCGCCGACCGCGGCACCCGCGACAGCTCCTGCTCCGGGGCGCTGATCGCACCCACCTGGGTCATCACCGCCGGTCATTGCTTCCGCGACGCCAAGGGGCGCAAGGTCAGCCGTACGGTGGCCGAAAGCACCAAGGCCACGGTCGGCCGCACGCTGGTGTCGGGCGGTCGTGGCGGCCAGGTCGTCGAGGTGATCGCCGTCCGCCAGTCCGAGACCACCGACGTGGCCCTGGCCGAACTGGCCGCACCGGTCACCGGCATCACTCCGCTGCGGGTCGCGACCTACCCACCGTCGCCGGGCGAGACGCTGCGCCTCACCGGTTTCGGCCTGACCGCCGACCAGACGCCGGCCGAGCGCCTGCAGACCGGCCGGTTCACCATCGACGCCGTGGGCGACTCCCTGCTCGAGACGTCCGGCACAGCCCCGCAGGACGACACGAGCCCCTGCCCCCACGACTCGGGCGGCCCCTACTTCCGCACCACCGACGCCGGCCCCGAACTGGTAGCCGTCGTGAGCGGCGGCCCCGGCTGCCCGCACACCGGCCCCGACTACAGCGCCCGCACCGACAACATCAGCGACTGGATCACCGCCACCACCGCGTCGACCGGCCACTCGCGGCTCTACCTGGCGGCCCTGATCCCGCTGACGCTGGTCGTGGTGGCCCTGCTGGTCTGGGCCTATCGTCGTACCCGTGCTGACCCTGGGAGTAGACCTGGCCTCGGCCGATGAGCGCACAGCCCTGGCCCTGATCGAGTGGACCGGCACCGCGGCCGTCGTGCGCGACCTGCGGCTGGGCGTCTCCGACCCGGAGCTGATCGACGCGATCCGCGCCGCAGACAAGGCCGGCCTGGACTGCCCGCTCGGCTGGCCGTCCCTGTTCGCCGACTTCGTGGCGGCCCAGCGAACGGGGGACTGGCAGCCCGTTCCGGCCGACGCGGCCTGGCGGCGGGGCCTGGCCTACCGGGTCACCGATCTGGTCGTACGCGCCGAGGCCGGTCTCAACCCGCTCAGCGTCGCCGCCGATCGCATCGCCTACGTGGCCTTCCGCGGCGCCAACCTGCTGGCCCACCTGGCCGCCGACGGGATCCCGATCGACCGCTCCGGGGCGGGGCGCGTGGTCGAGGTCTATCCCGCCGCCGCCCTGCGCCGCTGGGGCCTGACCCATCGGGGTTACAAGCGGCCCGGCCAGGCTTCCCTCTTGGACGAGCTGCAAGCTGCCGCGCCCTGGCTCGACCTTGGCGCTTTCGAGCCGCCGGCCCGGCGCAGCCACGATGCTTTCGACGCCCTGATCGCCGCCCTGGCCACCCGGGCCGCCGCCCTGGGCCGCTGCTTGCCGCTGACCGCAGCCCAGCTGGACGCCGCGCAGGCCGAGGGCTGGATCGCACTGCCGACCGGAGAGCTCGGAGACCTGGTTCTCTCTGCCTGATCGCGCGCACCAGCCCTTGCCGCGCGGTGTCAGATGGGCTTTTGCCGACTGGTCGGTCTTCATAGCCGGCTCCGGTTCAGGCGCCTCCGCCCGGTCCGACGGAGGCGCCTCGCGGGCGAGGGGTTCGTCAGCGGCTCCGGGCGAGAACCTGTGGATCGGCCGGTGTGCCGTCCCTCGCAGCGTCGTTGCCGGCCGGGCGTCCGGGTAGCAACCGGTCCAGCCATCCCGGCAGCCACCAGTTGGCCCGGCCCAGCAGCGTCATGGTCGCCGGTACCAGGACCATCCGCACCACTGTGGCGTCGATGAAGATCGCGGTAGCGAGGCCGAGCCCGAACATCTTGGTCGACGGGTCGTCGGCGATGGCGAAGGACAGGAACACCGCCACCATGATCAGGGCGGCCGAGGTGATCGTCCGGGCGGTGCCGGAGATGCCCTGCACGATCGCCTTGTGGTTGTCGCCGGTTCGCACGTACTCCTCTTGCACGCGGGACAGGAGGAAAACCTCGTAGTCCATGGACAGGCCGAACAGGATCGCGAAGAGGAACATGGGGATGAACGACACGATCGGTACCGTTGCCTCCAGCCCGATCAACGCACCACCCCAGCCCCATTGGAACACCGCGACCAGGACGCCGTAAGCCGCGCCGATGCTCAGCAGGTTGAGCAGCACCGCTTTCAGCGGCACGAGCACCGACCGGAAGGCCAGCATCAGCAGCACGAACGACAGCGCCAGCACGGCGCCGATGAAGATCGGCAGGCGCTGGCTGGTGCGGTGACCCACATCGGACAGGCTGGCCGCTGCACCGCCGATGTGTGCGTTCGACGGGCCCGGCCCGACCGCGGTGGGGAGAACCTCGGCGCGCAGCCGGGCGACGGTATCGGCCGTGGCCTGCTCCTGCGGTCCGGTGGAGGGGAACACCACGAGGGTCGCGATCCCGGTGGCCTGATCGACTCGCGCCGGCGCGACCGAGGCGATGCCCGGGTCCGCCGCGACTGCTGCTGCGACCCGGCCTGCCGATCCTTGATCGCCCGCGAGGTCGACGGCGATGATGAGGGGGCCGTTGGTGCCCGGGCCGAAGCCGTCGGCGATGAGGTCGTACGCTCGGCGCTCGGTGCGGTTTTCCGGAAGCGAGCCGTCGTCGGGCAGCCCGACGCGCAGGCCGAGGACGGGCAGCGTCGCGGCTAGCAGCAGCCCCGCTGCGCCGACCGCGTACGGCACCGGATGCCGGTTGACGTGCCCGATCCAGCGCTGCCAGCCGGATGCGCCCGCGGCGTCCGCAGCCGCTGCCCTCCGCTGCCCGAACCGACCCCGGCCGAGCAGCCGACCCAGCGTCCCGGCCCCGGCCAGGCGTGAGCCGGCGGCGCCGAGGAAGGCCGGCAGCAGCGTCACCGACGCAATGACCATGGTCAGCACAACGATGGCGACCGCGAGCCCACCCATCGTCATGAACGGCACGTTCGAGACCGCCATGCCGAGGATCGACACGACGACGGTGCCGCCGGCGAAGACGACGGGCCGCCCGGCCGTGGCCACCGCTTGCCCGGCCGCCTCGTGGGGCTCCAGCCCGAGCTTGAGGTACTCGCGGTGCCGGACGAGCACGAACAGCGCGTAGTCGATGCCTACCCCCAGCCCGACCATGCTGCCGAGTACCGGGGCGAATGTCGGGATCTCGGTCACCCGCGCGAGCAGCGTCATCGTGGCTACGCCGACGGTGAGGCCGAAGACCGCCATACCGATCGGCAGTGCGGCGGCGGTGAGCGAGCCGAACGCCAGGAACAGGATGGCGGCCGCGGCCAGGAGGCCGATCAGCTCGCCGGTGCCGCCGCCGGTGTCGGAGAAGGCGAAGAACAGGTCCCCGCCCATCTCGATGCGTAGCGGCATCTCGCTGCGCAGCCGGTTCCCGAGGTCGACGAGGGCGTCGAGGTCGTCGACCGAAAGCCGGCTCTGGTCGGGGTACTGCACGCGCACGACGGCGATCCGTCCGTCGGCCGACACCAGGCCGGCGCTGACGGCGGCGTCCGCGCCCCGGCCGAGCGCCCCTGCCGGGTCGCTGGTGTCGAGCACCTGCGGGAGTCGCCTCGCCTCGGCCTGCAACCGCGTCAACGCGGCACGCGCCGGACCGACGTCGAAGAACGACGCCCCGCTGTCGACGGGGGTGACCACCACCTGGGCGGTCATCCCCTCCTGGCCGGTGCCGGCCCGCTCGATCAACTCCGCGGCCCGTTGTGAGTCCAGTCCGGGAGCGGTCATCGTGTCGGCGGTCCGGCCGCCGAAAGCGGTGGCAGCGAGGACTGCCAGCGCAGCGGCGAGTAGCCACGCCGCGATCACCTGCCACGGATGGCGGGCGGCGCTGCCACCCAGTCGGGAGAGGGCTTTCGAGAGCATGGGGTCCTCCAACCACCTCGTCGGCCGCTTTTCGCACGACCGCCGACCACGAGGGTCGTCGTGGCGGCGCTCGCGGGCATCGGCCCGGGAGCCTCGGATCGGCCCGCCCCCGGGCGGAGAGACGTCCCGTTCTTTCGGCCGATGCGCGGCGCGGTGGGCTCCATAGGCTGAGACCGTGCTGCGAGACAATCTGCGAAGCCTGTGGACCGCTCCACGGCCGCCCGACGCCCCGGGCCGGGTGTGGCGGGACTGGGCGCTGGTCGCCGCGGCCCTGGGCAGTGTGCTGCTGGAGGTCACGCTGCGGGAGGACGTCGTGTGGCGGCCGGTCGCGGCGGTGCTGGGCGTTTGGCTGGCGGTCCTGCCGCTGTGGCGGCGGACCCGCCCGCTGGCGATGGTCGCGCTGGCCTTCGGCGCGGTGATCGCGCTCCAGGCGGCCACGCTGGTGGCGGCCCCGCGGGAGCCGGTCGGTCTGAACTCCAGCCTGGTGGTACTCGTACTGGTGTATGCGTTGCCCCGGTGGGGATCGGGCCGGGAGATCGTGCTGGGGGTCCTGGTGATCCTGGCTGCGTTCGCGATCTCGGTCGTAACGGACGATATCCCCGCCGGTGAGGGGATCGCGGCCCTTGTTTTCCTGTTCATGCCCGCGGTGATCGGGGCGTCCGTGCGGTTCTGGGCGACCGCTCAAGAGCGGCAGCTGGAGCGGATGCGCTCCCATGAGCGGGAGCGGCTCGCCCGGGAGCTGCACGACACGGTGGCACACCATGTCTCGGCCATGGTGATCCGCGCCCAGGCCGGCCGGGTGCTCGCCGGCGCTGACCCGGCCGCCGCTGTCGAGGCGCTGGAGGGGGTCGAGGAGGAGGGCGCGCGCACGCTGGAGGAAATGCGCCTCATGGTCGCGACCTTGCGCGACAGCGGCGCCGGCCCCGAGCTGGCGCCGGCGGCCGGTGTCGCCGACCTGGAGCGCCTGCTGCGCGCCCCGGGCGCCCGGCTCCGCGTGGACCTGGGACTCGACGGCGACCTGGACGGGCTGCCCCCGGCTGTGGGCGCGGCGGTCTACCGCATCGTGCAGGAGTCGGTGACCAACGCCATGCGGCATGCGGTGGACGCGACCGAGGTGATGGTCCGGGTCACCGGAGAACCGCAGCGGGTGCGGGTGACGGTGCGAGACGACGGCGCGCGAGTCGGCCGCGGTCGCGACGGGTACGGTCTTGCCGGGCTGCGAGAGCGCGCTGCCCTGCTCGGCGGGGAGCTGAGCGCCGGGCCGGGTACCGACCGGGGCTGGCATGTCGAGGCAGAGCTGCCGCGGGGGAGAGCGAACAACGGTGTCCATCCGCGTACTCGTCGCTGACGACCAGCCGGTCATCCGTACCGGCCTGCGCATCATGCTGAACGCCCAGCCCGATGTCGACGTGGTGGGCGAGGCAGCCGACGGGCGGGAGGCGGTCCGGCTGGCCCGGGACCTGCGACCCGACGTCTGCCTTTTCGACATCCGGATGCCCGAGGTCGACGGGCTGCAAGCCACCCGGCTGATCGCCGGTCCGGGCGTCGCCGACCCGATGGTCGTGGTCGTGATCACCACCTTCGATCTGGACGAGTACGTCTACGGCGCCCTGCGCGCCGGGGCACGCGGGTTCCTGCTCAAGGACGCGGGACCCGAGTTGCTGGCGCAGGCCGTACGGTCTGCCGCCGACGGCGAGGCGCTCATCGCGCCGAGCGTCACCGTGCGCCTGCTGCAGGCGTTCGCGGACGTACCGACCGGGCGGCCCGCCGCTCAGCCGATCTCTCCGGTCACCGCCCGCGAGGAGGAGGTGCTGCTGGCCGTCGCTCAAGCGCTGACCAATGTCGAGATCGCCGATGCCCTGCACATCAGCCTGAGCACGGTCAAGACGCACCTGGCGAGCCTGATGGCCAAGCTCGGCGCCCGCAACCGCGTGGAGATCGCGATGTGGGCCTACGAGACCCGCCGGATCATCCCGGGCCCCTGAAACCCGCATTCCTCAGGTCGTGCGGTGTGCCGTCTCATCGATGGGGCGGCGGGGCTGCGCTGGGTGGACGTCGCCCTCACTCCCACCACATCCAACCGATGTGCGCCACAACTCGCGCAGCGCCGGTGCGGTGCAAGAGTGGCCATCTGATCGTGGTTATGATTTGGGGCACACCGAAGGGCTTGGGTCCGTCGCCGGCGGGGCGGACAACGCACCCGGTGAATGCTGCGCAGCCTTCGGCGGCGTATTGCTTGGGTCGATGCGAGGGTGTCTACGCTCCAGGGTCATAGCCGATCAGTGGGGTGCCGTCCAGCTGTAAGGCCATCAGATTGCTCCCGGACTGGGCGCTTGCAGGCCCGGCCGCGTCCGCCGTATCGCATCCAGTCACCTTTCGAGGTGGTCTTGCAACTCAGGGGCCCGGCCTGCCACCCTTGCCGCGCCGTCGTTTGCGGCTGAACGCGCTCCGCTGGCCCCTGTGGGAGCGGATCTTCCATGCGGTGCGTTCGACCATCGATTGTCCGGCCCCGTGGGCCTCATCGGCCAGGAACCGCTACCGAACTCCGGTCATCACGGTAGCGTCGAACAGTGCCCGCCTGGATAGGCCCCGGCCACCTCAGCGGCCACCCGGATTCACTGATTGAACAGGTCGATCGCACGGGTCGAACGTGCGCAGCGCCAAGCCGACGGTCCGGTCATCACCCCTACACGTTCCCCCGGCAGTCAGAACCTTTCGCCATGGCCGGCCGCCCCTCATCGCGTCGATCGCCTAATCGAGCCGCCCGCAGCCCGTCAAGAGATAGTTATCGGTGTGTCTCGGCGCCCGTTCGGTGAGACGCGGACTTCGTCAGCACCGTCGTGACCGTCGATGTCACCCGACACCGACGCCACCACCCTTATCAGACAGTTCAGCCCGACCCGTGGGCGAGTCGGCGCACCCAGGTCAGGGTGAACTACCCAGATCCTGCATTCTCGGCCAGCCTCTCGAGGTACGTCCTGAAGGCCCCGTATAGGCGGCGGACTGGTCATTTGACTCTGGCTTGGCCGTGCCAACCTCGGCATGGCCAAGCAACGTCGGGTTGGTGCCCCCGTCCCCGCTCTGTGTGTGGGGTGAGCGGCCCTCGTCGCTCAGTACGCCCGCCATTGCAGCTCACTGGCTATGAATTTCTACGGTTCTGATGTTGACATCCTCCGCCACTCAGGTCGTTGAGACAGTGAGGGAGGATGTGTTCATGACCGCACCGGACGGGTTCACCGAGTTCGTCTCGGCCCGCAGCCACCGCCTGCTGAAGGCGGCCTGGCTGCTGACCGGAGACGCCGGAAGAGCCGAGGATCTATTGCAGACGGTGCTGGCCAAGGCGTGGCGGCAGTGGGGCCGGATTGAGTCAGGCAACGCGGAGGCATACGTTCGCCGTATGCTCTTCCACGCCCACGCTAGCTGGTGGCGCCGTCGATGGCGGGGCGAGACTCCGGCCGAGGCTCTGCCCGACCGCGCAGCTATCGGCGACCTGGCTGGTGAGGCGGCCGACCGCGACGTGGTGCTCCGGGCCTTGGGCCAGATCTCACGGCAGCAGCGCGCGATCATTGTCCTTCGCTACCTAGAGGATCTCTCGGTCGTCGATACCGCAGCCGTCCTGGGCTGCTCGGAGGCGACTGTGCGAACACAAACATCGCGTGCTCTGGCCACCATGCGCACTGACCCTCACTTTCAGGGCTGCCGAACGGAGGGTGTCAACTCATGACCAGCGATGAAAAAGAGCTGCGCCGGCTTCTACATGCTGTCGGGCCGGCGCTGCCCGAACCCGAGAACCGGATCGCGGCCGTCAGCGCCCGGGTCCGGCGGACTCGTCGCGCCTGGACCGGCGGGGCGCTGGCGGCCGTCGCTATCGGGGCCGCCCTCGTTGCCGGTCTGCCGGGATTGGTGGGCCAGTCCGACGGCGGCACACCGGCCGCCGGCCAGGCCACGCCCGGCACGGTCACTGCCCGCACCGACGGTTGCGACGAGCCTTCTTCGGCGCCAGCCGACCAGGCCGGATTGGCCGACATCAACAACCGCCTGTGGGCGGCCGGCGAGGCGCGCTTCGCCGACTCCTTCGGCGAGACCCTGACCCTGTCCGACCGGGTCCGAGTGTTCCGCAAGCCATCGACAGAATTCGACTCTTGGGTGAAGGGCGAGTTCCGCGCTGCATGCGTAGAGATGGCGAACTCGGTCTACTCCGCCCGCGGCGTCCAGGCCATCCTGGACCGGGTCGAGGCCGACCGCGCATTCTGGGAGTCGAAGGGCCTGGCGTTCAGAACTCTCAGCGTCGACGTGAACGGCACGATCACCGTCGGCGTCGATCCGAACAAAGTCGACAGGGCCCAGACGGAGCTTCAGGCCCGCTACGACAACCCCGTCGTGGTCGAGCCGCAGAAGGAGGTTGCGCCGGCGACCGGAACAGACTGACGCCAGCGCAACCTCGATCGATCAGTTGTTGATCGGAGTTAGCTTCCAGACCCGGGTGACGTCCGCCCAGTCCTGGTAAAACATGTCGCTTCCGCTGCCGGCGGAGACGATGCCCTCCGCTCGGGCCTCCGAACCGCTGTAGGAATACACCGGACCGCCGCTGTCGCCACCACGCACAGCGACGCCACCGCCGACCTTGTTCGTCTCGATGGTGCCCTGGATGACCAGATTGTTGTTGCCCTGATCATCAGGCTTGGTGAAAGTGATATTAGTGCTCCGGACCTGACGCAGGTTGCAGACGGCGGCACTGGTCTCCATGGCGGTCGTGACGCCTGACTGGCAGACCAGGCGACCCGCCCCCCAGTGATTGAAGCCGCGGACAACCCGTGACGTCGGGTTGAGCGTCGAACCCTCGAAGATCAGCGGGGAGCTTTCGGTCCGGATGATGAGCAGATCGCTGCCACGGGACTCGAGGTACACCGGACCCATGGTCTCCAGCGAATTGTGGCCAGGGTGCCCCTGCTTGGCGCTGTCTCCGGGCGACGCGCAATGCGCAGCGGTGAGAATGTACCTGTTACCGTCTGCGTTCCGCACGCCGAACCCGGTCGTGCAATACCCCCCGCGGGACACGCCGTTGCGCCACGTCTCCCAGCGCGATCCTCCATTCCACTGCGCGTAGTCGTCGTACCGGCTAGCCATCGACTCGATCGGTGCTTCTCCAAGGGTGTACTTAACTGGATAGGACACTCCGGAGGCCGCGACAACTTCGCGCGCCTGGGGAACAGGAGGAAGGCCCTTCGCGGTCCGAGCCCGGGAGCGCGCGGCCACGGTAGCCGCAGGAGCGGCCTGGACCGTGAGCCCACTGCCATCGGGCTCTACCGCGACGGCCTGGATCTCGCTGCTGACACTCGCCCCGTTGGCCGAGATTACATTCGCCGCCGCCTGCAGCTCGGCGAAGGAGTGAGCAGCCGGCACAACGGTGACCGACCCGAACTTGCGAGCCGAGGCCAGCGCCTCGGTCATTTTCGGGGTCAGGTCGCCCTTGTAGTAGAGCGTAATACCTGCACCCCGGTACGCGACTCCCGCGAAGCCGGACGCCTTCTCGAGCCCGGCCTCGCTGAGCACGTTACTCGCCGGCGCAAGTTTGGCCTGAGCCTGCATTTCGTCCAGAACAGTCGGCTCGACGTGGTCGAAATTGGGTGTGACATGCGGCTTGGGATCGTCGGCGAAGGCGGGCGACGGTAACGCCAGCCCAAGAGGAATCAGCAAGGCGGCAAGCGCGCCGACGGCCGACCGGGCCCGGCGGTTCGCAGGTGGACTGTCGTTGGTGGACATTGGAACAAGGCGCATGGGCGGTGAGGTTAATCGATCAAGATCGTCGCCGCCGCCCCGTTTTGCGCTGTTGTCAATGGGGCGGGCAAGTTTCGGCGTCGATAGTGCCCAGCAGGGCAAGGGTTGCGGTAATGAAGTAGGCCTGTCGGTCGACTCAGTGCAGCGGCCTCCCGATGATCGCTTTGAGGGAGAACCCGGGGGCGGTGTCGCTCTGGTCTGGACCGCCCAGCGGGTCGAGGCGTGGCAGCAGACCGGGGAGCGGCCCGCGGTAGCGGTGTGGACGGTCGAGCAGACCGCCACCTTCCTCTCCTACGTCGCCCAAGACCGGCTCGCCGTGATGTGGTGGCTGATCGCGCTTCGCGGTCTACGCCGTGGTGAGGCCGCCGGGCTGCGCTGGGCCGACGTCGACCTTGACGCCGGGGTCGCGATGATCGAGCAGCAGCGCATCGCCAACGGCCGCGCAGTCACCGTCGGACCGCCGAAGACCGCCGCGAGCCGGCGGCTGGTCGCGCTGGACCGGCACACGATCCGGCTGCTGCGTGAGCACAGGCGCCGGCAGCGCGCCGAGCAACGCGCGGCGGGCCAGGCGGCGTGGCAGGACTCCGGCTACGTGTTCGTCACCGAAGGCGGGGCGCCGCTGCACCCGGACTTCTTGACCCGACGCTTCCACCACCTGGTCGGCGAGTCCGGGCTGCCGCCGGTCCGGCTGCACGGCCTGCGCCACGGCGCGGCCAGCCTCGCGCACTGCGCCGGCGTCGATCTCAAGACCGTGCAGGCCCAGCTGGGGCACAGCAGCATCGTGCTCACGGCCGACACCTACACCAGCGTCCTGACCGACCTCCTGGCCTACGCTGCCGAAGCCACCGCGAAGCTGGTGCTCGCCGCCGCGGCCCGCAATCCCGGCCATCGGCACCGCCGAAACGATCACCCGGCAAAATCCGCTGGGGTGCTCGAGGTCGCGGCTTCGAAACGTCCCGTTACCAGGCATTCCGATCATCGCAAGGGGTTGAGGCAGGGCCGCCCACATACGTCCCACCGACGTCCCACAAAGATCAAGGGCGTATAGCTGGATAGCTATACGCCCTGGTCATGCTGGTGCGCCGCGTAGGACTTGAACCTACAACCCGCGGATTAAGAGTCCGCTGCTCTGCCAGTTGAGCTAGCGGCGCTCGTTGGCAACGACGAAAACGTTAGCACGGCTCTTGGTGATCTTGGAAATCGGGGGTGTGGGGGGACCCGCGGACGAGGGCACCCACCCGGACGGAGGACTCGATCTCTTGCATTCATGAGGCAGGATGTCCCCCGCAACTGGAACAACGGGACGGACGGACGGTCAGCATGCGGCGCACGCTCGTGGCAGTCATGGCGATGGCGGTGATCACGCCGGTCGCGCTGGCGGGGTGCGGCAAGGACGAGGACAAGGGCGCGTCGGCCT
The DNA here is from genome assembly GCF_023717965.1 of Paractinoplanes hotanensis. Taxonomy (NCBI): domain Bacteria; kingdom Bacillati; phylum Actinomycetota; class Actinomycetes; order Micromonosporales; family Micromonosporaceae; genus Paractinoplanes; species Paractinoplanes hotanensis. The sequence continues at coordinate 85,994 of NZ_JAMQOL010000034.1, read as the reverse complement.
GGATGGGCACGCCGTCGGCCGGCGCGAGTGCGGGGCCGAGCGCCGGCGCCGGGACGTCGCGGGAAGAGTCCGCCACCGTGCCGATCAGCCTCGCCGTCACTCCGGCCGCGGGGAAGACCGGGGTGCCGGTGAGCGCCGAGATCGGCCTCAAGGTCGCCGGCGCCAAGGTGACCACCGTCACGGTGAAAGACGCCGCCGGCAAGGCTGTGGCGGGCACGCTGCGCGAGGACGGTTCGGCCTGGGTGCCCAGCTCGCCTCTCAAGACGAAGCAGAAGTACGCGGTGAACGTCGTCGCCACCGCCGATGACGGCACCACCAAGACCGCCGGCACCACCTTCACCACGATGGGCAAGCCCGGCAAGAAGACCGGCACCGGCCTCTACCTCTTCGACGACCACACGTACGGCGTGGCCATGCCCGTCGTGGTCGAATTCAGCCCGGGCATCAAGAAGGCCGACCGCGCCGCCGTGCAGCGCCGCCTGTTCGTCACCACCACGCCGGCTCAGCCGGGCGTCTGGTCGTGGACGCCGAACGGCACCCAGGCCTACTACCGCGGCCCCGAGTTCTGGAAGTCGGGCACCACGCTCAAGGTCCGCGTCGCGCTCGGCGGCCTGCCGACCGGCGGCGGGCGTTACGGCGACCGGGACCGCTCGGCCACGGCGAAGATCGGCCGCAAGTTCGAGATGAAGGTCGACAACGCCACCAAGAAGATGACGGTGGTGCAGGACGGCAAGACGGTGAAGACGATGCCGGTGAGTCTGGGCAAGAAGAGCACGCCGTCCTCGAGCGGCGTCATGGTGGTGATGGAGAAGAAGGCCGACACGATCTTCGACACCACGGCCGAGCTCGGTCCGGACGAGGGCTACCGCACCGAGATCCAATTCGCGCAGCGGCTGACCTGGAGCGGGCAGTACATCCACTCCGCGCCGTGGTCGGTGGGTGACCAGGGGCGTCGCAACGTGTCCCACGGCTGTGTGAATGTCGCGCCCGGTAACGCTCGCTGGCTGTTCGACCGCACCCTGATCGGCGACCCGGTGACGGTGAAGGGCACGGGCGACAAGCTTTCGTACGGCAATGGCTGGACGCCGTGGGACAAACCGTGGTCCGAGTTCGTCAAGGGCAGTGCTCTTCCGGTGCCCGCGGAACTCAAGTGACCATTGTGGCAAATGGTTCCAAATCGGGCTGAACCGCACCGTTGAAATGTGCGGGCGGCACGATTCCGGGATTGGTGGACGGGGAAGATAAAGGCAGTATTGGCGCCGGGACGACCGATGCCGTGAGGGGACCATGAAGACCTGGGGAATCAAGAACGCCGCGATTGCGCTGGTCGCTGCGAGCGTCCTGCTCGCCTCGGGCTGTGGTGACGGCGACAAGAAGTCGTCGTCCTGGCAGGGCGGCGGCGAACCGGGCAGCAGTGCCGCGCCGAACGGCGAGGCCCCGTCACCCGAGGCGCTGCCCAGCACCGTCGCGGTGTCCTCGCCGGCCGCCGAGGCCAAGAACGTGCAGGCGATCGCTCCGATCAAGTACACGAGCGAGAGCCCCGGCGACACCACCGTCACGGTGACCGACGCCAAGGGCAAAGAGGTCGAGGGCACCCTCGACAAGGACGCCAAGACGTTCACCCCGGCCAAGGCGCTCGCGTGGGACACCAAGTACACGGTGACCGTCACCGGTCCCGAGGCCGACGGCAAGACCAACACCGCCACGAGCACCTTCACCACGATGGCGAAGCCGGCAAAGCTGATCCGCGTCTCGAGCTTCCTCGGCGACGGCCAGAGCGTCGGCGTGGGCATGCCGCTGATCATCCGGTTCGGCCGCTCGATCCCCGAGAGCTACCGCGACGACGTCGAGCGCCGCATGAAGGTCACCGCCACCCCGGCCCAGGAGGGCACCTGGCACTGGACCAGCCCGACCGAGGTGCACTACCGCACGAAGGTCTACTGGAAGGCCAACTCGAAGGTCTTCTACAAGGTGGCGCTGGCCGGCGTCCCGCTGGGCAACGGCTACTACGGCCGGTCCGACCTCACCGTCGATCTCAAGATCGCTCGCGAGTTCATCATGACGGTCTCGAACAAGTCGAAGCAGATGACGGTCAAGCAGAACGGCAAGGTCATCAAGACCATCCCGGTCAGCCTGGGCAAGAAGAGCACCCCGTCCTCCAGCGGCACGATGGTCGTCATCGAGAAGAAGAAGCACACGATCTTCGACACGACGGACGAGCTGCCGCCCGGCGAGGGCTACAAGACCCCGATCGACTTCGCCCAGCGCATCACGTGGAGCGGCCAGTTCATCCACGCCGCACCGTGGTCCGAAGGCAAGCAGGGCAAGGTCAACGTCTCGCACGGCTGCGTCAACGTCTCCGAGAAGATGGGCGCCTGGCTCTTCGACCGCACCCTCATGGGCGACCCGATCACGGTCACGGGCACGGAAGAGAAGCTGAAGAACGGCAACGGCTGGACCGACTGGAACATGAGCTGGGCCGAGTACAAGAAGGGCTCCTACCTCTGAGCGGTCCAACACCTGAGCAATGCGGGGCCCGGTCGGCGACGACCGGGCCTTTTGCTTCCGTACGAGGTGAGGCCCGCCTAGCCTGACCAAGTGTCACAATTCGTACGTTTAATTCTGGTATTTATGCTTTTGGCGGGGTGCAGCGGCGTGGAAGAGAAGCCGGCCCCGCCCCCATCGCCGAGCGTGGCCCCGCCTGCCTCGGCGTCGCCCCCACCCGTGGATGATCCGCCCGGCACGCTCGCCTGTGCCGCATTGGCCGAGGCGATAGCCGACTCGTCACTCATGACGCCCGGCGTCGTGGACGGGATCGCCGGGGCGAGCGCCACCGCGGACGCCCCGGTCGCCGACGCGGCCGAGCGCCTCGCCGTTGCGTACGCCTCAGCCTTGGCCGCCGCGGGGAAAGACACCGAACCGGATGCAGTCGCAGCGGTCGGAGCTGCCGCCTCGGACATGGCGAATGTCTGTTCGGACAGCGGGCTGCAGACCGTCGGGTGATCACGAAATCGCTGGCCGGGGATCTAATCGTTCGGCAAACCGCTGACGCCGATGACGCTCAGCGGCCGGTTCGTGACACAACTTGGTCACGAACCGCCCGCATCCACGTCTGGCAATGCAGGATGCACTACCGGAGCGGGAGACATAGAAGGAGACCGCGATGGCGCAGATCCATCACTTCGACCATGGGTGGATCACGCCCACCATCAGCTACGTCCTGTCGGTGCTGGGCTCGATGCTGGGGCTCACGTGCGCCATCCGGTTCCGGAGTGCCGCCGGTCGTGGCGAGCGCGTCTGGTGGCTCACGCTGGCGTCGGTGTCGATCGGCGGCACCGCGATCTGGAGCATGCACTTCGTCGCGATGATGGGCTTCAGCGTCACCGGCACCGCGATCCGCTACGACGTCGGCCTCACCCTCGCCAGCGCGATCATCGCGGTGGTCGCGGTGGGCGTCGGCCTGGCGATCGCCCTGCTGGGCAGGGGTGCGCAGAATGTTCGCATCGTGAGCGGTGGGGTCGTCGCCGGTCTCGGCGTCGCCGCGATGCACTACACGGGCATGGCCGCCATGGAACTGCACGGCGATGTGTCGTACTCGATGACCCGGGTCGGCCTTTCGGTCGGCATCGCGGTGGTCGCGGCCGCTGTCGCGCTTTGGCTCGCTGTCACGGTCCGCCGGCCGCTGGTGGTCTTCGCCGCCGCGCTCGTGATGGGTATCGCCGTCAACGGCATGCACTTCACCGGCATGACCGCGATGTCCGTCGACGCCGACCCGTCAACCGTTCAACTTCCGGGCGCGACCGCAGCCGGCATGATCGTCCCCATCGGGGTGGCCGTCGTCTTCGGCATCATCGGCCTCGCGTACGCCCTGATGTCAGCCCCGACCGCAGAGGACCGCGCCGCGTCCGCCTACCTGGCACAGCGCCGGGAAGAGGCCGCCGCCCGGATCCCGCAGCAGGCGCCTCCGCCCACGCCGGGCAGCCTCGCCTCGGGCGCCTGGACCTACCGCGATCGGGACCGTTCGCCGCGTTGAGACGGATCTAACAAAGAGGGGCCGGCCGCCGAGGCCGGCCCCTCTTGCGTCTCAGGAGCCCCGCACGGGATTTCACTATCTGAAGATGGTGAAACCGCTTTTCCGGGCGGCAAATGCAACGCCCCTGGTGACGCTGCGTATCCTCTGCCTCGACACAGCGAACGACCGCGGTGTATTTGGTCTCCACTTGTTACCGACCCGTTTCCGGCGGCTTCACGGGTGGGCCGATCGGCTGATGGGCGGGCACCGCCCGGTCGCTCGATCTTGTCTGACTGTCATAGCCTAAACCGGATAGCCTCTTTCCTCAGGGAGTGGGCGAGTTCGATCAAAGTGGGGGCGAAATGAGCGTGGGCATCCTGGGTACCGGCTCGTACCTGCCGGCCGAGGTGGTCACCAACGACGACCTGGTGCGTCTCGTGCCGGACGCTGACCCCGAGTGGGTCAGCCGGAAGACGATGATCCAGGCCCGTCGTTTCGCGGCCCCGCACGAGGCCGCCTCCGACCTCGCGGCCGAGGCGGCGCGAGAGGCGCTGGTCAATGCCGGTCTCGAGGCCGTCGACATCGACTACCTCATCGTTTCGACGTCCACCGGTGACTCTCCGCAACCGCCGACCTCCACTCTGGTGCAGCACAAGATCGGCGCCAACGGGGCGGCCTGCTTCGACATCAACGTCGTCTGCGCCGGCTTCATCTTCGGCGTGGCGCTCGCCAACAGCCTGGTGTCGATGAACCCGACGGCCAAGGTGCTGGTGATCGCGTCCGACATCTACTCGCGCATCCTCGACTTCGGCGACCGCCGCACGGCCGTGCTCTTCGGCGACGGCGCGGGCGCGGCGGTCGTGGGCACGGTGGCCGACGGCTACGGCTTCCTCGACATGGAACTGGTGTCGCGGGGCGAGGCCAGCGAGCTCATCCACGTGCCCGGCGGCGGCAGCCGCCTGCCGGCGTCGGCCGAGACGGTGGCCAACGGCGACCACTACTTCAAGATGAACGGCCGCGGCGTCCGCGACTTCGTCAACATCGGCGTCCCGCCCGCGCTCGAGGCCCTGCTCAAGCGGGCCGACGTCGCGGTGGAAGACGTCACCCACTTCGTGCCGCACCAGGCCAACGGCATCATGCTGGCCGAGCTGGTCGAGAAGGCGGGCCTGACCGAGGCCACCACCCACCTGACCCTCGACCGCTACGGCAACGTGGGCAGCGCGTCGGTGCCGGTCACGCTCGACGAGGCGGCCCGCAAGGGCGCGCTCAAGGACGGCGACATCGTGCTGATGGCCGGCTTCGGCGGCGGCATGTCGGTCGGCGCGTCCCTGATGCGCTGGGGTGGCACGCCGCGGCGCTGACGTTTTCTCGTGCTGCTGAGCGGCGCGCGGCGGATTCTCGCGGCGCGTCGCTTTTCCATGCCAGCCCTGGCGGGTCGCTCTCGCTCGGCCTGGCGGGGTCGACTTTCGCGCGCCCGGCCCGAGCTAGCGGGGCTGGATGAGCCAGTTCCACGCTCGCTTGAGCGTGTGCTGAAGGCCCTCGTCCGCGTTGTGGGCGGCCGGGTCCTCGCTCGGCTCGGGCAGGTCGGCGCCGGGAACGGTCAGGATCACGCCGTGCTCGAACAGGCCGCTGATCTTGTCGGCCGGGGCGAAGCGGTGTCCCCCCGGCGTCTTCACGATCAGCCCGTGAAAGACGTCCGACTGCTCGTCGTCCAACACGTGCTCGACCTCACCGGCGCGGGCGCCCGACTCGTCGTACACGGGCGTGCCGTCCTTGAGCACAAGGTAGGCGACCGGGGCGCCAAGGTCCTCGGGAGCTTCGTTCTTGGTCATGGCTCCCGCAGTACCCTCAGGTGGCGCGGCCTATGCTTCGCGGTCGGCCGGCAGCGTCGCGATCTCGCGATAGAAGCGGTCGATCTGGCGTACGGTCGCCTCGAACTCGTCCAGGCCGAACGGCTTGGTCACGTACGCGTTGGCCCGGTGCTGATAGCTGGCGACGATGTCAGGCGCCGCGCCCGAGGTAGTCAGAATCACCACGGGGATGGCCTTGAGCCGATCGTCGGTCTTGATGGCGGCCAACGTCTCGCGCCCGTCCATCCGCGGCATGTTGAGGTCGAGCAGAATCAGGTCGGGCCGGCTCGCGTTGGCGTAGACACCCTCGCGGCGCAGATAGTCCAGCGCCTCGCGCCCGTCGGCCACCCGGTCGACGCTGGTGTGCGTTGTCGCGTTCTCCAACGCCTCGGAGATCATGAGGGCGTCGGCGTCATCGTCGTCGACGACGAGAATCTGCAGGCTACGCACAGGGGCCCCTTTGGTTGCTGTGCCGCAAGCATAGGGGCAAGCGCCGACCTCAACCACGCCCGGGCAGTTCCAATTCGGCATCCTCGGACGGCGCCTCCACGAACCATTGCCTCACCTGCGCGGGAGCCAGGTCGTAGCCGGTGGCCCGGGCCCCGGACCAATTGACCCCCACCAGCATCCCGTCCTGCTCGAGCCGCGGCAGCCACCCCCGCGCCCATTCATCGACGTCGACCGCCAGCACCTCGAACCCCCGGTAGGCGGCCACCTGATCCACCACCCGCCCGGCCCGGGTCGCCTTGGACCAGAACGGAACCGCCCGCCGCCCGTCATCCCCCGCAGGCGCCGGCATCCCCTCCGGGTCCCGGATCGAGAAGACACGCCCTTCCCGCGCCACCTCCCGCCGAAAGGCCGCCCGGTGCGCCCCACTGAGCGACATCACAGTCCCCCCATCCTGATCGAGCGCCTCCATCGTGCTGCATCCAAGAGCCGGACGAGGCCGAGACCGCTCGAAAACACCCCCTTCCCTCCGCGCGCCCACCCACGTGCTGTTCGTGCCCGACGTGCGGACCCGACATGCCCTTCGTGCCCGAGGCGCCGCCCGCGCTGCCCGGCCGTGCCGGTCTCGCTGTGCCACGCCGCTTGCCCTGGCGTGTCGTTCGGCTGCGCCGCGCCGTCCGCCGGCTCGGGCCGGGGGTGGTGGTCTGTCAGGTGCGGGCTCCGGGAGTTGCAAGGGGTCTTGTGAATGTCTATAAACGCTGGTCGCCGCGTATTTGTGCGAATTCTTGATCTTGTTATTGCGAGCGTTCCGAGCATTTGTTCGGGTTTCAAAGGGTTGGTACAACCTCAGCTTTTCGGTCAATCCGGGCTAAACATTTAGTACAAGAAAGAGGAATTCATCCAGAAACGCGGGGGAAAGGCGCGGCGGGACCGGCTCGTGGGCATAGTGTCCGTTTTGTCGGTCGGCCATTCGCCGGGCAACCATCAGTAACTGGAGGAATTTCGATGAAGAACAATCGGCGCATCGGTGCGTTCGTGGCTATGGCCACGGCGGCGGTCGGCATGGCTACCGTGACCGCGACGGCGCCCGCTGCGGCGGCGCCCGTCCGGGGGCCGCAGCCGGTCTCGAACTGGCTGGGCGCGGTCCGGGCCAACGCGGACAGCTGGGTCAAGATCTACTGGCGTACGGACCGCCCGATCTGCGACGTCGAGGTGCGGGTCGGCGGCGGCCGTGACGTCGATGTCGACTACCCGGGCCGCAAGCGTTTCACGTCCTTCACGCGGGGCGACATGCTGCGTCCGGGCCGCACGGACTTCACCGCCTTCGAGGTGAACCCCGACTACAACCGGGCCGGCGTCGCCCGCCTGCGCGCCACGATCTCGTACGACCTGTGCGGTCGCCGCGACCGCACCCAGTACAAGTCGTTCGCGCTGGCGCTGCCGGTGCTGCGCAACAACGGCCCCCACAGCGGCCCGGGCCGCCCCGGCAACGACGGTCGCCCCGGCAACGACGGTCGCCCCGGCAACGACGGTCGCCCCGGCAACGACGGTCGCCCCGGCCACGACGGTCGCCCGAACGGTGGCCACGACGGTCGCCCGAACGGTGGCCACCACGGCCGCCCGGCGAGCCCGAGCCCGTCGGCCAGCACGTCCAGGCCTGCCGCGTAAGCAGAGCGCATCCCCCGTGCCGCGGGTCCCGGGACCACCGATTGTGTCGGTGAGCCGGGACCCGCACGCGCGCGCCCCTGGCCCGTATGAAACGGCATCAGTGACGTGCGGGTCGTGGTCCTGGGCGACGACGAGCTCGAGACCAACCACGCGGCGACCGGGAGTTCGCGCGGCGACTCGCTCGGCCGGGGCAGAGCCCGGGTTGAGGCCGGCCACGACCCGGGCGGCCACGGCAACGATCAGCTGACGCCCGCCGAGGCCGCGACGCGCCGGCCCGGCCCGGTCGAGAGACACCACCCTGATGCCCCCGTGCGGAGCTGAGGGGCTGAGGCAAGCGGCACCGAGGTGCCGGAACATAGTGGGCGCCGCCTTCGTGGCGCTGGATGAACGAGGGCGGCCCAGACCCGCCGGACACGAGCGGCGGTTGACGCCGGACATAAGTCGCCCGGCCAGCAGAACTGGCCGGGCGCGGACGTTTCTTGGGGTCAGACGCGCGAGAGGAGCTGGGTCTGCTCGTCCGACTCGCGCCGGGCGTTCATGATCAGGGCCGATGGGTCGGTGAGGACCATCTCCATCGCCTTCGAGATCAGGTTGGGGTCGAAGGTGGACGCGTGGAACGTCGCCTCGAGGTGGAGCACGCCGTTCATCTCGCTGGTGGTCAGCGTGACGCCCTCGGGGCTGTTCAGCGTGGGCACGCTCAGGTTGACCCGCCACTCCGGCCCGACCGACCACGGCAGGTCGCCGAGCAGGTCGTGCCGGCCCTGGTTGCTGAAGGTCAGGCGGGGCCGCGGCGGGATGGCGAGCTCCGACGGGTACGGGTCGGGCATGCCGGGCGCGCCGTCCAGAGCGATCTTGCCCTCGCGCAGCACCATCATCGTGAGGATGCGGCCGGTGGCCAGCTCGCTCTTGATCGTCGTGTTGATCGACGCCGGGTCCATCATGTTCTGCGGGGAGAGGTACGGCCCCATGCAGAAGTTGCTGTCGATCCGGGTGTCCTTGTCGAGGAAGCGCCGGCCGTCGGCCAGGAACGTCGCGCCGCCGGTGTCGGGCTTGAGGCCCAGCTGGTGCAGCGCCGCGGTGAACGCCGCGAACGTGATGGCCGACGTGGTGACACCCGGGGAGTACTCGTCACGCCACTGACGCATCAGCTTGAGCGTCGTGGCCGAGCGGGCCGAGCGCACGGTCAGATTGGGCTGCCACTTGCGCATGCGGGTCTCTTCGGGCTCCGGCGGGCGGGCGAAGCTGATGCCCTCTTTCCACCGGGCCGGCTTGGTGCCGAACTGCTTCCACCAGGCCTTGGGCAGCGCCATGCGGTTGCGCTCGAGCGGCGGGATCACCGCGGCCCGGCCCTGGCTGGCCGCGAGCACCAGCTCGTGCACCAGCGAGTTGACCGGTCCGGCGTCGCCGTACGCGTGGGAGACCTTGATCGCGATGTAGCCGGCCCCGACGAGGATGCGGATCGGGTGCACGCCGCGCGGCTCGGCCTGGAGCTTGCGGGTCATGCCGTCCATGTCGAGCGACCAGTCGCCGGAGTCCTGCACGGCGCGGTGCACGAACTGGGCGAACTCGGCCCCGTCCATGTGTTCCCAGCGGGCGCCGACGCGGTCGAGTTTCGAGACGGCCCGGTGCTTGGGGTCGGCCGCGTGCAGACCGATCAGAGCCCGGCGTACGCCGTCGACGGTCACGCCGTACAGCGGGCCGACGGTCCGGATGTATTCGAGCGGCAGCCAGGCCCGCTCGTGCAGCGTCATGGTCGTCGTGTTCGCGCTGTCGCCCCGGCGCTTGCCGCCACCGAAGACGACCCGCAGGACGGTCGGCGCGACCAGCACGGTCTCGACGCCCATCACGATGGCGACCCACATCACCAGGTCGGTCAGGCCGCCGGTGCTGCCGCCGTACCAGGCGCCGCCCAGCTCGGCGAGACCCGCGAACAGCGAGAAGATGCCGGCGCCGCGCACCCTGTCCTGCACGCGGGAGATCGCCATGAAGAAGTGCAGGAAGACGAACGGCACGTAGGTCAGCGCGAGCAGGCGCAGCGCGTCACCGGCCGTCTCGGCGTACTGCGCGCCGAAGACGGACATGATCGGGTTGGCCAGGAAGAACACCAGCGCGGCGGCCGGCACGCCGCCACCGAGGCAGATCATCAGGCCGACCCGGACCTTGGAGGTCAGCGCACGCTTGTCGCCGCTGGCCACCGCGAACAGCGTGAGCGCCACGTTGCCGGGCACCATGGCCAGGAACGACAGCACCATGAAGGCGGTGTAGAACGACGCGTTGGCCTCGGCCGACAGCACCGCCGTGACGACCAGCGGGAGCGCCGCGCGCGGCAGGTACGTCGCCAGGTTGAGCAGGTTGTGGTCGAAGGTCGACTTGCCGCGGCCCTTGAGCAGCGAGAGCCGGGGGCGGGCGGAGTCGATGATGCGGCGGCGGCGCAGGGCGACGCTGAGGATGGCGGTCGACAGCACGATGCCGGCGACCCAGGTGAGCAGCAGCTCGTTGCCGGTCAGGGTGATCGGCGCGAGGGCCAGACCGCCCAGCAGCACCAGCTTGATCACCGAGAACCAGGCGTTGCGCATCAGCTGGAGCGGGCCCTTGAGCAGGCCGACCAGGGCCTCGTCGAGCACCAGCGTGACCGAGTTGAGCGCGATGCCGACGACCAGCAGGACGGTGCCGAACGTGCCACCCAGCGCCGCCTGCAGGCCCGGGATCCACAGCTGGGCGACGACCACGTAGACGATGCCGCCGACCGTGGCGGCGCTGCCGGCCACGAGCAGACAGGTCGTGATCAGTTCCCACTTGGGACCGCGCAGCTGCGACAGGTCGGAGATCAGCATGGTGCCCATGCCGAACATGCCGATGGTGCCGATCAATGTCATCGCCGACACCGCGGCCGACGCCTGGCCGACCGCCTCGGGCGACGCCGAGCGGGCGGCGACCCACCAGAAGGCGAAGCCGAACAGCGACGTGATCGCCGTCGTCGCGATCAGCGACCCGGCGTTCAGGAACAGATCGACGTGCCCCTTGAGGGCGGTAATGATGCTGCTGCGGCGTTTGGCCGGCTTCGGCACCGAGCCTTGCGGCACTCTGACCTCGGTCGCGGTCACACAGCCTCCCCACGGAACGACGATGAAAGGGTAGTTACTCGCCGGTTTCGAGTGCTACGGGAGAGCGGCCGACCCTTTGCGTACTGTCCGGTATGGACGATCAGTGAAGCGGCGGATCGGAGTGGCCGTTCGGTCGATACTTGGTACGCCTGAAGTCCCAGATGAATCATCCGGTCACTCGCGGTGACGTGGATCATCACAACCAACCCGCTCGTTTGAAACGCCAGAAGAGGCCGCTACAGACGAGAACAACTATCACAATCGTCGCCGAGAACCCGTACCGGGAGTCGATACCGGGCATATTTGTGAAGTTCATCCCGTAAATTCCGGTGCCGACGGTCGCGACGGCCGCGATGCCCGCCCAGGCGGCGATCATGCGCATGTCGTTGTTCTGCTCGATAGTGACCTGCGTGAGCCGTGCCTGCAGCACCGAGTTGAGCAGGTCGTCGAAGCCGGCCACCCGGTCGGCGGCCCGGGCCAGGTGTCCCCGCACGTCCTCGAAGTAGGGCCGCAGAGTGGATGGCGCCGCGGTCAGCTCCAGCACCCGGGTCAGTGGTTCCTGCAGGGGCAGGACGGCGCGCTTGAGCTCGACCATCTCGCGTTTGAGCTGGTAGAAGTGCGCCACGTCGGCCGAGCGGCCGGTGGCGAAGGTCTCCTCCTCCAGACGCTCCAGGTCGTGCTCGATCTCGGTCGAGACGTCCAGATAGTCGTCGACCAACCGGTTCGCCACCGCGTACGCGACGGCCCACGGGCCGGCCCGCAACAGCTCCGGTCGCTTCTGCATCTCCTGCCGCACCGGCCACAGGGCGCCCGGCGCGCCGTGACGCACGGTGATGACAAACCACGATCCGATCAGCAGGGTCACGTCGCCGGTGTCGACCACCTCACTGGTCGCCGTCAAGGTGTCGTGCTCGACGTACCGGGCTGTCCGCAGCACCAGCCGCGTCACGTCGCCGATCGTCTCGACCAGCGGCCGGTGCCCGCCCTCAGTCGTCTGCTCGACGATCAGCTCGTGCAGGCCGAACGTCTCGGCGACCGTGCGCATCGTCACCAGGTCGGGCTCGTGCAGCCCCAGCCAGAGGAACTCGCCCCGGCGCCGGTGCGCCGAGGCGTAGTGGACAGCGCCGGGTTTGCGCCGCCCGCCCTGATAGACAGCGCAATCGACCACGGCATCCGGATTGTGGCGCCGCGCTTCGAGGTCGGGGCCCGTGGCGCGTGGGGCGATACCTTCGACGAGCCGGCCCAGGAGCTTGAACACCAGCCGACGGTAGCGGTAGTCAGCGACTCAGTCGGACCGGCGCATGGCACGCACGCCGGCCCACAGGCCGAGTGCCGATACGGCGGTCGCGGCGATCAGCCCGCTGAGGGTGGCCGAGGTGAAGATCTCACCGTTGAACAGTGCCCGTTCGGCGTCCACCACATAGCTCAACGGATTTCCCTTGGCCAGCGCCTGCAGCCAGCCCGGGCCGTTCTCGATCGGCAGCAGCACTCCGGCCAGCAACAGCAGGGGGAAGAGCAGGGTCTGCTGCACGGTCCAGAACAGCCATTCCTGGTTCTTCGAGGCCAGGGCCAAGGTGTACGAGAGAGCGCCGAGCCCGATGCAGAAGGCCGCCAGGATGAGCAGCCCGAGCACCGCGCCCGCGAACTCGAAGCGGAACCCGAACGGCACGCAGACGGCCACAATCAGGGCAGCTTGCGCGAACATCGGAACGATCTCCTTGAGCGCGCGCCCGATCAGCAGGGCCGGTCGGCGCAGGGGAGTGACCAGCATCCGTTCGTGCGAGCCGGTCTGGATCTCGAAGAGCAGGTTCGACCCGGTCATCGAGCACGCGAACAGGCACGACATGACGATGATCCCGGGCACGAACCACTGCAGGGAGTTGTCCGGCAGCAGCGGGGCGAACAGGCCCAGGAAGACGAGCGGCTGCACCATCGAGAAGATGATCGTGAACGGGTCGCGCAGCAGCGGGCGGAGTTCGCGGCTGAAGACGGTGCGGGAATCGGTGATCAGCGTGGTCACGGCTCAGACCTGCACGAGTTCGCCGGCGGTGTCGGCGGGCTCCTGGGCGGCGCCGCCCTCGCGCAGGCTGCGACCGGTGAGCTTCAGGAAGACGTCGTCGAGGGTCGGGCGGGTCACCTCGACCTCGGCGGCGGGATGGCCGGCGGCTCGCAGGTCGTCGAGGATTCCCGGTACGCGCCGGGGCGCGCCCTGGGCGGCGATGACGAGCCGGGCGCCCCGGCGTTCGGGGTGCAGCGCGGCCACCGCCGAGGCGGCCGCGGCGGCGTCGGTCTCGTGGTCGAACCCGAGGGTGATGTGATCGCCGACATGCTCGGCCTTGAGCCGGGCCGGGCTGTCGTCCGCGATGATCCGCCCGTGGTCGATCACGATCACCCGCTCCGCCATCGAGTCGGCCTCGTCGAGGTAGTGGGTGGTCAGCACGATCGTCGCCTCGTGCCGGGCGCGTAGCGCGAGGATGTGCTCCTGCAGGTTGGCCCGGTTCTGCGGGTCGAGGCCGGTCGACGGCTCGTCCAGGAAGAGCAGTTCGGGCGAGTGGATCAGGCCCATCGCGATGTCCAGACGCCGGCGCTGGCCCCCCGAAAGGGTCGAGACGCGGCGGTCGGCCACCTCGGCCAGCCCCAGTGATTCGATCAGGGTGTCCGCCCGGTTCCGGGCGTCGCGCACGCCCAGCCCGTACGCCCGGCCCTGACTGATCAGTTCGTCCCGGCCGCGCTGGCTGTGCCCGGCGCCGTTGCCCTGCCCGATGTAGCCGATCCGCAGGCGCACCTCACGCTGTTGCCGCACCACGTCGAAGCCGGCCACCCGGGCTGTTCCCGCGGTCGGCGGGATCAGCGTCGTCAGCATGCGCAACGTCGTCGACTTGCCGGCGCCGTTGGGGCCGAGCAGTGCGACGAGTTCGCCCGGCGCGACGGAGAGGTCGATGCCGTCGACGGCGCGCACGTCCTTGAAGTGCTTGGTCAACCCTCGTGTCTCAATCATGAGTACGACGCTAGGGTGGCTTGCGGACACTTTCTGACCTCAATGTGGCGGAGTCTGGATTCATGGCGAACACGAGTGCCCGGATGCTGCGACTGCTGTCGTTGCTGCAGACCCACCGCTACTGGCCGGGGTCCGAGCTCGCCGGCCGGCTCGAGGTCAGCCCCCGCACGCTGCGCCGCGACGTCGACCGGCTGCGCGACCTGGGCTATCCGGTCGACGCGAGCCGCGGGGTGGCCGGCGGCTATCAACTGCAGGCGGGCGCGGCCGTGCCGCCCCTGCTGCTCGACGACGACGAGGCGGTCGCGATCGCCATCGGGCTGCGGACGGCGGCGGCGGGGGCGGTGGCCGGGTTCGAGGAGACTTCCGTACGAGCCCTGGCCAAGGTCATCCAACTGCTGCCGCCCCGCCTGCGGCGTCGCATCGATGCGCTGCGCGAGGTGACCACGCCCGGCGTCCTCGGTGGCGGGCCCACTCTCGACGCGGGCGTGCTGACCACGATCGCCCTGGCCTGCCGGGGCGAGGAGAGGCTGCGCTTCGACTACACCCCGCGCGACGGCGGGACCGCCGCCCGGTTCGTCGAGCCGCACCGGCTGGTGCCGCTCGGCCGGCGCTGGTATCTGGTCGCCTGGGACCTCGACCGCGGCGACTGGCGCAGCTTCCGCGTCGACCGGTTGAGCTCACCGGCGCTGACCGGCGCCCGTTTCCGCCCGCGCGAGATCCCGGGCGGCGACCCGGCGGCCTGGTTGCGCTCGCGCATGTCGCAGATTCCCGCCCGGTACGACGTCTCGGTCGTGTTCGAGACCGGCGCCGACACGGTGCGCGCCCTGATCGGCCACTACGGCACGACGGAGGCGCTGACCGGCGAGTCGTGCCGCATGCGCATGAGCATCGACGACCTCGGCTGGCCGGTCATGGTGCTCGGGGTGCTGGCGGTTCCGTTCACCATCGAGTCGCCACCCGAGCTGCGCGACCGTGCGCTGGAGACGGCCGACACCCTGCGCCGGGGCGCCGCCTGATCCACTGACCTGTATGGACGGATCGGCGCCCCCGTGGCGCCGATCCGCACGGAGAAAGCTACCGGCCCCCTCCGACACTTTTCGCGCCAATCTAAGCCGGTGCTTATATAAGACTGAATGAATTTCCGTCGGGCGTTCGGCACCGCCGGAAAATGTCGGGGGTGGCGGGCAGAATCGGCCCATGACCACGATCGGTGCGATCTTCCTGCCATCGAACCCGCCCGAGACTCTGCGCTCCGTCGCCCAGGCTGCCGACCAGGCCGGCCTGGAAGAGCTGTGGATCTGGGAAGACTGCTTCCTCAACGGCGGCCTCACCGCGGCCACCGCCGCCCTGGCCTGGACGCAGAATCTGCGCGTCGGCATCGGCATCATGCCGGTCCCGTTCCGCAACGTCGCCTCGCTGGCGATGGAACTGGCCACGCTCGGCCGCATGTTCGGCGACCGCGCGCTGCCCGGCATCGGCCACGGCGTCCAGGAATGGATGGGCCAGGTCGGCGCCCGCGCCGCGTCGCCCCTCACGCTGCTCAGGGAGTATTCGACGGCGCTGCGCGCCCTGCTGCAGGGCGAGTCGGTCACGGTCGCCGGCAAGTACGTCACGCTCGACAACGTCCGGCTCGACTGGCCGCCCGAGGTGCCGCCGCTGCTCTCGGTGGCGGCCGGCGGGCCCAAGACGATCGCCCTGGCCGGTGAGGTGGGCGACGCGGTCGTGCTCGCCGGCGGCACGTCCCCGGCCAAGGTCGCCGAGGTGGCCCAGGTGGTCACCGACGCTCAGCTCACGGTCTTCGTGCCTGCCATGACCGGCCCCGGCGCCGAGGCCAAGCTGCTGGCCGACATGGAGAAATACAAGGCCGACTGGCCCGGCCTGTGGGGAACCCCGGCCGAGATCGCGGCCGGGGTGGCCGAGTTCGCCGCCGCGGGCGCGAGCAAGGTGATCCTGCAGACCGTGGCCGGCGAAGACCCGGAGGCCTATGTGCGCTGGGTCGCCGAAGAAGTGCGGCCGCTGGTCGGTTGAGCGGCGGGCGAGGGGAATGCGGCCGCGCAGCGGAACGCGGACCGGTATGACACTGGTCGCGGAAGCGGGCCGGTCTCGTCCCCGGTCCGTTAGCCTGCGCCGAGGGTGCCAGTGAGAACGACGGGGGCAAGATCACGGTGACGACGAGGTACGTGGCGATCGGCGACAGCTTCACCGAAGGCGTCGGCGACGAGTTGCCCGACGGCTCGGTGCGCGGGTGGACCGATCTGGTGGCCGCCGGGCTCGCGGCCGGCAAGGGCGAGACGGTGCAGTACGCCAACCTCGCCATCCGCGGGCGGCTGCTCGAACCGATCGTCAACGAGCAACTGCCGGCCGCCCTGGCCCTCTCCCCGCCGCCCACGATCCTCACGCTCAACGGCGGCGGCAACGACATGCTGCGCCCCGGCGGTGACATGCTGCGGCTGACCGAACTCACCGAGCGGGCGATCCAGCGCTGCCTCGAAGCCGGCGTGCGCATGGTGCTGCTCAGCGGGGGTGACCCGTCCGAGCGGCTGCCGCTGGGCGCCATGATGCGCCGCAAGGGCGAGGCGCTCACCCAGTCGGCCATCGACCTGGCCAAGCGCTACGACATCACGTTCGTCGACGTCTTCCACGACGCCGAGATCCGCCGGGCCGGCTACTGGTCGTCCGACCGCCTGCACCTCAACGCGGCCGGCCACCGCCGGGTGGCCGGCCTGGTCCTGGGCGCGCTGGGCTACGAGGGGGCAGCCCACGTGATCGACCCCAGCCCCAACGAGAGCCGCCGCGTGCTGGCCGAGGCCCGCT
This sequence comes from Paractinoplanes hotanensis, assembly GCF_023717965.1. Taxonomy (NCBI): domain Bacteria; kingdom Bacillati; phylum Actinomycetota; class Actinomycetes; order Micromonosporales; family Micromonosporaceae; genus Paractinoplanes; species Paractinoplanes hotanensis. The sequence goes on along the minus strand of NZ_JAMQOL010000034.1, from coordinate 69,101 downwards.
ACTACCGCGAGCACGTGCTCCCGTGGCTCAACCGCCGGGTGCGTGGCCGTTCCTCCGGCGACAATCGCACCGGCAAGTTCGTCGACTGGGTCGACATCAACCCGGCGCACAAGGGCTGAGCGCAGAAAGCCGGCGTAGAAGGGCTAGGCGCGGAAAGCCCGGCGCGGAAAGCCCGGCGCGGAAGAGCTAGGGCAACGGGCGGCGGCGGATGTGGTCGTCGTGCCACTCCGTGCCGACCAGGAAGCGTTTCACGCCGATCACCTCGAAGCCGTGCTTGGCATAGAACTTGCCGGCCCGCACGTTCTGCTGGTTCACGCCCAGCCAGCAGAACGCGGCCCCGGCGGACGCCGCTGAAGCCAGCGTGGCCTCCATCAACGTCGCGGCGGCTCCCGAACCATGCCGTTCCGGCGCCAGATAGAACTTGCTCAGCTCGATGCTGACGTTCCCGTCCACCACGGCGGCCACGTCGGGGTCCTTGATCGGGCCGCCGACCAGCATCGAATAGCCCAGCGGCACCCCGTCGCCGAGCACCAGCAGCAGCACCCGCTGCGGATCGGCGAGGTAGCCGCGGAAGCTCGCCGCGGAGAGGTGGGTGGCGACGAAGTCGTCGATGTCGGATTGCCGGGTGCCGGGCGGGCAGGCCAGCCCGAAGGTACGTTCGGCCAGATCGTGCAGCAGTTCGGTGTCGGCAAGTTCGGCGCGACGGGTCGTGATCGACATGGAAAGACAGTTTATTGTTTGCCCCGTGCACGCTCCCACGATGAAACACCTCGGCGACGTCATTCCGCTGCCGGCTTCGGTCCGGCCCGACCCCGCCGCCGACTTCCGCGTCCCGGCCGACGTGTCGGTGAGTGGCGCCGCGGCCGCCGCCGCCGTGGCCGACGAGCTGGCCGACCTGCTGCGCGAGGTGACCGGGTTCCCGGTCCCGCGGGCGGCCGGTGGGGCCATCCGGCTCGAGGTCGACGACGTACCGGACGAGGCGCGGTCGCCCGAGTCCTACCGGCTGGCGATCACCGCCGACGGCGTGACCCTGGGCGCTCCCACCGAGCAGGGACTCTTCGCCGGCCTGCAGACGCTGCGGCAGCTGCTGCCCCTGAAGGGTGAGGCCGTCCTGCCCGGGGGCCACATCGAGGACGCGCCGCGCTTCGCCTACCGCGGCACGATGCTCGACCTGGCGCGGCACTTCTTCCAGCCGGCCGACATCCGGTCCTACATCGACACGATCGCGCAATTCAAGATCAACCACCTGCACCTGCACCTCACCGACGACCAGGGCTGGCGACTGGAGATCGAGGGCTGGCCGCGCCTCACCGAGGTCAGCGGGGGCGAGGGCACCGGCATCGACGGCGCCGGGCCGGGGTTCCTGACGGCCCAGGAGTACGCCGATCTGGTCGCGTACGCCGCCACCCGGCACATCACCGTCGTCCCCGAGATCGACCTGCCCGGCCACGTCAACGCGGCCCAGGTGGCGTACCCCGAGCTGACCTGCGACGGCGAACCCGTCCAGCCGCGCACCGACCCCGAGGTGGGCTACAGCTCGCTGTGCGCCGGCAAGGAGGAGACGTACGCGTTCGTCGAGGACGTCATCCGTACCGTCGCCGCGCTGACCCCCGGCCCCTACCTGCACATCGGCGGCGACGAGGCGCTCAGCACCACCGCCGAGGACTACCGGACCTTCATGACCCGGGTGCTGCCCATGCCCGGCCGGTACGGCAAGCGCGCGATCGGCTGGCACGAGATGGCCGCCGTCGACCTGCCGGCCACCGCGATCCCGCAGTACTGGCGGATCGAGCCGGCCGACGACGGCGTGGCCCGGGCCGCCGCGGCCGGCCACCAGGTGATCATGTCACCGGCCGACCGCAGCTACCTCGACATGAAGTACGACGAGTCGACCCCGCTCGGCCTCGACTGGGCCGGCCTGGTCAGCGTCGAGCGGTCCTACGACTGGGAGCCCGCCGACCGCCTGCCCGGCGTGGGTGAGCAGTCGCTGCTCGGCGTCGAGGCGCCGCTGTGGTCCGAGACCCTGCGCAGCCTGGCCGACGTCGAGTTCATGGTGTTCCCGCGGCTGCTCGCGATCGCCGAGATCGGCTGGACGCCGCGGGCTGCCCGGGACTGGTCGTCCTTCCGCGACCGGCTGGCCCGGTTCGGGCCGCGCTTCGAGGCCCAGGGCATCAACTACCACCGCTCGCCCGAGATCGACTGGAGCTAGGTTTCCTCAAGACAGCACGATCCGGGGGCCGCTGCGCACGCGGGCCGGCACCCGGCTCAGGTCGATGGCGGTGTTCTGCGGCGGCAGGTAGTAGTCGAGCCTGGCCAGCCGCTGCACCAGCGTGCCGAGAACGGCCACAGTGATCTTCTCGCCGGGGCAGCGGTGGCCCGTACGCGGGTCGCCGCCGCCCTGCGGGATCAGCTCGAACGCGCCGACCCGGCGGCCGAGGAAGCGTTCGGGCCGGAACTCGTACGGGTCGGGCCAGACCCGCTGGTCGTGGTGCTGGCCGTAGATGTCGAGCAGCACGAGCGCTCCCGCCGGAATGCTCGTGTGCTGGAAGGTCAGGTCGTGGCGGGCCCGGGCGCCCAGGAAGGGCGCGAACGGATAGAACCGGCGCAACTCGTGCACGAAGGCCAGGGTGTATTCGTCGTCGCCGGCGCGCAGCCGGGCGCGGGTGCCCGGCCACCGGTCGAGCGCGTGCCCGGCGAAGGCCACGAACCACGTCACCGCCGTGGTGGGGCGGATGATGTTGATCAGTTCGACCGCGGCCGTGCCGGCGTCGAGCAGGTGGCCGTCCTCGCGGTGGTGCGCCGTCCGGGACACCGCCGTGTCCGTGGGCTCCTGCCGCCGCGCGGCCTCGATGATCTCGGCGAACCTGCGTTCGAGGCGCACTCGCGCCACGCGGGCCCGCACGTGACGCGGACCCAGCGTCGCGAAACCGTCCACCATCGCCAGCAGGTCGGCCGTCAGAGCGTCCAGGTCAAATGCGTTCTCCGGTACGCCGGTCCAGCGCGACACCGCGTCCGCGAGCACCTTCGCCGTCCCGTCGAACAGCGACACCGGCTTGCCGCCGCGCCAGCCGTCGGCCGCCTCGTCGAAGATCTTGCCGGTCAGGGCGGCGAGCGTGTCGATGCCGTCCTGGTGCATCAGCAGCGCCACGAACAGCGCCTTGCGGGCCTTGTGCGCCTGGTCGTCGAGGGTGTGCACACCCCTTCCGAACAGTGTGTCGACCACCGGGGCGGGCAGGGCGTCGTGCCGTTCGAGGTTGTCCTCGCCATAGAAGAAGCGGGCGGCATCGGGACCGCTGACTGCCACTGCGCGCTGCCCGCCGAACCGCATCGGGACCGGACGGCCGTGACTCCGGCGACGCAGGTCGGGGAGCCATGCGTACCCTTTGGCCGCGAACGGCAAGGTCTGGTCTGCAAACGCCATGGCAGTCCGTATCCCCTTCGGTGACGCCGCGAAACCGGCTCGAAAATCTTCCTTATCTTTTCCCCTCGGCGGACTGTCCGTCTGGGGTTTCTGTCGGAGGGCGGCCCTAGTCTTGGGCGCGTTCGAGTGGTCCACGAGAGGCCGGAGGCAGTGGTGCGACCGAGTGCGGGGGCGTCAGGTTCCCAGACGTACGAGGATCCGAGCGTGCCCGGTCCTGCCGCCGGCCCGTCCGAGCCCGCGGCCGGTGATTCCGGCGGCTCGTCGCAGACGGCGCTCGCCGGGTCGGCCGGGCGGTCGGCCGCGATGCTGCTCGGCTTCCTGGCTCTCGCCTGGCTTCAGGTCGGCGTGGTGCTGCTGGTCGTGCTGCTGATCCTGCAGCCGCTGCCCGGGTCGCTGGCTCTCGGGGTCGCCGTGCCGCTGGTCATCGCCGTGGCCGGGCTGTTGTGGTGGGCCACCGTGCGAGCCCTGCGCCTGCGCCGGTCCACTCCGGCCGGCGTGCCGGTGCTGCGTCAGCACGCGCCCGCTCTCTGGGCGATGCTCGACGACGCGTCCGTCGCGGCCGGGGTGAAGCCGCCCGACGGCGTCACCGTCGTCGCCGGCGCCACGGTCGCGCTCTTCCAGCCGCTGCGCCTCGGCGGCCTGCTGGGCGGCCGCCGCGAGCTCCACCTCGGGCTGCCGCTGCTGCAGGCGTGGGACGACTCGCGCCTGCGGGCGGCCGTCGTCCACGAGCTGGCGCACGGATCACCCGCGCTCGGCGGCCGTTTCGCCCCGCTCGCCCGCCGCGGCCGGGTCGCCCTGGGGCGCATCGTCCCGCGCATCCCGCGCCGCAGTCCCGCCGGCCCCCTGCTGCGCGCGTGGGCGCGGTTCTACCTGCGCGCCGACACCCCGTTCAGCCATGCTCAAGAGCTGGCCGCCGACCGCGTGGCCGCCTCCTTCGCCGGCCCCCGGGCCGCCGCCGCGGTGCTGCGCGACCGCCCCGCGCTCGAGGGCATGCAGCAGCTCTTCCACGCCGAATATGTCAGCCCCGGCTGGCAGACCGGCCTCATCCCCGACGACGTCTTCGGTGGTTTCCTGCGCGTGCTCGCCGCCCGCAGCGACGACATGCCCGCCCTGCGCTCACATGAGCCCGAGCCGCCCGGTGAGTGGGATCCGCACCCGCCACTGGCGACCCGCCTGGCCGCGCTGTCCGCACTCACGCCCGAGGGCCCCGAGGCCGCCGAGAAGCCGGCCGGCGATCTGGTGCCCGACCTGCCCGGTCTGGGCCGGGCGTTGCAGGCGGTCGCGTTCCCGGTCGGCGGCCGCGCCGTCGTCAGCTGGGACGAGTTCTTCGACGTGGCCCGCGTCGCCGAGATGGAACGCGAGGCCGACGCCTCCCTGCGCGCCCTGTCTCGCGCGGCGGGCGCCCCCGTGACCAGTGCCGCCGAGGTCCTCGACCTGTCGGCCGACGGCCGCCTGCGCAAGATCGCCGAGACCGTCTTCGGTGACCTGCCGCCAGACGAGGTGACGGGCCGCATCACCGACCTCATCGCCCTGCTGCTCGCCCTGGCCGCCCTGCGCAGCGGCGTGGCCCGCTGGCGCCACAGCTGGACGGGCACGGCCGAGCTGGTCGCGATCGACGGCTCCTACCTCGAACTCCAGGCCCCGGCCGAGATGGCCGGCGACCCCGCCACCGTCACCCAGGTTCGCGAGTGGCTGACCGCCGTCGGCATCGACCTGAACGCGGCCACCGACACGGCCCGCCACCTTTCCGCCCGCGTCCCCGTGCTGGGCGGCGTGGTCGGCGTCCAGGTCGACGGCGCCCGCACCGACCTCCTCGTCCTCGAGACCGGCCTGTTCCTGGTCCCCGGCCTGCCCCGCTCCCGTCATCACGAGGCCAAGCGCCGCCTGACCCGCCTGGCCGCCGACGGTGTCCTTCCCAACGGCACCCCGGCGCCGGATTCACCGATTCCCCAGCAGCCGCCTCCGGCCGGCGCACCGCAGGCAGCAGCCACCGCCGCCCCTGCTGGTGACGGCCCGGCCGTGGCCGATGCGGGTGCGTCCCCGGTCTCGCCGCTCGGCGCATCCGCGGCTTCGGCTGCTCCACATCCCGCCTCGGCCGATCCCGCGACAACAAATGCCGCGACCGCCGCACCACGACCGGCCGACCCCACCGCGGGCAGCCGCTTCGTGCCCTTCGCCGACGTGGCCACTGCCTCAGCCACACGCAACGGCCGCCGTTCCTGGGCGATCAGCCTCCGCGACGGCGGCACCCTGAACGTCCGCACCACCCTCGACAGCGAGGAACTCCCTGGCGGCTGGGCCGCCCTGGACGACGCCGTAGCCTTCCTGACTCGAACTCGCTGAGCCGCCGGCCTTCATTCCGCTCACCGGGCCGCCTGACTTCGGCGTTCTCGACGTCGGCCGTTCACAGGTGCGGACGAGACCGCGGCTGAGCTGAGGTCCACACAGGACTGGCCGAGCTGGCCGAAGACGCTCCGGCGAAACGGTTGCCCAGGCTTTTCGTGATGACGGCCATTCTCCTGTGTTCGCTTGACCGTGTCGTTGCTCACCGGATGGTGACGCTGAGCCGGGCGATCACCGACGGCTGTCACTTCCCAGTTCGGTTACAGCTCATTTCGGCCACGTCAATTTTCGTCGGGAGAACCCTGCCGTCCGGAAGGCGTACCCCTGTGGGTCTTTGCAGGCAGGAGGGCTGATCAGCACGCCTGGGGGACTGCGGGGCGGATCTTGCGTGAGGATGCGGTTGCAGATTGCGCATAAAGGGGCAGCACGCTCGGTGAACTTCCTAAGGGGACGGCGCGTGCTACCGGGCAGAACGGGTCGCATGGGTGACTGAACGGTGAACGAACTGTCACGTCAAGTAACAATAAGCTTGCGGAAGGTTCGCTTTATCGCTTCCGATAACGGGTAGGAAAGTGCCTGGACCGGCGGGATGATCCCATCGAGGCAGGGGAGGCCAGACATGGAGCGGGGACCGTTGGCGCTCTTCGGAGCGATCATCGCGGTCGGGCTCGGGCCTGCACTGTGGATGGGCGTCCAGCTCGGGCCGTCTCCGCAGCCGGGGCCGGCACGTCCGCCCGCCGGGGTCAACGAGCAGGGCGCGGAAAAGGCCGGGCAGCTGCTGGGGGGAACGGGCGCCGGTGCGGAATCGAGTGACAGCAGCCTCGACCCCGCCCCACGCGGCAACGTCATCCCGCTGACCACGTCGCCCGAGGCCAAGCCGTCGCCCAGCACGAGCACGAAGCCTTCGGCCGCCACGACCTCGCCGACCACCACCGACCCGACGACCCCGGCCGACCCCGGCACCACCGCTCCGCCCGAGTCCACCACCGTGCCGGTCCCCGACCCGACCGAGGCCACCAAGCCGCCGGTCGACGACGAGACCACCGACCCGGCCGACCCGGCCGACACCACCGACCCGGCCGACAACGACGGGACGGACGACGACGACCCGACGCCACTCACCGGCAGTGTCGGCGTCCACATCTCGTCCGAAGACAGCTAGGTGTCTGTTGCGCCGCATCCCCGGCCCAGCTACGAAACAGGCCCCTACGAACGTCGGGCCGCGCCCTGGGGTGACTCGGGCGGTGGCAGGTAGGTCGCGGCCAGGGCTCGGGCGGTTTCGGTGAAGACGGCTCGCAGTTCCGGCGGGTCCAGGACCTCGGCGTCGGCGCCCAGCTTCAGCAGCTCGATGTGACCGTGGCGGATTGATTCGATCGGCACCCGGGTGATCAGGCGGCCCGTCTCGTCGGGTTCGCCGGCCTCGGCTCGAGCCACCCTGGACATCTCCGGCGGGAAGATGAACGCCATCCGGTCGAGGGCCGCCGCTGTCATACGCACGGTGGCCGTGCCGGTGTAGACGCCCTGCTCGTACCTCTCGGTCCACTCGGCCCAGAACGCGGCCAGCTCGAAACCCTCGGGCCGGGCCGCCGGCTCGTCCAGCAGCTCCGCGTCCAGGATGTTCGACACCCGGTAGGCGGTCGTGCGGGTCGCCGTCGCCGCCACCAGATACCAGCGGCCCGCCTTCAGCACCACGCCCAGCGGGTTCAGCGTCCGGGTCACCTCGCGCGGGGCTTTCCAGCGGCGGTAGCGCACCTCGATCCGGCGGCCGCTCCACACCGCGTCGGCGACGGTCGAGAGGTACGGGACCGGCTCGTCGGCCCGGAACCAGCCGGGCGCGTCGAGGTGGAATCTCTCGCGTACGCGGTCGGCCCGGTCGGCCAGTTCGCCCGGCAGCGACGCCCGGAGCTTGAGCTGAGCCGCCGCCAGCACCGAACCCAGCCCCAGCTCGGCCGCGGGACCGGGCATGCCGGCCAGGAAGATCGTGCCGGCCTCGTCCGTCGTGAGCCCGGTGAGCCGGGTCCGGTAGCCGTCCAGCAGCTGGTAGCCGCCGGCCGGCCCGCGGTCCGCGTACACCGGCACCCCGGCCGCACCGAGTGACTCGATGTCGCGGTAGACCGTGCGGACCGAGACCTCCAGCTCGTCCGCGAGCCCTTGCGCCGTCATTCGCCCTCGCGTCTGCAACAGCAGCAGAAGCGAGAGCAGACGGTCGGCGCGCATGACCAAGACGCTAACGCCGAAGGGGAGCCCGACGGGCTCCCCTTCGTGTGGTGCGGTGGATCAGAGCGCGAGCAGGCGGTTCAGGATGTCCCGGTACGCCCGGAGTTCGACCCGCAGCTTCTCGGTGTCGTCGGAGTTGCCGGCCAGGCCGTCCCGCTGCGCCTTGAGCGCGCTGGTCAGCTTGTCGACCGCGTCGCCGACGAGCGTGGCGGCCTCGGCGGTGGCCTCCTTGGGCTCGTCCACGAAGCGCAGCTGGATGTCGCGGAACCGCTCGGCGAACGAGTCCCCGTCCGGCAACAGCTTGTCTCCGGTGGTGGAGCCGGGGGTCGTGGCCTTGGGAGCGGCAACGGCGCCAACCGGCACGGCGGCGGTTTCGGCGACCGGCGACGGCGTGTCCGACGCCGGCTGGAAGTCCTCGCTGTCGACCCGGTCGGTGTCGTCAGCCTTGTCCGAGGACGAGGACGAGGGGCCGTCGAGCTTCTCGCCGGTGGCCGGGTCGACCGCCTTGGGGCTGTCGAACGTCCCGTCGTCCTTGACCGCCTGATCCTCGGCCGGCCGGGCGTCGGAGTCGGTGAGCGGCAGATCGACCGGCGAGTCGTCCTGCGGCCGCTCGGTGTGCGCGGCCCGGTAGCTGGTGTCCTCGACGACCGAGCCGTCCGGCCCGTACGTCGTCGACGTGACCGCCTTCTCCGTCGTGTCGCCCTGGCGCTCGTGACCGGCCGGCTGAGCGTCGACGTCGGCCGCGGAAACGTCATCCCGGCGGGCAGTGTCATCCGGGCCGTCGGACGGGCGCGCGGCGTCGGTCGAGGTGTCGCCGGACGACTCGCGCGGCGCGTCGCTCCACGGTGACCCCGCCCGCTGCGGCGGTACGGAGACAGCCTGCGTACGGTCCGGGTCGGCCTGGGGCTCGGTCTCTGTCTCTTTCTCGTTCGAGAAGAACTTCATGAGCGATCGCTCCTAGCGGGTGGTGTCGCGGGCGGGGGATTCGTCGTCGGCGGCGGCGCGAGGGGCCGGCGCCGCGCCCTCCGATGTGGAGTCGGGCGTTGAGTTGTTGATACCAGTCGAGGGCACCGGGTCGGTACCGAGCAGGTCGGCGAAGAGCGCCCGGTAGTGCACCAACGCCTGCCGCAGGTCTTCGGTGTCGGCCTCGCCGGCGGTGTTGCGCTGCGAGATCTCGTGCGCCTGCCGGTAGTGCTCGAGCGTGCGCGCGTGCTCGACGGAGAGATCGGCGAGCCGCTCGTCGTACTCGCCGGTCGGGTAGCCCCGGTCGGCGATCAGCCGGGTGACCAGGTCGTCGGCCGCGGTGACGGCCTGCTCCGGGTTGTCCACGAACTGGATCTGCACTTCTTCCCAGTTCGCCGAGTAGGTGGCCCGGGCCTCGGCCGACAGCGGCTTCAGTTCGAGCGAGGCGTGCCGCTTCTCGCGCTCGCGCAGCTCCTTCTCGGCCTCGGTGCGGCTGCCGGAGTCGGCCACCACCCGGTCGTACTCGGGCCCGAAGGTGTTCTGCAACTGCTTGCGACGCATCACCCGGATGCCGTAGACGACGGCGGCGATGACGATGAGAACGACAACGATCAAGACGATGGTGACTGTGGGGGACATGGGGCCTCCTCTTATCAACATCCGTTATTCCCACCCGCGGTGTCCCGTCAACCCCCTTCGCGCCCCTCCGTTTCGTTCCTTGCAGTAACCGCCTGGTCACAGTGTCATAAGGACGACGCGCCGAGCCGTGCCAATCTGAACCGCCAAAAAGGATTTAAGCCAATCTTTAGGTACGGCCTGACGGTGGCTCGCCCTCCAGGTTTTCCGTATTCTCCCGAGGGCGTACGCCGGAAGAGCGGAGCCTGATGAAGAAGCGTTACTGGTCGATCCGTTCGAAGATCATCGTCCTCGCGGCCGTCCCCCTGACGGCTGTGCTGGCTCTGTGGCTGTTCGCGACGGCGCTCACCGCCGGTCCGGCGTTCAACCTGCTGTCCGCCCGCACGGTGCTGGACAACGTCGGCAACCCCGGCATCGAGCTGGTCGGTCAGCTGCAGCGTGAGCGCCTGTTCAGTGTGGAATATCTCTCCGCCACCGGCCCGCCCTCGCAGGCACTGCTCACCCAGCGCAGCGCCACCGACCGGTCGATCGCGAGCTTCCGCCGGCTGGCCGAGGGCGACGAAGCGCGGGGAGCGACGAGCACCGAGTTGCGCGGCCGCATCGACCAGTTCCTGACCCAGCTGCAGAGCCTGACCGGCAACCGCGGGCACATCGACCGCCGGGCGATGGATCCGATCGGCGCCCAGGGCCTGTTCAACAGCGTGATCGGGGCCGGCTTCCAGACCTTCGCGGCCACCGCCACCTTCAACGACCAGCGGATCGACGGCGAACTGCGCGCGCTGACCACGGTCGGCCACGGCCAGGAGTACCTGAGCCGGGTCGATGCCCTGGTCGGCGGCGCGACCGCCGCCGGCCGCTTCACGCCCGAGATCCGCGGTCAGCTCATCCAGGACGTGGGCACAGCCCGGTTCCTGCTCGAGCGCGGTGTCGAGGACATGGCGCAGAGCGACCGCGCCGGGTTCGCCCAGGTGCGCAGCGGCACGGCCTACGACCGCCTCGACAGCCTGCTCGACCAGCTCGTGCAGCAGAGCCGCGACGGCGCGGCGACGCCGGTGAGCAGCTCGGAGTTCCGCCCGTCGTACGTCGCCGTGGCTCAGGAGCTGCGCACGTTCGAGGTGGCGGCCACCGACTCGCTCACCGAACGGGCCCGGCCGGTCGCCGAGCGCGTGCTGTTCCGGCTCGGCCTGGCAGGCATCCTCGGGCTCGCTGCCCTGGCCGCCTCGCTCTATCTCTCCGTACGCGTCGGGCGTTCGATCGTCGGCCGGCTGCGCCGCCTGCACGGCGAGGCCCGTGAGATGGCGGCCGAGCGGCTGCCCACCGTGGTCCGCCGGCTGCAACGTGGTGAGAGCGTCGACGTCGACGTCGAGACGCCGCCGCTCGAGTACGGCCGCGACGAGATCGGCCAGCTCGGCCAGGCCTTCAACGAGGTGCAGCGGACGGCCCTGCAGTCCGCGGTCGAGGAGGCGAACGTCCGGCGCGGCCTCAACGAGGTGTTCCTCAACATCGCCCGGCGCAGCCAGACCCTGCTGCACCGCCAGCTCGCCCTGCTCGACCGCATGGAGCGCCGCGAGACCGAGCCGCAGGAGCTGGAGGACCTCTACCGGGTCGACCACCTCGCCACCCGGATGCGCCGCCACGCGGAGGATCTGGTCATCCTGGCCGGCGCCGCCCCCGGCCGCGGCTGGCGCAACCCGGTGCCGGTGATCGACGTCGTCCGGGGCGCGATCAGCGAGGTCGAGGACTACAAGCGCGTCGACATCCGCTCGATCGAGTCGGCCTCGGTGCTCGGCCGCGCGGTCGGCGACGTCATTCACCTGCTGGCCGAGCTGCTCGAGAACGCGGCGTCGTTCTCCCCGCCGCAGACCCGGGTCCAGGTCTCCGGTCAGACGCTGCCCAACGGGTACGGCATCGAGATCGAGGACCGGGGTCTCGGCATGACGCCCGAGGCGATCGACGCGGCGAACCGGCGCCTGGCCGAGCCGCCCGACTTCGACCCGGCCGACAGCGCCCGCCTGGGTCTGTTCGTGGTGGCCCAGCTGGCCCACCGGCACGGCATCCGGGTGTCGCTGCGCGCGTCCGCGTTCGCCGGCGTCACCGCGATCGTGCTGGTCCCCGGCGAGCTGATCGCCACCGCCCCGGTCGCCGCGCTGCCGTCCGGATCGTCCACGGGGGAACGCCCGCTGGTCGGCTCGGGCACCGACGACCCGTCGCGTCCTTCGCTGGCCGCGCTGCAATGGCAGGGCACCGAGGAGCTTCAGCAGGTCACGGCGTCGGGTCGCCCGATCATCGACGGCACCGCGCGGCCCGGCCCCGCGGAGCCCCACCCGGTGCGCGGCGCGGTCACCAGCGGCCAGCTCCGGCCGCCGTTCGGCGCCGGCGGCCCCTCGCCGAGCTCGGTCGTCGAGGGGCTCAGCGACGAGGGACTGGTGCAGCGCCGGCGCGTACGCCGCCGGCCCGAGCCGGCGCCGGCGGAGGAGTTGCCCGAGCTGCCCCGGCGCGCGATCCCGGCCCAACGGTCGGTCCCGCGCAACTCTGCCCCGGCGCCGACGCAAGCACCGGCAGAAGCACCGATGCGAACACCGGCGGCAGCGCCGATGCAGGCGCCGATGGTGCCCACGGGGGCTCCCGCCGCGCCGCAGCCCGGCGAGGCGGCCACTGAGGACGGTCTGCCCCGCCGCGTACGCCAGGCCAACCTGGTCCCGCAGCTGCGCCGCCCGGCCGGCGAGCCGCGCGAGGAGCAGCCGGCCACGCTCCGTTCGCCCGAGCAGGTTCGCAGCATCATGAGCGCGCTCCAGAGCGGCACCACCCGCGGGCGCATTGACGCGGCTCGTTACCTTGGGGAAGGGGAGCCGACAGCGCAGAGTAATGTCCCCAGCGCGACTCGCGACGGAAAGCGCGGCGGGAACGGGCATCATCTCGCGGATTCCGCATCTGAAGATAGGTCTAATGCGGACGACACGGACATTAATGTTCGCCCAAGCGCCGCATCCTTTGCCGATGCGGCTACCGTCAGTTTCCCGGCGATCGTCACCCAGACGCTCGCCCGGGACGAGGCATCAACCGGGGGCGGGTCGGATGCGGGGGAAAACCGCGCCAACAGTCCCGGGCGCGAAAACGTCATCAGGCCGGAAAAGGACGCATAAGTGACACAGACGACGAACCAGCGCGCGCACCTCACCTGGCTCCTCGACGATCTGGTGGAGCGGGTGCCTACGGCGCAGCAGGCGGTCGTGCTCTCCGCCGACGGGCTCCTCATGGGATCGTCGGCCGGGCTGAATCGGGAGGACGCCGAGCACCTGTCGGCGATGGCGGCAGGCTTCCAGAGTCTGGCCAAGGGAGCGAGCCGGCACTTCCGGGCCGGCCCGGTGCGCCAGACCGTGGTCGAGATGGAGTCGGCCTTCCTGTTCGTCACGGCCGCCGGTCAGGGCGCTTGCCTGGCCGTGGTCGCCTCGAGCGACGCCGACCTCGGCCTGATCGCGTACGAGATGGCCATGCTCGTCACCCGGGTCGGCCAGAACATGAGCGCACCCGGGCGCTCCGCCGTGTTGCCCTCCGATGCCGGCTGAGCCGCGGCGCGTGGCGCACGACTGGCTCGACCACGACGCGGGCCCGGTGGTCCGGCCGTACGCCATGACCCAGGGCCGGGTGGCCGCCGAGGGCAACGAGTTCGACCTCGTGGCCTTCGTCGTGGCCACGCCCGCTGACGACCCCGGCCCCGATGTGCTGCAACCCGAGCACCACGCCATCGTGGCCGCGTCCTGGGAGCCGATCTCGGTCGTCGAGCTGGCGTCCGCGCTCGACCTGTCGATCGGCGTCATCCGCGTTCTGCTCGGTGATCTACGCTCGGCGGGACTCATCTCGCTGTACGAACCCCCGGCGGCGTCCCAGCCGCACGATGTCGACGTACTCAAGGCGGTTGTCAATGGACTCCGTGCGCTCTGACCGCAACGGCGCGTCGTCGCGCATCCCGGTCGCGCTCAAGATCCTGATCGCGGGCGGCTTCGGCGCCGGCAAGACCACGATGGTCGGCTCGGTGAGCGAGATCCGGCCGCTGCAGACCGAAGAGGTCCTCACCGGCGTCGAGGGCGCCGATGACACCGGCGGCGTGGAGGGCAAGACCACGACGACCGTGACGATGGACTTCGGCCGCATCACGATCACCGAGGACCTCCAGCTCTACCTGTTCGGCACGCCCGGGCAGGACAGGTTCTGGTTCCTCTGGGACGAGCTGTCCGAGGGCGCGCTGGGCGCGGTCGTGCTGGCCGACACCCGCCGCCTCGCCGACTGCTTCCCGTCGATCGACTACTTCGAGCAGCGCGGCACCCCGTTCGTCGTCGCGGTCAACTGCTTCGATCCCGATCAGCGCTTCGGCGCCGGGGCGGTGAGCCGGGCTCTCGACCTCGACGAGGGTGTTCCGGTCGTCCTGTTCGACGCGCGGGAACCGATCGGCGCCCGCAACGTGCTGATCGAGCTGGTCGAGTACGTCGCCCGCCGTCAACTGGCCGCCGCGGCGTCCCGCTGAGCGCGCCGGTGTGATGGGATCACACCATGGGCGCGAAGGATGAACTTGTCTTTGTCGGTGGCTACACGGCGGACAAGGGTGGTGACGGCGAGGGCATCGTCCTGCTGACGCGCGACCCGTCCACCGGCGTGCTGTCCCGGCGGGGGGTCGTGGCGCGCACGCCCAGCCCGTCGTTCCTGGCCCGGCATCCCTCGCTGCCGGTCCTGTACGCGGTGAACGAGCTCGACCCCGACGGCGCGGTCTCGGCCTTCACGGTCGCCGCCGACGGCTCGCTCACCCCACTGGCCGGCCGGCCCACCGGCGGCAGCGACCCGGCCCACCTGGCGGTCACGCCCGACGGCCGGCACCTGCTGGTCGCCAACTACGGCACCGGTTCGGTCGCCGTCTTCCCGCTCGACGACGAGGGCGCCCCGGGCGAGCATTCCGATTTGCTCGATTTGAAGGGCAGCGGGCCGGTGGCCGACCGCCAGGCCGGGCCGCACGCCCACATGGTGTTCCCCGTCCGCGACGAGGTGCTGATCGCCGACCTCGGCTCCGACAAGGTCTGGCGCGCCCGCCTCGACCCGGTCCTGGGCCGTCTGACGCTGCTCGGAGCGGCCGTCGCCGCCGAACCCGGCACCGGCCCGCGTCACGTGCGCTTCTCGCCCGACGGCGCCCTGTTCGTCGTCGGCGAGCTGAGCGGCGACCTCACCTGGTGGCGCCCGTCGGCCGACGGCTCGCTGGCCCCGGCCGGCCGGGCCGCGACCACCGCGGCAACCGGCGAGAACTATCCGTCCGAGATCGTGGTGCGCCCCGACGGCCGGTTCGTCTACGTCGCCAACCGGGGAGCGAACACGATCGCCACCTTCACCTGGGACGGTGAGACGGCCGCCCTGGTGGCCGAGACGCCCACGGAAGGTGACTGGCCACGCCACATGATCCTGACTGGGGATCACCTCTACGTAACCAATCAGCGATCACAGAGCGTGACGACGCTCCGGATCGACGCCGAGACCGGAGTGCCCGTGCCGCAGGGTGCGCCCATGGCTGAGCCCACGCCGACCAGCCTGCTGCGCTGGAGCGTCATCGGGCGCAGCTGAGGCACGGAAGGGCATTGATGCCTGTCTGGGTACGGCGGTGCGCAATTCGGGCACGAGCCGCAACTGATCGAGATGACATCACTACGGTTGGTCACGCAAGATGCCAAGAATCCCAATCCGAGTAACTTTCGACCGAACGTATATGGCGTTCGGGTTCGGCGATGCGCACTATAGAGCGCGTGTCTGGCCGCCATCGTAGAAACTTCAGTCTCAGGGGAGCGGGCGTCGTCGGAGCTGCGATGGCGATCGTTGTCGTCATGGGTGGGTCCTATTACGGATACCAGCAGCTCGCGGACGACGGTTGCACCGGTTCGATCCGGTTGACCCTCGCGGCGACCAGTGAGGTCGCCCCCTCCATCGACCAGGTAGCGCAGCGTTGGGTGCAGGAAGGCGCGAACGTCGACGGCACCTGTGTCGCCGTGACGGTCTCCGACGTCAACTCCTCCACCATGGCCGCCGCCGTCGCCGGTGAACACAAGGTGGTCCTGGCCGGTGTGGGCACAGCGCCCGAGGCCGTCAAGGTTCCGGACATCTGGGTTCCGGACTCCTCGACCTGGCTGCTGCGCCTGAAGTCCGAGGCGCCCGGCTTCGTGCCCTCCGACAGCAAGCCGATCGCGCAGAGCCCGATCGTGCTCGCCATGCCCAAGCCGGTTGCCGAGCAGGTGGGCTGGCCCAACAAGAAGATGGGCTGGGCCCAGCTGCTGCAGCTCATGCAGACCAGCACGACCCTGAACACCGGCATCGCCAACCCGACGCTCGACTCGACCGGCCTGGCCG
Organism: Paractinoplanes hotanensis; assembly: GCF_023717965.1. Classification (NCBI taxonomy): domain Bacteria; kingdom Bacillati; phylum Actinomycetota; class Actinomycetes; order Micromonosporales; family Micromonosporaceae; genus Paractinoplanes; species Paractinoplanes hotanensis. Next base: position 53,143 of record NZ_JAMQOL010000034.1, on the reverse strand, counting down.
GGCTGCTGGCGATCGGCCAGGCGGCCGGCGCCGGCGAGAAGGCGCAGGCGGCCAAGGTCAAGGCGATGCAGGCCCTCGCGGGCAGCGCCTCGGCCCTGCGCGACGAGCTGATCCAGCGGTTCCCGCGGTCGAACGACCCCAACGACATCGGCACCAGCCTCAGCGCGGCGCCGGTCTCCGAGGAGAACGTGGTCTCCTACAACGCCGCCAAGCCGCCGGTGCCGCTGGTCGCGCTCTACCTCGACCCGAGCCCGATGCCGCTCGACTACCCGTACGCGATCATGCCCGAGGTCGACCTGCAGAAGCAGAAGGCCGCCGCGGGCCTGCGCACCCAGCTCGCCAGCGCCACGTTCAAGAACGCTCTCGGCGCGGCCGGCCTCCGCTCGCCCGACGGCTCGTTCGGCGCCGGCTTCGCCCGTCCGCTGGGCGCTCCCGACGCCTCGCCGCCGGCCAGCAACACGGTCGGTGGCACGGGTGACAACGGCGGCACGGCCGCGGCCGGCTTCGACGCCAGCGCGCTGAGCCAGGTCATCGGCAGCTGGAACGCCATCACCCAGCCCGGCCGGGTGCTCGCGGTCTTCGACGTCTCGGGCTCGATGAACACCAAGGTGCCGACGGCCAACAACCAGAGCCGTGCGGCGGTGACCCGCCGGGCGGCGGCGGCCGGTCTGTCGATGTTCAGCGACAAATGGGCCGTCGGCGTTTGGCTGTTCTCCACCGAGATGGTCGGCAAGCGGCCGTGGAAGCAGATCGTGCCGATCAGCCCGCTCGCCTCGAGCCGCACCACCTTGCAGGAGTCGATCGGCCAGATCGTGCCCAAGGAGGACGGCAACACCGGCCTCTACGACACGGTGCTCGACGCCTACAAGGAGGTGAAGAGGACGTGGCAGCCCGGCAAGGTCAACTCCGTCATCCTCTTCACCGACGGTAAGAACGAGAACGACGACGGCATCAAGATCGAGAAGCTGCTCAGCGAGCTGAAGCGGCTGAACGATGCCCGCAAGCCCGTCCGCCTCGTCATCATCGGCATCGGCGACCAGGTCAGCGAGACCGAGCTCCAGACGATCGTGAAGGCGACCCCCGCGGGCGGCGTCTTCGTCACGAAGGACCCGGCGAAGATGAGCTCGATCTTCGTCGAGGCGATCGGCCGGCGCACCGGCGCCACCGGCGGCTGACCCACCGCGTACGAGAGAAGGCCGTCACCCCGCGCGGGTGGCGGCCTTTTCCGTGTCGCCTCACCTGCCGTGTGAAGTGGTGCCTCACCCGCATGGGAGTGGCGCCTCACATGCCGTGGAAGTCGAGGCAGACGGCGATCGCGTCGTCCTCGAGGTCGGCGTCGCCCACGAAGGCCCGCAGGTCGCCCAGCAGCGACCGCACGGCCTGCAGCGGGGCCAGGGACTGCGTACGGCGGACGAAGCGGGCCAGAGCCGCATCCCCGTACCGCCCGGTCGCCGTGACCGCGTCGTAGACGCCGTCACTGGCGAGCATGAGCCGGTCGCCGGGCTCCATGCGGAAGCTCTGCACCTGGTAGTCCGTCTCGTCGAACATGCCGAGCGGGAACTCCTTGCGCAGCTTCTGCTCGTGCACCGCGCCGTCGCGCAGCAGCAGCAACCGGGGCGAACCCGCGTCGACGACGGTCACCTCGCCGGTTGTCAGGTCGAGCTCGAGCAGCAGGGCCGACACGTGCGCGTGGCCCCGGTGCTCGGCATAGATCGCCTGGTCGGCCAGTGCCGCCTGGTCGTCGAGGGAGATGCCGCCCCGGCGGGCGTTGCGCAGCGCGAAGGTGGCGAGCGAGGTGAGCAGGGCCGCCGACACGCCCTCGCCCATGCCGTTGAGCACGCTCAGCGAGAGCCTGCCGTCCTGATCGGCCCAGTCGAAGCTGTCGCCGCGCACCGCGTACGACGGTTCGAGCTGCCCGGCCAGGCCGAACGCGGGCCGGCTGCGGCTGCGCGCGGGCAGCAGCTCCCACTGCATCTCGGCGGCCAGGGTGAGCCGGCGGGTGCGGGCCACCGCCTGATAGCGGTCGGTGCCGTCGGACGCCGCCTGAAGCTCGTGGGCCAGCGCCACGGCGACCTCGATCAGCTCGCCGGCGGCCTCGGGGTCGCCGGGTGCCGGCTCGCAGGCCAGCACGCCGATGCGTTCGCCGCGCGACGAGACCGGAAGAAACATCACATCTTTCTCTTGGACCGCGGTCTGATGGTCGAAGCAGCGCCAGGCGGGATCGCCGGGATGGGTGCGCGGGTGGTCGCCGAAGATCGGCACGAGAGCCGCCAACCGGTAATCGACCAGGTACAACTCGGTGCGCAAGAGCCCGTACTGCGCGGCCAGAGCCTCGGCCAGACGCTCCGGAACGGCATCGGCGGCGGCGTCGGTGAGAATCCGCCGGAGCACCAGTAGCCTGTCGATCAATGGCGACCTCCTCGAACAGACCTGCCCGTACGAGTAGTCTCTCCTGCACCATGGCCGTTCACCATGGGCCGGATGGGCCGGACCCGATGCAGACCGCGGCGATCGACGACGCCGCGAAATCCTTGCTGCTCGCGTGGGACGCGGCTCGCGAGCAGGTGACGCCGCGCATCTCCTCGGTCCAATTGAACGCGTTGCTGGCCGTCGAGCGGGCCGAAGGCATCAATCTGGGCGGCCTCGCCGCCGAACTCGGCATGCTGCTCTCCTCGGCCAGCCGCCTGTGTGACCGCCTGGTCGCCTCGGGCATGGTCGAGCGGGTGCCCGGCCGGGCCGACCGGCGCGAGATCGCTCTCTACCTCACTCCCTCCTCCCGCACGCTGCTGGGCGAGCTGCGCCGCATCCGGCGTCGCGCGCTCACCGGCGTGCTCGAGAAGATGTCGGCCGGCGGCCGGGCGGCCCTGCTGCGCGGGCTGAGCGAGTTCTCGGCCGCGGCCGGCGAGAACGGCGAGTCCGCTTCGGCTCAGACGGCCTGAGCAGGTCGTGAGCGGGCCAGCCAGCTCGCCGGGTCGTCGCGTACGCTGCCGATCACCACGTCGGCCGCCCCGCGCATGGCCGCGTCCGGGCCCAGCGTGGCTGCCCGCAGCGCCACCGGGGCCAGGCCGGCTGTGAGCACCCGGCGGCGCAGCTCGGCGTCGATGCCGTCACGCAGCCGATCGAACTCGGGCGCGTAGCCGCCGCCCAGCACGATCACGCCGAGGTCGAGCAGATTGACCACGGCCGACAGTGCGATACCGAGGGCGGCGGCGGCCAGGTCAGGGTCGGCCGCGACCGCCTCCTGGCCCGCGTACTGCTCCAGGCAGCCGTTGGCGCCGCAGCGGCAGGGCCGGCCGTCGGGATAGACGGTGACGTGCCCGATCTCGCCGCTCCAGCCGCGCCCGCCGCGGTAGAGCTCGCCGTCGAGCACGATGCCGGCGCCGATGCCGATCTCACCCGAGACGTACAGGAAGGTGGGGGTGCCGCCGTCGGTCCGCAGCTCGCCCAGCGCCGCCAGGTTGGCCTCGTTGTCGACGGTCAGCGGCAGGCCGAGGTTCAGCAGGGCCGGCACGTCGACGTCCTGCCAGCCCAGGTTGGGCGCCACCCGCACGAGGCCGTTCGCCGCGACCAGGCCGGGCACCGCCAGTGCGGCCCCCGCGAGTTCGATCCCGTCGGCGTCGGCCGCCGCGCGGGCCAGCGCGGCCAGCTCGCCCAGCGCGGCCAGGGCTTCCGCGGGCGGCAGCAGGCGCTGGTCGGCCCGGGTGACGAAGCGGTGGCGGACGACGCCGGTCAGGTCGACCACGCACGCGGCCAGGTAGTCGACGTTGATCTCGAGTCCGAGCCCGCCCGGGCCGTCGGGAGTGAGCGCCAGGCCGGCGGCGGGGCGGCCGGCGCCCGTACGCGGCGCCGGATCGAGCTCGGTCAGCAGGCGCCCGGCTATGAGGTCGTCGACCAGGGCCGACACCGTGGCCCGGGTGAGCCCGGTCGCGGCCGAGATGGCCGCCCGGGATGGGCGATCTGCGCTGTTCGCCACTGTCTGCAACACGAGCGCGAGATTGTGGGCTCGCACGCTCGATTGCCGGACGGGGCTGCGGGAAGCATTCATCAAGCGGCCGCTCACGGCCTTGACAATGCCACACGGCCGCCAAATAATTCAACTAATAAACAAATCCGAGCTGTTACGTGGAGGTAACCGTGCCGGTCCAACCCGCTCGTGAAGACAAGTTCTCCTTCGGCCTGTGGACCATCGGGTGGCAGGCCGTCGACGCGTTCGGCTCGGCCACCCGCCCGCCGCTCGACCCGATCGAAGCGGTGCACAAGCTGGCCGAGCTCGGCGCCTACGGCCTGACGTTCCACGACGACGACCTGGTGCCGTTCGGCTCCGACGCGTCGACCCGCGACGGCATCCTCGCCGGCTTCAAGAAGGCGCTGGAGGAGACCGGCATCGTGGTGCCGATGGTCACCACCAACACCTTCAGCCACCCGGTGTTCAAGGACGGCGCCTTCACCAGCAACGACCGCTCGGTCCGCCGCTACGCGCTGCGCAAGGTGCTGCGCCAGGTCGACCTCGCCGCCGAGCTGGGCGCCGAGACCTTCGTGCTCTGGGGTGGCCGCGAGGGCGCCGAGTACGACGCGGCCAAGGACATCAACGCCGCGCTCGACCGCTACCGCGAGGGCCTCAACCTGGTCGCCCAGTACTCCGAGGACAAGGGCTACGGCCTGCGCTTCGCGATCGAGCCCAAGCCGAACGAGCCCCGCGGCGACATCCTGCTGCCGACCCTGGGCCACGCCATCGCGTTCACCTACGAGCTCGAGCGGCCCGAGCTGTTCGGCATCAACCCCGAGGTCGGACACGAGCAGATGTCCAACCTCAACTTCACCCAGGGCATCGCCCAGGCGCTGTGGCAGAAGAAGCTCTTCCACATCGACCTCAACGGCCAGCACAGCGTCAAGTTCGACCAGGACCTGGTCTTCGGCCACGGCGACCTGCTCAACGCGTTCTCGCTGGTCGACCTGCTCGAGAACGGCCCGATCGGCGGCGGCCCCAAGTACGACGGCCCCCGCCACTTCGACTACAAGCCCTCCCGCACCGAGAACATCGACGGCGTCTGGGAGTCGGCCAAGGCCAACATGCGCATGTACCTGCTGCTCAAGGAGCGGGCGCAGGCGTTCCGGGCCGACCCGGTGGTGCAGGAGGCCCTGCGCGCCAGCAAGGTGCTCGAGCTCGAGACCCCGACCCTCAACCCGGGCGAGACCTACCAGGACCTGCTCAACGACAAGAGCGCCTGGGAGGACTTCGACGTCGACGCGGCCGGTGCTCAGGGCTACGGTTTCGTGAAGCTGCACCAGCTCATGATCGACCACGTTCTGCGCGCCAACTGAAGCGTCGAGCCAAAGGGAAGAAATGACTCTCGTAGCCGGAATCGACAGCTCCACCCAGTCCTGCAAGGTGGTCATCCGCGACGCGGAGACCGGCCGGTTGGTCCGGCAGGGCCGCGCCGCGCATCCGGACGGCACCGAGGTGCATCCGGACGCCTGGTGGGCCGCGCTGCAACAGGCGATCGACGAGGCCGGCGGCCTCGACGACGTGGCCGCCGCGTCGGTGGCGGGTCAGCAGCACGGCATGGTGGTGCTCGACGAGAACGGCGAAGTGGTCCGCCCGGCGCTGCTGTGGAACGACACCCGCAGCGCCGGCGCGGCCGCCGACCTCATCCAGGAGCTCGGCGGCGGCGACAAGTGGGCAGACGCGGTCGGCATCGTGCCGGTCGCCAGCTTCACCCTGACCAAGCTGCGCTGGCTGGCCCGCAACGAACCTTCGAACGCTGAAAAGACAGCGGCGGTCTGCCTGCCGCACGACTGGCTGACCTGGAAGCTCTCCGGGTCGACCGACATCGGCACGATCAAGACCGACCGCAGCGACGCCAGCGGCACGCTGTACTGGTCGGCCAAGACCAACGAGTACCGTCCCGACCTGCTCGAGCTCGGCTTCGGCCGGCTGATCAGGACGCCCGAGGTGCTCGGGCCCACCGGCATCGCGGGCCGGCTGCCCAACGGCGCCCCCCTCGGCCCCGGTGCGGGCGACAACGCGGCGGCCGCGTTCGGCACCGGCGCCGGCACGGGCGACGTGATCGTCTCGATCGGCACGTCGGGCACCGTCTTCGTCTCGTCCGACGTCTCGCCCAACGACCCGACCGGCACGGTCGCCGGGTTCGCCGACACCACCGGCCGGTTCCTGCCGATCGTGGTGACGCTGAACGCGGCCCGGGTGCTCGACGCGGCCGGCAAGCTGCTCGGCGTCGACCACGAGGAGCTGTCCCGGCTGGCCCTCAGCGCGCCGGCCGGCGCCGACGGGCTCGTCCTCATCCCGTACCTGGAAGGCGAGCGCACCCCGAACCGCCCGAACGCCACCGGCGCCATCCACGGCCTGACGCTCAAGACCTCCGACCCGGCCCACCTGGCCCGGGCCGCCGTCGAGGGCATGCTGTGCGCCCTCGCCGACGGGCTCGACGCGCTGGTCGCCAACGGCGCCACCGCCAACCGCATCGTGCTGGTCGGCGGCGGGGCCCGCAGCGAGGCCGTCCGCCGGATCGCGCCCGAGCTGTTCGGCCTGCCGGTGCTGGTGCCGCCGCCCGGCGAGTACGTCGCCGACGGCGCTGCCCGCCAGGCCGCCTGGGTCGCGCTGGGCAGCGACGAGCCGCCCGTGTGGTCGGCCGCGGCTCCCGAGACGTACGAGGCCACCAGTTTCCCCATCATTCGGGAGCAATACGCTGCGGCTCAGAGCGCCGTCCTCGATCGGTTTTAGTTTCTGTTTCCGCTGCGGGCAGGTTCAGCTCGGCCCCGCTAACCTTCACGGGTGACCAGGGGAGGCTCCGCCCACCGCGCTTACAGCGTCGTGGTGTTCGTGGTCCTCGCCTCGCTCGACAACGTCGCGATCGGCCTGGTGCCGCCGCTGTACGGCAGCATCGGCGCCGCGTTCGGGGTCGGCTCGGGCCACATCGCGCTCGCCACCACGATCATGTTCCTGATCAGCGCGGTGGCGGCGATCGGTTTCGCGTACGCCGGGGACCGCACCGACCGCAAGCCGGTGCTCATCCTGGGCACGCTGATCTGGATCGCCGGCACCGCCTGGTCCGGCTTCTCGGAGAGCTATCCCAGCTTCCTGACCAGCCAGATCGTCGCCGCGTTCGGCCTGGGCGCCGTCGCCTCGGTCAGCTTCGCCGTGGTCAGCGACCTCATCTCGCCCCGGCGCCGCGGCCTCGTGATGAGCTTCTGGGGGCTGTCCCAGGGCGTCGGCACGCTGGCCGGCACCCTGATCGGCGGCCTGCTCGGCCACGCCGACTGGCGCCGGCCGTTCCTGATCACCGCGGTCGTCGGCGTGGTGGCCACGGTGGCTTACCTGTTCACCTACAACGTTCCCCGCGGCGACAGCCAGCCCGAACTGGCCGGCGTCGAGTACGACGAGCGCATCCACCACGACCACCTGCCGCTGATCCTGCGCCGGCGCACCAACATCTGGCTGATCCTGCAGGGCAGCACCGCCCAGATCGCCCTGGGCTCGCTGGTCTGGCTGCCGGTGCTGTTCCAGGTCCGCGCGGAGGACCAGGGCTATTCGGCCGGCACCGCGATCGTGATCGGCAGCGTCTTCGCCACGCTGTTCCAGGCCGGCGGCGCCCTGTCCATCCTGGGCGGCCTGGTCGGCGACCGCCTGCAACGCCGCACCCCTCGCGGCCGGTCGCTGGTCGCGGCGGTGGGCGTTCTCGCCGCCGTGCCGTTCTACATGGTGCTGTTCTTCGTGCCGATGCGCATCGACGTGCCCGACGGCGCCGGCACGGGCGGAATCATCCAGGCCGTCCTGGCCGACGTCTTCACCGAGCCCACCGTCGGCCTGTGCCTGGCCGTCGCGGTGTTCGCGCTCATGCTGACGTCGGCCAACTCGCCCAACTGGTTCGCCCTGATCGCCGACGTCAACCCGCCCGAGCACCGCGGCACCGTCTACAGCCTGGGCAACCTGGTCAACGGGTTCGGCCGGGCCGGCGGCAACATCATGGTCGCGGCGGCCTTCCGCGGGCTGGCCGGCGCCTTCCCCCCGCCGCTCAACTACGCGGTCGGCCTGGCCGCGTTCCAGCTCTTCTGGGTGCCCACCGGGGTCATGTTCTGGCTGGCCAGCAGGACGGTCGCGCGCGACATGGCCGACACGCACGCCGCCCTGCTGGCCCGGGCGGCTCAGCTCGAGGGGGCTCAGCTAGAGGGTGGCCCAGACGGTGACGTCGGTGGGGACCCGCCCGTCGCCGTCGAGGGGCTCGCTGCTCACCAGAAGCCGGGCGCCGGGCGGTAGCTTCACCGCCTCGGAGCCGAAGTTCGTCAGCACGAGCACGTCGCCGTTGCGGAAGGCGAACGCGTCCTCCTGCCACACCACCGAACCGTGCCCCAGGCCGTGCTCGCGCCGCAGGCTCAGCGCGGTCCGATAGAGCTCCCAGGTCGAGCCGGGCACGCCCTGCTGGCGGTCGAGAGCGTACTCGGCCCAGGTGGCCGGCTGCGGCAGCCAGGAGGCGTCGGTGGGACCGAAGCCGTACGAGGGCGCGTCCGCCTCCCACGGCAGGGGCACCCGGCAGCCGTCCCGCCCGCGTTCCGCGTGTCCCGAGCGCTCCCATGCCGGGTCCTCGCGGAACTCGTCGGGCATCGTGGTGTGCTCGGGCAGCCCCAGTTCCTCACCCTGGTAGAGGTAGGCCGAGCCGGGCAGCCCGAGCATCAGCAGCGTGGCGGCCCGGGCCCGGCGCAGGCCGAGCGCGGCGTCGGGCTGCGGGTCCTCGGCCCCGATGCCGGGCATGCGAGGCGTGCCGACCGGGAACCCCAGCCGCGAGGCGTGCCGCACCACGTCATGGTTCGACAGCACCCAGGTGGTGGTCGCGCCCACCGCGTCGTTGGCCTCGAGCGTCTCGTCGATCACGGCTCGCAGCTCCGCCGGCCGCCACGGCGCGTCCAGGTAGGGGAAGTTGAACGCCTGGTGCATCTCGTCGGGGCGCACGTAGCGGGCCAGCCGGCTGGCCGGGGCCACCCAGGCCTCGGCGACCAGGATCCGCCCGCCCGGATACTCGTCGAGCACCCGGCGCCACGACCGGTAGATCTCGTGGACGCCTTCCTGGTCCCACATGGGCGGCGGCGGGCCGGCCGGGTCGAGGCCGCCCAGGATCGTGCTGGTGGTCGTCCAGTCGGTCAGGTTCGCCTCCTTGACCAGGCCGTGCGCGACGTCGACGCGGAAGCCGTCGACACCGCGGTCGAGCCAGAAGCGCAGGACGTCGAGGAACTCGGCCCGCACCTCCGGGTTGTCCCAGTTGAGGTCGGGCTGGCTCACGTCGAACAGGTGCAGGTACCAGTCACCGTCCGGCAGCCGCTCCCAGGCGCTGCCTCCGAAGACGCTCTTCCACGAGTTCGGCGGCTCCTCCCCCGAAGAGCGGAAGATGTAGCGCTCCCGCTCGGGGCTGCCCGGCCCGGCGGCCAGCGCGGCCTGGAACCACGCGTGCTCGCTCGAGGTGTGGTTGGGCACCAGGTCGACGATGACCTTGATGCCCCGGCCGTGCGCCTCGGCGATCAGCTTGTCGGCGTCGCCCAGCTCGCCGAAGCGCGGGTCGACACCGCGGTAGTCGGCCACGTCGTAGCCGGCGTCGTGCTGCGGTGAGGGATAGAAAGGGGAGAGCCACACGGCGTCGATGCCGAGCTCCTGAAGGTGCTGCAGGCGCCCGGTGATGCCGGGCAGGTCGCCCATCCCGTCGCCGTCGCTGTCGGCGAACGAGCGGGGATAGACCTGGTAGATGACGGCGTCGCGCCACCAAGCGTCGGTGTCGAGCATGGCCTCCAGGCTATCCGTCGAGGATGCAGGCGAAACGTTCCTCGGCGAGGTCGAGCTGGTCGAGGATGTGGTCCTTGGCGGCGATCGACAACGGCGTGTCCGGCCGCCCGACCAGCTCGCGCAGTTTGGGCACGAGCGGGCGGTATTTGCGGGCGGCCGAGACCGCCTTCTCCGGGGTGGTGTGGACCACGCCCACGCCGTTGTCGGTGAAGTCGGAGACCTTGATCACCCGGGCCCACGGGTCGCGGTCGAGGCTGGCCGCCACGTGCGCCCGGTACTGCTCGTGGCGGTCGCGCTCGGGGTCGTACTCGGGGTTGGTGACCGACCGGACCAGCTCGGCCACCCGCGGGCCGAACCGGGACGCCAGTTCGGCGATCGCCAGCTCGGTCAGCTCGGTGTACGAGCCCTCGGCGGTGCCGGCGAGCTCGTCCGGATGGTCCTCCACCGCGTCGTGCAGCAGCGCCGCGGTGAGCACGTCCACATCGCGTACGCCGTAGTACTTGATGATCCGGATGGCCACCCGCAGCAGGTGGTTGAGGTAGGGCTCGCGCACTCGGCGGTCATTCGCGTGCAGCCGCGCGGCCAGGTCGAGCGCCACGATCAACTGCTTGCGCTCGGTCTCGGGGAAGGTCTCGAGCTCGAGCAGGAGCCGCTCACGCAGACCCGCCTCGCCGTACACCTCGGTGATCGCGTGCAACGGCATCGACAGCAGCATCCGGGGCGCCATGCCGAGAACGTACCGGAGCGTCAGCCGTTGGTGGTCGAACGGATCGGAACCGGGCGGGGCGAGGGCCGGCGGACGGCCGTCGCGATCGTCGCCTGCTTGAGCGACCACGGGTTGCCGGCCTCGGCGTGCACGCCCCGCCGCGGGGTGCCGGCGCCGTCCGTGAACTCCTCTTCGGTCATCGCCTGGAGCGCGCTCAGCGCCACTCCGATGATGGTGGCCGCGGTGATCAGCGTGATGGGCAGGATCAGGGTCAGCGGCCGGAAGCCGACGACCCGATCGAGCGCTCCCGCATCGAGTTGCACCGACAGGGCGGCCATCCCGGTGTAGTGCATGCCGCACACCGCGATCGCCATGATGGCCGCGGCGCCACCGATCGGCGCCCAGCCGCGCACCGAGACGGTGAACCAGAGGGCGATCGTCGACGCCACCACCGCGATGATCACCGAGGCCGCCACCAGCGCCACGTCGTACCGGATCTCGCCCGCCACGTGCATGCCGAGCATCCCGGTGTAGTGCATGGCGAGCACCCCGCCGCCGGTGAGCCCGCCGGCCACCAGCGTCCGGGGCAGGCTGCGCCGGCCGTGACCGACCATCAGCAGCCCGGCGCCGACCGCGACGACCGCGAACACCAGGCTGGCCAGCGTCATCGGGACGTCGAAGCGGACGGGGCTGGCCGGCACCTCGAAGCCGAGCATGGCGGCGAAGTGCATGAGCCAGATCGCACCGCCGCCGATCGCGAAGGCGGCGATCAGCAGCCAGCGGTTGCGCCGCCCCCGGGTGCGGGCGCCGCGGGCCCGGGCCGTGCTGAGCAGGCCGAAGAAGGACCCCAGGAAGGCGAGCAGGAAGGCGGCGATCGGATTGAACGCGCCGTACGTGAAGTGATGGACTTCGGCCACCGGCACACCTCGCGGAGATAAAGATCGAAGACTTTCCGCGAGTGATTCAGTCATTCCTGTTCAACGGTTCATCGCACGGCGAGTGCGGCAAGGCTGACAAACGGAACCGGGCCACCCGTTGGGGTGGCCCGGTTCTCGGTCGTGGGGAATGTCGTGGGGGATGGAGTCGTGGAGAGCCTCGTTACCGATCAGGTGAAGATGCTGACGCCGCCGGGGCCGACCAGCAGGCCGACGATGATCAGCACGATGCCCCAGAGCAGCTGCCGCCGGAAGAGCGCGAGAATACCGGCGACCACCAGGATGACTGCGATGATCCAAAGAATTAGGTCCATGAACATCGGATACCCGGACGCCGAAAAACCAAAACCTGCCTATCGAGCGCCGATCAATGTGGTATCGACCTCGTCGGACAGCAGCTGGTAGACGTTGTACGCCTGCTTGATCACGGGGTGGGCGACGTTGCGTACGGGCACACCGCCCGGGGTGCGTCCGCGCTCCGACCCGTGGTGCGCGTGCCCGTGCAGGGCCAGCGCCGCGTGTGCCGCGTCGATCGAGCGTCCGAGCTGGTAACAGCCGAGGAAGGCATAGATCTCGAGCGGCTCGCCGACCAGCGTCTCGGGCACGGGGGAGTAGTGCGTGAGCGCGACCAGGGCGTCGCACTCCACCGACTTCAGCGCGCGTTCCAGGTCGTCGGCGTAGCGCTCGGCGGTGCCGACGAAGTCCTTCATCTCGCGTTCGCCGAAGTTGCTGGCGCAGGCCCCGGCGAACCCGCCGCCGAAGCCCTTGGTGCCGGCGATCCCGAGCCGGTGCCCGCGGATCTCGAGCACGGTCGCCGAGCCCTCGAGCACGGTGATCCCGGCGTCCTCGATGGCCCGGGTGAGCTCGTCCTGCTGGTCGCTCTGGTGGTCGTGGTTGCCGAGCACCACCACGACCGGCACGTCCAGCCCGCCGAACTCCTCGGCGAAGCACTTCGCCTCGTCGACGGTGCCGTGCCGGGTCAGGTCACCGGCGATCAGCAGGGCGTCGGCCCGGTCGGGCAGCTCTTCCAGGGCGGGCCGGTAGCGGCCCACCACGTCCTTGTCCACGTGGACGTCGCCCACAGCGGCGATCCGGATCATGAAATCTCCTCCACCTCGCTGGGCGCCTGCGCCCGGGTGATCCCGATGTCACACGTGATCTCGAGCTCCGGGAAGCGCGTGGTGATCTGCTTGCAGATTTCGTCGCGGCGCTGGCTGCTCTCGACCTCGCCGCCCAGCACGATCAGGTGATCCCGGCGCTGCACGGTGATGCCCTGCTCGGCTATCCGGTCGTGCTCGGTGAGCAGGCGCTGGATCTCGGCCTCGAGATCGGTGTCGTTCGTCATCTGATCCCCCTACTTGGTGGCCAGCGCTTCCTCGTCGTCCGCGAGCGGGACGACGTCGAGCCGGTCCAGCAGAATGAGAAAGGCTTCGGCGTACGGTGACTTGCTGGTCTCGCGCCGCACCCGGGCCCAGTCGATCTGTTCGCGGAGCGAGCGGGCCACCGGCAGACCGGTCGCGAAATCGCAGTAGTGCTGGCTGTAGCTGAGCAGCTTGTGCACCATCAGCTGGGTTGCCGAGAGCACCGGCATGAAGATCGCCTCGACCGAGATCTGCTCGGTGTCGGCCAGCGTCTCCATCGTCACCGGCGTCTCCACCGGCCGATAGATGAGATCGACCATCCGGTCCTCGTCGTAGACCTTGACGAGCCAGTCCTCGGGCGGCTGCTCGGTGCGGAAGCCGACCGCGGCCAGCTCGGCCAGCGCCTGGTCGCGGTCCTCCTCCCGCAGCAGGAAGTCCACGTCGTGGTCGCTGGAGTGCCCGCCGTGCGCGTAAACCGCGAAGCTTCCACCGAGTGCGAACGGTATGCCGGCCGACTTCAGCGTCGAGGCGACCTTCTTGAGCGTGGTGGCCAGGCCCTCGTCCACGCGGTGCGGCATGACGTCCCCCTGTTCGACGGGTGCGGTTCGGTGTGTCGGATACGACTACCCGGCCCGCTTGACGTTGAACCGCCGCCGGGGCGAGCCCACTGCAAACAACGGGTATGTGGCTGATGCAAACCCCATTTTGGTACGCGGCGAGCGTCGCCGCCGGAAAATGCCGGGCGGGCCGATCGACCCCGCGGCCCGCCCCTCAAGAAACCCGAGGACCACCCGGAAACGCAGCCCCCGCTCCTTCCCCGCCCCCCGCTCCGCCGTGGAGAAACCCGCGCCCGTGCTCCGCGGTTGAGAACCGCGCCGTGCTACGCGGTTGAGAACCGCGCCGTGCTACGCGGTTGAGAACCCGTGCCGTGTTCCGCGCTGAGAACCGCGACGTTCGGCCGAGTCCTTCGGTGCGCCAGGCGGTTAACGTTGGTCGGTATGACCCTTCGCACCGTCGCCCTCGTGGGTATGGACGGCTCCGGCAAGACGACGCAGGCCCACCGCCTGGCCGACGAGCTGGAGGCTGCGGGTCTGCGCGTCGCCTACCGCCGTAACGCCGGCGGCCGCCACTGGTTCGGCAAACTGGCCGTCCGGCTCGGCAAGCGCGACGCCGAGGATCTGCTGGGCCGCCGCGGCACGCTGTTGGTCGAGTCCGTGCTGCGCTGGCTGGCGATCTTGCGCACTCTGGTGCGCCGCCGCTTCACCGGCGGCACCGTGGTGATGGACCGCTACGCCGTCTGTCAGTACGCGAGCCTGCGGGCCCGGCACGCCGCTCCGGCCGCCGAGCGGCGCGCCCGCTGGGCCTACCACTTCTTCCCGAAGCCCGACCTCACGTTCCTGCTCGACGTCGACCCCAAGGTGGCCCACGAGCGGATCGAGGCCCGCGGCTACGACAGCGAAACGATGGACTACCTGGAATCGGCGCGGGCCGCCTACCTCTCCCTGCCCGAGTTGGCCGACTTCGTGGTCATCGACGCCAACGGCACGCCCGACGAGGTCTCGGCCGCCCTGCACGCCGAGCTCCGCCGCCGCGCCGACCTGCCCGAGCCGGTTCGCAGCCGGCTGGGCCGCAGTATGCTGCTGGCCGGCGGCCCTTTCGTGGCCGCGCTGGCCGCGGCCGGCTACCAGCTCGCAGAAACGCTTTGAGACAGGCGCTGCCGCCGCGCCGGCTCGCGGTTGATCGACTTCCGTCTGCGGGCGGGCCTCAGGCCTGCCCGTAGACCGGGATCTGCGCTCCGCTGGTGGGTGCGGACGCGTCGGAAGCGAGGAACAGGATCGCCGGGGCGATCTGCTCGGGCCGCACCCAGCGGTTGAAGTCGGCGTCGGGCATGGCCGCACGGTTGGTGGCGGTGTCGATCACGCTCGGCACGACGGTGTTGCAGCGCACGTTCCGCTTGCGGTAATCCACCGCCACCGAGTTGGCGAAGGCGATCACGGCCGCCTTGGCGGTGGAGTAGCCGACGGACCCGGGGAAGGGCGACAACGCGGTGCGGGACGAGACGCAGACGACGCTGCCGCCGCCCGCCTCGACCAGGTGTGGCAGGGCCGCGGCGGTGACCAGGTAGGTGGGCCGCAGATTGGTCAGCAGCTGCGCCTCGAAGTCGCTCCACGGCGTCTCGCCCACCAGGGGCCCGCTCGCGAAGCCGCCGATCAGGTTGACCACCGCGCGCAACGGCGCCGCCGGATCGCCCGCCGCGACCGCCACCGCCGCCGTGACATCGGTCTCACGCGACATGTCCCCGTCGACCGGCGCCGCGCCCTTGGGCAGCCGATCGGCTCCTCCCGGCCGCACCGGCGCGACCACGCGCCACCCGTCGGCGACGAAAGCAGCCACCGTGGCGGCGCCGAGGCCGCCCGTTCCACCCGTGATCAGAGCCGTGCGCCCAGCAGACATGGTGTTCATGGTGCCTCGCGTCACCCGCCGGTCACTGTGGTATTCGTCACCTCACCAACCGGATGGCCAGCCGGCTCCGAACCGTTGTGGAAGGGGACGTCATCCGCAGGGATGTCACCCGGACGGGCTAGTGAACTGCACGGCCGCGTGCCGCATTGTGGCAGGTGGTCCCGTTCGGTGAAGTGCGGGATCTTTTTGGTGGTGGTTTGTTTCAGCCCTGTCCCGCAGCTGCCGATCCAGCACGGTGAACCTGGCGCGCCCCGGGAACGTACTGGGTGGTGACGGACGTCCCAAGGTCTTTGGTGATGGGCGTCGCTGTGAGGGACGAGGGGCCGATGGTGTCATGAAGCGAGCGACGGGTATGAGTCTGTCTGCGCGACGCACCTGTCGCGGGGCCGAATGCCGTAACGCAGGAGCCCTGTTCAGCAACTACGCACTCGGCTCTCAGCTGTCACCCAGGCATTCGTGACACTTTCGACCCACCAGCCGGAATCAGTGCAGCCAACCATTTGTTGTGTAGATGCCAAGCAACCGCAATGTGCAAACTGCGGACGTTACGGGGAGGAACCGATGAACACAGGTGTCACCCGTAACGGGGTAAGTAGTGATGGCAATGAGGGGACCGTGGGCAACGTGGAGAAGAACACCGTGATGCGGACCGACCAGGTCGCCGAGGAGCGTGACCTTGTCGGCGTCTACCTGCACGAGATCTCCCGGACTCCGCTGCTGGACGCCGCCCGGGAGGTTGAGCTCTCCAAGTCGATCGAGGCCGGCCTCTACGCCGAGCACCTGCTCGAGTCGGGCGAGGTCCGGCGCGGTGTGAGCCGGGAGGAACTGGAGCGCCTCGTCACCGAGGGGCGCAAGGCGAAGGATCTGTTCATCCGGGCCAACCTGCGACTGGTCGTGTCGATCGCCCGGCGCTACGTGCGCTCCGGCATGCCGATGCTCGACCTGATCCAGGAGGGCAACACCGGCCTGGTCCGCGCGGTCGAGAAGTTCGACTACGAGCGCGGCTACAAGTTCTCGACCTACGCCACGTGGTGGGTGCGCCAGGCGATCAGCCGGGCCATCGCCCAGCAGGAGCGCACCGTGCGCCTCCCGGTCCACCTGGTCGAAGACGTCAACCGCATGCGCAACGTCACCCGCCAGCTCGTCCGCGAGCTCGGCAGTGACCCCGAGCCCGAGCAGATCGCGACCGCTCTCGGCGTGACCGTCGAGCGCGTCAACGAGCTCACCCGCTGGGCCCAGGACACGGTTTCCCTCGACACCCCGGTCGGCGACGACGGCGACACCAACCTCGGCGACCTGGTCGCCGACAGCGACGCCCCCTCGCCGGAAGAGATCGTGCTGACCGCCCTGGAGCGCCAGCGCATCGAGGGTCTGCTCAACCACCTCGACGACCGGTCGGCCGGCATCATGCGGGCCCGCTACGGCCTCGAGGACGGCCGCGAGCACTCGCTCACCGAGGTGGCTTCCCGCTTCTCGCTGAGCCGTGAGCGCATCCGTCAGCTCGAGATCCAGGCGCTCGGCCGGCTGCGCGAGCTGGCCCGGGCCGAGGGCCTGCAGGCCGCCTGACGTTCCGCCTTCCTTCCCCCCGTTACTCACAAGACGCGAAAGGCCGGTACCCCGAGGGGTACCGGCCTTCTCCGGTTCTCGAGCCGGTCTAGTTGACCCGGCCGTAGCCGTACGGCGTCATGATGTTCATGCCGCGCTTCTTCACCACCGTGCCCGAGTGCGGCGCGTCGATGATCTGACCACCGCCCACATAGAGGGCGACATGGCCGAGACTCCGGTAGAACACGAGGTCACCCGGTTGCAGGTCGCCCTTGCTGATATGGGTGACTTCGTTCCACTGGGCCTTGGTCTGGTGCGACAAGGACTTGCCGGCCGCCCGCCACGCCGCCGAGGTCAGCCCCGAGCAGTCGTAGCTGCCCGGACCGTCCGCGCCGAACAGGTACGGCTTACCGAGCTGGTTGTACGCGAACGTGACAGCGGCACCAGCCTTGCCGGAGATCTGCGGGATCGGGCCGGTGTACTTGCTGCCCTTCTCCTGCCCCTGGCCGAAGGCCGCCTCGCGCATCGCGAACAGCTTCTTGAGGTCTTTCTGGATCGACCCCTTCTGCGCGTTCAGCGCGTTCACCTGGGCCGTCTGCTTGACCTGGGTCGCCTTGAGGGCGGCCTGCTTCTCGGCGAAGCCCTGGGTGGCCGCGGTGAAGGTGTCGATGTCGCGCTGGTTGGACTTCGTGATCAAGTCCAGGTACGCCATGCGGTCCATCATGCTGTCCTGGCCGCCGCCGGTGAGCAGCGCGCTCATCGGCCCGACGCGACCCTGCTTGTAGGACGTGGTGGCCAGATTGCCCACCTGGGCGCTGGCGGCCTTCAGCTTCGCCTGAGCGGGCTTGAGGGACGCCTGGAGCTTGACCTGATCAGCCTGGGTCTTCTTCAGGTTGATCCGCATCTGGTTGTACTTCTCGGTGATGTCCTCGAGCTTGTTGGACGCCGTCTCGATCTGCTTCTTCAGCTCGCTGGCGGACGGGGCCGCGTGTGCGGCTGTCCCCAGCGAGCCGGTGATCGCGACAGCGAGCGCCGCGACGACGAGGACCCGAAGCCTCGTGCGGGGGTGGGGCACCGGTCAGTGGCCTTTCTTCCGCTCGGCCGCCTACCGGGTCAGCTGACGGGCTCGGGTGGGAAGAACACCCTTCCGCTCGCGCGGATTCGCCCCGATGACACGGTTCCCCGGTTCTGTCGGACGCGCATGGCGCCACGAAGATTCGGCGGCGTTGGCCGGCGCCACGGGAGGGGGAGTGGCTGCGGACCGAACCAACCGCATTAACTTATCGGCGGGATCATCAAAAGCAAGGGCCCACAGAGTGATTTAAGACAATGGCCCGATACGCGTTAATGATCCCGATAACAGCAAGTGATTCGACGACCGCAATGCGTGCGGCCGGACTGTCAAACGGGACTTTTCGTCAACTCGGCGGCGGGCACCCATTCCCGGGTCACCTTACGCTCGGCCCAGAAAGACAGGAACGGGATCGTGCCGCTCAACATCACCAGGATCATGCGGCCGAACGGCCAGTGGGCCCGGCGCGACAGATCGAACGTGGCGACCAGATAGACCATGAACAGGAAACCGTGCGCGGGCCCGACGGCCGCGACCACGACCGGGTTGTCCGCGAGATATTTCAACGGCATGCCGACCACGACGAGCGCGAGCAGGCAGACGCCGACGATCCACGCGATGATCCGGTAGCGGGTCAGGGCACCCTGCACTTTGCTTCTGTCCTATCCGGGATAGTCGCCCGGGCGGGCGCCGGGGTGGGCGTTGAGCCAGGCGAGATAGTCGTTGTAGGCGACCAGTTCGGGGTCGTCGGCATCCGGGGTGGAGCGGACGGCCACGCGTACCGGCCGGCCGACCGTAACAGCCTTGCCTGGGAGCTGTTCCTGGGCCTTTTCCGGCGGAGCGGGCTCTGCCGGGTGGCCGCCTTTCCGACGGGCGAGTTGAACCTCGCGGAACCAGAGGAACACGACGAAGGCCGCGAAGACCGGCCACTCGAACATGTAGCCCCAGCTGATCGCGTTGCCCTCCTGGGCGCGGCTGAACTGCCACCAGCCCAGGATCAGGCAGCCCGCGGTCAGCACCACCGCCAGGACATGCCGGACGATCCACGCCGGCGTCCACAGGCCCTTCATGCCCAGAAGCGTACCGGCGCGTGTTTGGCCGCGGCCCGCACGGGCAACCGTCCTGGCGTTCGCCACACCCCTCGGTGGCTGTCCTGGCCCGAAACGACCGGAGGTGCACGATGACAGAAGCTCACGGTGACTCACCGTTGATGGAAACCGGGATCGACCCCGCCTCACTGAGCGAGGACGACCTGTTCCGCGAACTCAGCAGCCTCTACCGGGCCCGTCTCGCGACGCTCCGCCACGGCCCCGACGCCGCCCTGTCGAACCACTTCAAGCGGACGGCCGACCTGGAGACGGAGTACATCACCCGCTATCCCAGCCGCGAGGTCGACACCGACCGGCTCACCCAGGCGTTCTAGGGAGAATCTTGACCGAGTCGCTGGGCGCGCGGCTGACGCGCGTCGGACAGTCGTATGCCCCCCACGAGCATCGCCCGCTGGTCGGCTACGTGACGGCGATGGGCGGTTTCACCGCTCTGGCCGCCGCTCTGGCCGCCGCGGCCAAGGTGACCGGAAAGCCGGCCCCCGCCCGCCCGGCCACCGCCGATGTGGTGCTGGTGTCACTGGCGACCCACAAGCTGAGCCGCCTGATCGCCAAGGACTCGGTGACCAGCCCGCTGCGGGCCCCGTTCATGCGTTACGCCGAGCCGGCCGGCGCGGCCGAGCTCAACGAAGAGGTGCGCGACCACGACAATGCGCTGAAGCATGGGATCGGCGAGCTGATCAGCTGCCCGTTCTGCCTGGCCGTCTGGGTCTCGACGGCCCTGACCGGCGGCCTGGTGCTGGCCCCCCGCCTGACCCGCCTGGTCGCGGTCGCTCTGACGGCCACCGCCGTCTCCGACTTCCTCCAGCTGGGCTACGACGCCGCCAAGAAGGCCGCCGAGGGCGACTGAGGTAGGTGTCGAGGCCGCCTTGCTTGCTGCGGAGCGGGTCTGAGGTACGTGTCGAGGCCCGCCCCGCTTGCTGCGGAGCGGGCCTGTCGCTGTTGTCAGGGCGGGCCGTCGCGGTCGAGTCCGGACCAGCCCTCGGGCGTCTCGGGCTCGGCGTCGTCGTCGCGGTCGGCCGTCACGTCGTCGTCGACGGCGGTGGCGTCGTGCTCGCCGGCGAAGTTCTCCTGCTCGTCCGGGTCACCGATCGGTTCCATGAGCCAGATCCTTTCCGTCAGACTTCGAGCGCCCGCACTGCCTCGGCCGCTTCGTCCTGGGCGTACTCGCCTTCCGGCAGCGCGTCGATCCGGGTGAGCGTCGTGGCGCTCAGCTCGGACGCGATGGCCCGCCGCTGCAGGTCGGCACTGCTGAGCCGCTCCTGCCCGTCGAACGCGTCGTCGAGAAAGGCATCCAGCTCACGCATCTCATCGGTCACGGATCTCGGGCTACCCGGCCCGATCCGCCCCAAACTATGTGGCACCCGTCACATGTCCTGCCGGAATCGTGGCCGCCACCCGACCGTTGAGAACAGATGTCAGCGTGCCCAGTGTCCCCGGGCCTCACCCTTTGCCTTCACGGAATACCGTTCGGCTGGAGCCGTGTTGTGCCACTCGCCGCGAGGCGACCTGCACGTTGACATCCGCGCCGCCCCCGGCTCTGCCGAGGGCGGCGCTCTTTTCTCCCCAGTGCTTTTCTCCCTGGGCCCGGCCTCCCGGCGCTTCCCCGAGGCACGGCCTCCCGGCGCCTTCTACGGGCTCAGCCTCCTGGCGCTTTCCCCCGGCGCTTTCCGCCGGGCCAGGCCTCCGTCCGCTCTTCTCCGGGCCCGGCATCCGACGCTTTCGCCGGTTCGGTCACCCGGCGCGGCCACGGGGTTTCCTGGGCCAGGGGGTGGGTAGTCGATCTCTCATGAGTGATGACCGGATCGGGCATCGGGCGGCGGACCTGCTCCCCGAGGAGCGGGTGGCCGGCAGCGAGGATCCGCGGGGCCAGGCCGAGGCGATTCTCGCGGATTCGGACGAACGTGAGGCCGGCCCCGAGGCCGCACCGGACTCGTTCGTGGAGCGGCGGCGTTCCGACCAGACGGTCGATCCCGACGAAACCACTCGGTAGAGGCACAAGACTTACGTGATCGTCGATGGTCGTGACAGGATGCGCGGCGTGCCTGTCCCATATCGTCGGGTTTCCTCCCCGGACCGCGGCCCTGCCCGAGTGGTGACCCGCCCCCGGCGCACCCGCTCCTCGGCCCGGACGGCGGAACCTCTCAGCCCGCACCCCGTCGAACTGGCCGGTCTGCTGCACGAACTCACGGCCCGCCTGCTTTCGGCCGACTCGTTCACCCAGGCTCTGGAACGCCTGGCGGTCTTCGCCGCGGGCGGTGTCCCCGGCGTCGTACGCTGCTCGATCGTCCTGATCGGCGAGGGCGGCCCGCTGACCCACACCGGCTACGGTCTGCCCGGCGCCGCGGTCGATGAGATCCAGTACGCCGCGGGCACCACCGGCCCCGGCCTGGAATCCGCCCGCACCCGATCCATGGTCACCGCGCCCGACCTGGCCACCGACGCCCGCTGGCCCGATCTGGCCGAGGCCGCCGCCACCGAGGGCATCCACGCGGTGGTCGCGATCCCGCTTGACCTGCCGCGAGCCGAGGTGGGCGCCCTGACCCTGTATTTTGACGCCCCGAACGCCCCCGGCGCCGACCACCTGCTGACCGCGATGGCCCTCGCCAACCAGTCCGAGCTCCTGCTGGACGAGCTTCGCCGCCGAGATGCCCGGAGCGCCGGCGCCGCAGTGGACCGTGCCGTCGGCGTGATCATCGCCCAGCGCGGCTGCGGCGTGCAGGAGGCCTACGACGTCCTCCGCGACACCGCCCAGCGCCTGGGCCTCGACCGCCACGCCGTGGCCGACCGCCTGATCGCGGTGGCCGCCCGCAACGCCTGACCAGCGAGCGCTGTGTGCAGCAGCCGGCGTGGTACCCAGTCCGGCGGCCGAGCCTGCTCGACTCGCCGGTCTCGGCCAGCAGCCGGCGAGTGCCGCGTGCCAGCGAGCGGTGTGTGCAGCAGCCGGCGTGGCACCCAATCCGGCGGCCGAACCGGTCCGACTCGCCGGTCTCGGCCAGCAGCCAGCCAGCGCCACGTACCAGCGGGTGCTGCGTGCCAGCGAGTGCCGTGCGCGGCCGCGTGGGGCTCCCGGCCGGGTGGCTTCATGCACAGGGTTATCCACAGGCCCGGGAGGTGCCTTGGGCGGGCAGTAGCGTTGGTGCATGGCTGTTGTGAAGATCAACGCGATTGACGTTCCCGAGGGCGCCGGCCCCGAGCTTGAGGCCCGCTTCGCTGCGCGTAAGGGCGCGGTCGAGAACTCGCCCGGCTTCCTGGCGTTCGAGCTGCTGCGCCCCGTCGCCGGCGAGACGCGCTACTTCGTCTACACGCGCTGGGAATCGGAAGAGGCGTTCCAGGCCTGGTCCAGCGGCAGCGGCCGGGCCGCCCACGCAGGCGAACGCGCCCGCCCCGCGGCCACGGGCGCCAGCCTGCTCGAGTTCGAGGTGGTCCAGCACGTCGAGAAGGCCGCCGACGCCTGAGTGCGTTCGGAGGGGGCGGCCCGCGTGAGTGCGTTCGGACGGGACGGCCCGCGTGAGTGCGCCCGGACGGGTACGGCCCGCCTGAGTGCGCCCGGACGGGTACGGCCCGCCTGACGTTGATCAGGCGGGCCGTCGGGCAGGGCGGGACGTCAGCGGGATTTTGTGGAGTCCGGGCTGTGGATCTCGTCGTCGGTGAGGGGGCCCGCGCCGACCTCGCCGGGGACGCCCATGCTGTTCTCGGCGGCCAGGATGTCGTCGGCCCGCTGCTGCTGGGCCGAACGCATGCTGAGCGGGATCTCGGGGAGGAAGAAGACCACGATCAGGCCGATCACCATGACGGCCAGGGCCAGCAGGAACACCACCTGGATGCCGTCGGAGAAGCCGACCTTGAAGGGGTGGGCGACCACGTCCGACAGGCGGTTCAGGAACGATGTGTCGCTCAGGGCGTCGCCGCCGGTGGCCTGCTGAAGCGTCTGGGCCTGGGCCGGGTTGGCCGCCAGTGCCTGCTGGAACTCGGGGGTGCCCTGAGCCTGCTGGAACGCGCCGCTGATCTTGCCGGGCAGCACGTTGAAGAGGACCGAGAGGAAGACGGCGGTGCCGAGCGTGCCGCCCATCGAGCGGAAGAACGTCACCGAGCTGGTCGCCACGCCGATCTCGCGCGGGGAGACCGCGTTCTGCACGGCGGTGATCATCGGCTGCATGTTGCCGCCCAGGCCGAGGCCCATCAGCACCATGATCAGCATGACCCGCCAGAGCGGGGTGTCGGCGCCGATCGTGGCGAACAGGGCCAGCGAGGCGACCATGAGCGTGCTGCCGATGATCGGGAAGATGCGGTAGCGGCCGGTGCGGGCGATCAGCTGGCCCGAGATGATCGAGCCGGACATGATGCCGAAGACGAACGGGATCATCTGGAGGCCGGCTGCCGTGGCCGACGAGCCCTTCACGATCTGCAGGTACAGCGGGACGGTCATCAGGCCGCCGAACATCGCCATGCCGAGGATCGTGCTGGAGGTGGCGCCGACGGCGATGGTGCGGTTGCGGAACAGCCGGATCGGGAGAAGGGCCTCGTCCCCGTACGCCCGTTCGGCGAGCACGAAGGCGACCAGGCCGATCGCGCCGATGATGTAGCAGAGGAACGCGCGGCCGGAGTCCCAGCCCCAGGTGCGGCCCTGCTCGGCGATGGTCAGCAGCGGCACCAGGCCGACGATGAGGGCGACCGCGCCGGGCCAGTCGATGCGGTGGTCGACCCGCTGGTGCGGCAGGTGCAGCACCCGGGCCACGACAACCATGGCCGCGATGCCGATCGGGACGTTCAGGTAGAACACCCAGCGCCAGCCGTCGACCCACAGGATGCTGTCGGCGCCGGCGAAGAAGCCGCCCAGGATCGGGCCGAGCACGCTCGCGGTGCCGAAGACGGCCAGGAAGTAGCCCTGGTACTTGGCGCGCTCGCGGGGCGGGACGATGTCGCCGATGATGGCGAGGGCCAGCGACATCAGGCCGCCGGCGCCGATGCCCTGGATGGCCCGGAACGCGGCCAGCTCGTACATGTTCTGCGAGAGGCCGCACAGGAACGAGCCGACGATGAAGATGCCGATCGCGAACAGGAAGAACGGACGCCGGCCGTAGAGGTCGGAGAGCTTGCCGTAGAGCGGCGTCGAGATCGTCGACGTGATCAGGAAGGCCGTGGTGGCCCAGGCCTGGATGTCGAAGCCGTGCAGGTCGTCGGCGATCGTGCGGGTGGCCGTGGCCATGATCGTCTGGTCGAGCGCGGCCAGGAACATGCCCATCATGAGGCCGCCCAGAATCGTCAGGATCTGACGATGGGTGAATTCCGTGGACGCCCGCGCGGGCGCGGCGGCGGTGGAGTCGGAGTTGCTCACGGGTTCTCCCGAGGTGTGGCGAGGCGAGCCTCGACCGAGCTGTTGAATTCTGCGAAGAGGCCGGCGAACGTGGCGGCCTGATCCGGGGACCAGTCACCCAGCACGTCGCGCAGCCAGGCCTGACGGGCCTCCTCGAGCTGCCCGACGGCGGTCAGGCCCGCGTCGGTGATGGCGAGCCGGGAGGCGCGGCCGTCACCGGGGTCGGCCTCACGGCGGGCGAGACCGGCCTTGACCAGCTGGGCGACCTGCCGGCTGACGGTGGACGGGTCGGCCTGCTTGATCTCGGCGAGATCGGTGGCCCGCATCGGGCCCCGGTAGCGCAGCGGGAACAGAAGCATCAGCGCCGAGTACTCCGCACCGAAATCCCCGACGTTGAGCATGCTCCGGGCCCGGGCCATCAGCCGGTGGAACCGCACAAGTTCGTCGGCGATCCGTGGGATGGCGTCACCGGTGTCTGATTCGCGCACGTGTCTGCCCCGGAGAGGTGGGAGGAGGTTGCGTGTAGCGTACAACTGATTGGTCGATGAAACTAACTCATCGCATCCGCCAGACGGCTGTGATGAGCGTCTCGGACTCTTCCAGGGCCGGCGGAACCGGCACGGAGTATTCGGCCATCCGCTCGAAGAGCCGCTCGGGGAAATACCCCCGGCCCGGGTCGCCCACCAGCACCTCGATCGATTGCCGCCGGGCCGCGCGCAGGCGTTGCGTCATGTCGGCCGCGACGGTGGGGCTGTAGAAGACGTCGCCGGCCAGAAGCACGTCCAGCTTTCCTGGCGGTTCTTCACGGAGGGTGACGTTGTTGGCGGCGGCGTTGCGCTGGGCGGCGGCCACGGACGCCGGGTCGAGGTCGGTCGCGGACACGTCGGCGGCGCCGGCCCTCGCGGCGGCGACAGCAGCGACCCCGCTGCCGGTAGCCAGGTCGTGGACGCGCCGACCGGCGACCGCTTCCGGATGGTCGAGCAGGTAGCGGGCCAGCGCCTGGCCACCCGCCCAGGCGAAGGCCCAGAACGGCGGCGGCTCGTCGCTGTGGAACTCGCCACCCGCGGCGTCGAACAGACCCGCCGACGAGTCGGCCAGAAACAGCAAGATCTCCGGTACGAAGGGCAGGGGGCGCAGGACGGTCAGCGGTGCGGGCACGCGGCGATTCTGCGTCGTCGCGCGGGCCACCGCTCGCAATATGGAGCGTGTCGCATGTCAGCCTTTGTCGCGCGTCGCCCTGGTCGCGCGTCTGTCTTTCTCGCGCGTCGGCCTTGTTGCGCGTCCGGCCCTTCTCGCGTGTCGGCCTGTGTCGCGCCTCGGCCTGTGCCGCTTTTTAGCCGACCCGCGTCTTGTCGTCGAGGCGGGCCGTGGCCAGCTTGGCGCGGTATTCGGCGCGGGCCTCGGCCGCCCAGGGCTCGTGCTCGTCCTCGAGCAGGGGGCGGGTGGCCAGGAAGGCGGCCGCGGTCAGCGGCTTGACGGCGCGTTCGGCGGGGCGGCCCTGGGCCGCGGCGACCAGCTCGTCGAAGCGGGCGACGTCGACCCGGACGCGTTCGGGGTTGAGCGACCAGCGGTCGGCTTCCCGGCGGACGACGGAGTCGCGCGGCGTCGCCTCGGGCTCGAGCCGGCGGCGCAGGACCGACATGTCGCTTTCGACGTTGTTCTTCTTTTCTCCCAGCAGCCCGGCCAGCTCCGAGGTGGACATTTCGCCACGCAGAGCGAGAAGAGCCAGGAGGTGCCGGGGGTGGTCGCCGCCGAAGTCGGTTCCGGCCAGGACGACGCCCCTGGTCCGGACCTCGACGCGACCGAAAAGCTGGATGTCGAACATGTTTCGGAACTCTGCTGGTGAGGGAGTCTCAGCAGCAAGCCCCAATGCGGGGGGTGGCCTCACCCGAAAGACTGGTTATCGCGTCCGCTCGGACTCAACCGGCCGTCGGGTGTACCGGCGGGGCCGAGCCGGGGCGGTGCACCCCCAGCCTGTTGGTACGGCAAAGATAAAGGCTGATACTCCTTAGAATTCCACGGTCGGGTTCGGTGAAAGGTGGCGCATGAGTAACGGCGATGCGATCAGCGTGCTCGTCGTCGACGGCCACCAGACGTTTGCCGAGCTGCTCGGACACGCTCTGGCCGGCCAGCCCGACCTCGAGTACGTGGGCCATGCGCTCACCGGCGCCGAGGCCCTGCGGCTCGCCGCCGAGTTGCGTCCCGACGTCATTCTGCTCGACCCGGATTTGTCCGATGCGGACGGAATTGCCATCGCGGAACTGCTCCGCGTGCGTCAGCCGGACACGCGTGTGGTGATCCTCACTGCCAGCGATGAATCGGCGCTCGTCGGCCGGGCCACCGCGGCCGGTGCGGCCGGCTTCCTGTCCAAGAGCGGTGCGCTCGGCGACGTGCTGAATGCGCTGCGTACGGCCCATGGTGGCGGCATGACCGTGTCGACCGACATCCTCGCCCGGCTGCTGCGCAGCACCAGCCCGGTGGTCGGTCCGCGCGGCGGCGGCCTCACCGCGCGTGAGGACGAGGTGCTTCAACTGATGGCGGCCGGCCTCGACGCCCGCGCCATCGCCCGGCGTCTCGGCATCAGCCTGCACACGTGCCGCGGGTACGTGAAGGCTGTGCTGGCCAAACTGGGCGCGCACAGCCAGCTCGAGGCGGTGGCGATCGCCACCCGGCGTGGCCTGGTGCGACCCGGTCGACAGTAACTGTAAGTAGTTCTGCTCAGTACTCATCCGGGAAGACGTGAGATCCGTACCTGTTTGCGGGCACGGCGCGAGTCAGAGCGCCGACAGGGGAAGGGCTTCGCGTGGACCGAACAGCAGCTGACCGAGCAGCGGCTGGTGGGACACCGTCCGATGTGGCGGTGGCCGAGCCGTCGGCACCGGGATCGCCTAGCGGCGGTTCCCGCGACACCGTGTACCGGCGGCCTCCCGCTCGCCCGGCAACCGACCCGCCGATGTGGTTCGGCGACGCCGGAGCGACCGCGACGGGTGAGACCGCGACCAGCACCACGACCACCGGCGAGACCCCGGCGGTGAAGGCCCCCGACTACGGGCCGGCCACACCGGGCGGGACGAGCCGCATCTCCTTCGGCGTCACGTCGGGGCCGATCTCTCCCGTACGTCACCCGGCGTCACCGACCTCACCGGCCGCGCCATCGGCGCCGCCGCCGGTCCCGACCGGGACGACCCCGCCCAGCCTTCCCGTGCGGCGCGTCGCCACCCCCGATTCCGGCAGCGCAAGTTCTGGCAGCACCGGTTTTGGTGGCGCAGGTTCTCGCAGTGCCGGCTTCGACAGCGCGGCTTCTCGCAGCGCCGGTTCGGGCGGTGCCCCGTCTGGCAGTGCTGGCTTTGGTGGTGCGGGTTCTGGCAGTGCTGGCTTTGGTGGTGCGGGTTCCAGTAGCGCCGACTTCGGTGGTGCGGGTTCTGGCAGCACTGGCTTCGGTGGTGCGGGTTCCGGTAATTCCGGTTTCGGCAGTGCGGGCTCCGGCAGCGCCGATTTGGGTGGCGCAACTGCTGGCAGCACCGGTTTCGGCGGCGCGGGCTTCGACAACGCCGGCGAGCAGCGGCGCTTTGAGAGCACGGGGGAGCAGCGGCGGTTCGAGAGCACGGGCGAGCAGCGGCGGTTCGAGAGCACGGGCGAGCAGCGGCGCTTTGACAGCACGGGGGGCCAGCGGCGGTTCGAGAGCACCGGCGAGCAGCGGCGTTTTGACGGCACGGGCGAGCAGCGGCGGATCGGCAGCACGGGCGAGCAGTGGCCCGTCGGTGACACCGGGGAGTTCCGCCGGTTCCTCGGCGAAAGCGAGCCGACCGGCGCCCCCGAGATCGCCGACCGTCGTCACGCCGGGCAACCGCCCCGCGCTGTCGCGATACCCGAACCGCCGCGTCAGTCGCGTGCGGTCACCGTGGGCATCGTTCTGATGAGCCTTGTCGTGCTGATCGCCGGCGGCATCGTCGGCGTCGTCTACTTCACCGGCAACGACGACGACCTCGACTCGGTGCTGCAGCTCGGCGCGGGCGAGTCGGGCAAGCGCACGGTGACTGCCCCGCTCGACAACCGCAGTCAGGCCAGCTTCGAGATGCTCGCCGCGACCAACCGGGTCAACCTCACGATCGGCGAGCTCGGCGACGACCTCTACCGCATTTCAAGCCCCGAGGACGCCGGCTTCCTGCCCAGCCCCGTGCTGCGCAACGACGACCTGAAGCTGCAGGTCACCAAGGACGGCGACGGCACCGGCGGCGTGATCGACGTCGTGCTGGCGGCCAAGGTGCGCTGGTCGGTGCGGCTCTCCGGCTATGCCGAGGAGCAGATGATCGACCTCAGCGGCGGCCAGGTCAGCGCGGTCGAGATGGTCGGCGGCATGCGCACCGCGCAGCTGACGCTCGCCCGCCCCAACGGCACCGTGCCGATCAAGGTGAACGGCGCGGTGGAGAAGCTGGTCGTGACGTCGCCGTCGGGCAGCCCGGTGCGGGTCAAGGTGGGCGGCGGGGCCAAGACCGTGGTGGCCGGCAACCGTACGATCAAGGACGTTCCGCCCGGGTCGACGCTGACGCCGAAGAACTGGGCGGTGCCGAACCGCTACGACGTCGGGGCCGGCGCCCCGATCACCGCGCTGACCGTCGAGAACGGCTGAGACTGACAGTAAAGGAGCGCTCGGCCTCGGCCGGGCGCTCCTTTACTTCGTACGAAATTATGAAAGCACGCGCAGGCGGACGGTCTGCTCCATCGAGCGCAGCCGCTCCAGCACCTCGTCGCTGAAGCCGCCGCCGATGTCGGTGATCAGGTAGCCGTACTCGCCGCGGGTGCTCAGCAGCTGGCCCTCCACATTGACCTTGTGTTCGGCCAGAATGCTGTTGACCTGGGCCAGTACGCCCGGGGTGTTGATGTGCACGTGGCCGATGCGGCTCTGGCCGGCCTGCTCGGGCAGCCCGACGCCGGGCAGGTTGACGCTGAGCGTGGTGTTGCCCTCGTCGAGGAACGAGGCCAGCTTGTTGGCCACGAAACCGCCGATGTCGGACTGCGCCTCCTCCGTCGAACCGCCGATGTGCGGGGTGAGGATGACGTTGGGCAGGCCCCGCAGCTCGGAGACGAACTCGTCGCCGCGGCCCTTGGGCTCGGTCGGGAAGACGTCGACCGCGGCGCCGGCCAGGTGGCCGCTCTCGAGCGCCTCGCGCAGCGCGACGTGGTCGACGACGATGCCGCGCGACAGGTTGAGGAACAGGGCGCCCTCGCGCATCCGCTTGAACTGCTCGGTGCCGAAGAAGCCGGCGTTGCCGGGGCGGCCGTCGACGTGGATCGTCACGACGTCGCTGGTCTCGAGCAGCTCCTCGATGGTCGCGCAGCGGTGGGCGTTGCTCAGCGCGAGCTTGTCGGCCGTGTCGTAGAACGACACGTACATGCCCAGGTTCTCGGCGAGCACGGAGAGCTGCGTGCCGATGTTGCCGTAGCCGATGATGCCGAGCCGCCGGCCCCGGATCTCGTGGGCGCCGTCGGCCGACTTGTCCCAGACGCCCGCGTGCATGAGCGTGTTCTTCTCGGTCAGCCGCCGGGTCATCGAGATGATCTCGGCGATGGCCAGCTCGACGACGGAGCGGGTGTTGGAGAACGGCGCGTTGAACACGGCGATGCCGTGGGCCGAGGCCGCGGTCAGGTCGATCTGGTCGGTGCCGATGCAGAACGCGCCGATCGCCACCAGACTGTCGGCGGCCTCGATCACCCTGGCCGTGACCTTGGTCTTCGAGCGGATGCCGAGCAGGTGGACGCCGCGGATGCGGTCGATCAGCTCGGACTCGTCGAGGGCGTTGCGGACGGACTCGACCTCGTATCCGGCGGACTCGAGCCGGGACACCGCGTCGGGATGGATGCTCTCCAACAGAAGGACTCGCACCTTGGCCTGGTCGGTCATCATGTTCCGTTCCGTGTGAGGTTCTGGCCTGCCCGGGCCGCCACGCCGAAGCCCGACTTCCCAGACTAGTGCCCCGGACTGCCCGCCCCCGGCCGGTGTGCTCGACCTCCCACCTGATGCCCGTCCCCGGCGCCGGCGAGTTCTGATACGCAGTTGATCACCAGGGGGTTCAGCGGTCCAGTTCACGCCGTAGCCAGGGCAGCAGCGCGTCGGCCTGCCACCGCTGGAAGGCCCGCACGGACGGCAGTGAAGGGGGCGGCGGGCGGCGGGACATGTCGCGGAAGAACCCGGCGAAACCGGCGAAAACGTCGGCGACGGCGGTCCGATCGAGGCCCGCGATCACCCGTTCGGGATCGCCGCCGTCCCCGGGGAGAACCCGCCGTTCTGCGAGGCGGCCTCGACGACCCGGCCGCCGATGATCCCCTCGATCTGTTCGCGCACGCCGGCGGGCAGATCACCCCATCCGATCCTCGTTCCCGCGGCCGGCACCATGGTGTGATCGTGACAGCCGGTCCCTTCCCGTGCGAAGCGGATTTTCTGTCGTACCCCCGCGGAACAATGCCTTCATGTCACCGAGAAGCACCTGGAACGAGCCCGAGACCTGGGACGAGCGTTTCCGCGCCGTCGTCGAGCAGTCGGCCCGCCGGCGCCGCGCACGCCTCGCCGAGCGGCAGGAACTCGCCCGCCGCCGCGCCCACGGCCTGATCGACCGTAACGCCGCCCGCCTGGCCGAGGTCCGCCGCCGCGCCCGGGTGAGGCGCGACACGGGCTGAGCACCGGCTTCGTCTGGCAGACTCGGGTTGGGGGTGCAGATGGGGTCGCTGGGGTGGGCGGTCGCGTTGTCGGTTCTGTCCGCGGCGAGTTACGCCGCCGCGGCGGTGGCCCAGGAACGTCTCGCCGAGCACGGTCAGCGCGGGTGGTCGCGGTGGGCTGTCGCCCTGCTGCTCACCGGCGGTGGCGTCGTGCTGCACGTGATCGCGCTCAACTTCGGCACGGTCGCCGTGGTGCAGGCACTGGGCACGCTGACCCTGCTCTTCGCGTTGCCGATCGCGGCCGTCCGCCTGCAGACGCCGATCAGCCGGGCCGCCTGGACCGACGCGCTCCTCACCGTGATCGGCCTCGCGCTGATCCTGTCGCTGTCGGTCGAGCCGTCCGAGCCCCGGCGGCTCGTCGCGCCCGACGACCGTAACCTCGTTCTGATCACGCTTGCGGTGGTGGCGGCGCTGGCGCTGGGCGCCTGGTCGGGCGGGCCGCGGATGCGGTCGGTGTTGCTGGCCGCGGCGGCCGGCACGGCGTTCGGCATCTCCTCGGTGCTGTCGAAGGCGGTGCTGGCCGCAGTCACCGACGGCGGCGTCCGCACGGTGTCGCCGGTCGGCGCCATCGCGGTGCTGGTGTTCGCCACGGGCGGCTACCTGCTGAGCCAGCTCTCCTACGGCCGCGCGGGAATGGCCGCCCCGCTGGCCACGGTAAGCGTCTCCAACCCGATCGTGGCCGCGACCACCGGCGTGGTCGTCTTCGGCGAGGGCTTCCGCTTCGGCGCGGCCGGTCTGGTCGTCATCGCCTTCGCCGCCGTCATGATGACGCTCGGCGTGATCGGCCTGGCTCGTCAAGCCGCCACCCGGTCCTCATCGGACGGCTCCGCCGACCCCGCCACCCGAGCCGACATCCCCGCCTGAGCGCCGCACCGGCCGTTCCCGAGCCGACATCCCCGCCTGAGCGCCGCACCGGCCGTTCCCGAGCCGGCGTCTGAGCTTGGCCGTTGCGCTGGCCGCTTTCGTGACGGCTCGGTCGGCCGCTTCCGAGCCGGCATCTGCGTCTGACCGCTTCCGTTCGGGCTGGGGCTGCCTGCTCCCGTTGGGGCCGCTGCTCGGCTGGGGAATGTCTTGCTCGGCGCTGCGAGTATCGGCTCATGACGGTCGATGCAGCGGCTCGGGTGGGTTGGGGGCGCGGCGGGCTGGTCTGCGGGGCGGTCACGGTGGGGGCGCTCGCGCTGGTGTTCGGGCAACTCGGCGAATACCAGGTGATGGACTACGCCGACCAGGACGCCTCCATCGGGTTGGCGGGGGCCTTCCTCGGGTCCATCGGCGCGGCGGGCGTCATTGCGGTGATCAGGATGCTGCCGCGGGGGAAGCGGTGGGCGCGGGGACATGTGGTGGTGCCGCTGGTGCTGCTTCCGGTGGCTGTGGTGCCGCTGGTGGTGGGGCTCGAGCGCAACAACGTGGAGGCGGTGGTGATCTGGGGATCGGCTGCGCTGGCTACGCATGTGCTGCTCGAGACCGCGCGACGTGGTGCTGTGGACGGTCCTGCTCGCGGCGGAGGAGACGTCGGTCTGCCCGGGGAGTCCCGGGAAGTTGCCTGGTGGGGATTGGTCTTCAAGGGGCGAGTGACCGAAGGGATCGCCCTCGTGCTGGTTGTCGCCGGATTGCTCACGTGGGCTTGTCAGCATCGCTGGCGGGCGCAGAAGTTCGAGGCGGTCGGGCTGCCACTCTATGTGGCGGTGGTGCCGGGCTACAGCGTGAGCGGCACCTGGGCGGGGCGCTACACCGTGTCGATGCTCCTGAAGCCGGATGATCGGGACACCGTCCACTTCGTCGACGCGGTCATCCGGGCCAACCCACGCTGCCGGAACGGGAACACCGACCGGTGGATCATCGAGCGCGAGACCGGGCCGAGCGCGCTGGGCATCTGCCTGTCCGGCGGGGACAGTGCCGCCATGACCGTGGCACCGGGCTACCAGGCGCCCGATCTGACGCCGTTGTTCGAGCGAATCACGGTACGCAAGGTCGACGGCGCGGTGCTGGCCGACCACCGTAACGGCGGCGAGATGGAACCGGACTGACCATCGCAACGGTGGCGAGATGAGACCCGGCTGACCATCGCAACGGTGGCGAGATGAGACCCGGCTGACCATCGCATCGACGGCGAAATGAGACCCGGACGGGCCACCGCATGACGGCCAGATCGGACCGGACGGGCCACCGCATCGGCGGTGAGATGGGACCTGACTGACCCGCTCAACGGTGGCGGGATGAAACCGGACCTACTACCGCCTCGACGGCGTGACGGAAGCGCACTGGCTACCGCAGCGGCGGCGAGATGGAGCTGGGCTGACCCTAGAGCGCCCGCGGCAACGTGACTGTCACGATCAGGCCGCCCTCGTCGCGGGCGTCGGCCCGCGCCTCGCCGCCGTGGGCTCGGGCCACGGCGCGGACGATTGAGAGGCCTAGTCCGGCGCCGGGGGAGTGGAGGCGTTCCGTGCCGTAGCGGTGGAAGGGTTCGAACAGGCCGGGGACCTCGTAGCGGGGGATGATCGGGCCGGAGTTGCTGACCTCGAGCACCGCCCAGCCGTCGGGCCGGGAACCCGTACGTACGCGGACCCAGCCGTTGGCGGGCACGTTGTGCCGTACGCCGTTCTCGACGAGGTTCTGGACCAGCCGTTCGAGCAGCACCGGGTTGCCGGCCACGGTTGCCTCGCCGGGTTCGGTGGTCACCTTCACCGTGTCCGAGACGGCGACGTGGTCGACGATGTCGGCCAGGTCGACATAGGACCGTTCGGCCACCGGCCGTTCCGACTGGGCCAGCAGCAGCAGGCCGTCGATCAGCCGCCCGTGCCGGTCGTTGATCGCCAGCAGGGTCGTGCCGAGCAGGCGCACCTCCTCCGACGCGGCGTCCTGGGTCAGTGCCACCTCGAGCAGCGTGCGGTTCAGGGTGAGGGGAGTGCGTAGTTCGTGCGACGCGCTCGCGATGAACCGCCGCTGGCCGTCGAAGGAGTGGTCGAGGCGGGCCAGCATGATGTCGAACGTGTCGGCCAGTTCCTTGATCTCGTCCGGCGGGCCGGTCAGGGCGATCCGCTCGTGCAGGCCGCGGTCGGCGTCGGGCGCGTCGGCGATGCGCCGGGCGGTCGCGGTGATCTGTTGCAGCGACTGGAGCATGCGGCCGGCGATCAGCCAGCCCAGCGCGATGGCGATCGCGCTGACCAGGGCGAGCGCGATCGCACCCTGGGACAGCAGCGTGTTCAGGGCGTCGTCGCGGGTGCCCTCGATGAACTGGCGTACCTCGACCGTGCCGCCTGCCCCGGCCACCCCTGCCGGCGGCACGGTTGCCTCGGCCCGCGCCAGCACTTTCGGCAGGCGCTGGGAGACCAGCACGTACGTCGCGCCGAGCAGCACCAGGCCGGCTGCCACGAACAGGCTGCCGTAGACGAGGGTCAGCCGGCCCCGCACGGTGAGTCTCATGGGATCCGATACCCCACTCCCGGTTCGGTGAGCACCACGGGCGGGTCACCGAGCTTCCGCCGTAGTTTGAGGATCGTCATGCGTACGGCGTGGGTGAACGGATCGGCGTTCTCGTCCCACGCCTTCTCGAGCAGGGTCTCGGCCGACACCGCCGTGCCGTCGGCGCGCAGCAGTTCGGCCAGCACGGCGAACTCCTTGCGCGACAACGGCACGTACCGGCCCTCGCGGTAGACCTCGCGCCGGTGCGGGTCGAGGCTGATGCCGGCCCGGCGCAGCACCGGCGGCACGGCCGGTCGGGCGCGGCGGCCCAGCGCGATGACCCGCGCGCTCAGTTCCCGCAGCGCGAACGGCTTGGGCAGGTAGTCGTCGGCGCCCAGGGACAGCCCGGTGACCCGGTCGTCGACGCCGGCCGCGGCGGTCAGCATCAGCACCCGTGTGTCGCCGTCCCGTTCGACCAGGGCCCGGCACACGTCGTCGCCGTGCACCACCGGCAGGTCGCGGTCGAGCACCACCACGTCGTAGTCGTTGACGCCGGCGCGTTCCAGGGCGGCGGCGCCGTCGTAGACCACGTCGACCGCGTGGGCGTCGTGCCGCAGGCCCTGCGCCACCGCGTCGGCGAGCAGCGGCTCGTCCTCGACCACCAGGATCCGCATGGTGCCCATCCTGCCGCGCGGCTGTGTCACCTGGGCGTCACTTTTTTCCGTGACGGCCGCGAAACCCGGCGCTCGCTCTACTTCGAAGCCGTGGCAGCGCTCCGGCTGCCCGGTGAGGAGAGTGTGATGCGTACCGGAAAGGTATTGCTCGCCGGATTGATGCTGTTGGTCGCGTCCGCGGGCTGCGCGGCTCGCTCCGGCGACGGGGACGGGGTGGCCACCGCGCAGAGCGGCGTCCCCACGACCAGCAGCCCGACCGCTTCGAAGACGCTCGACGAGGATGCGCCGATCAAGTTCGCGCAGTGCATGCGTAAGAACGGGATGACCTGGTTCCCCGACCCGGACGCGGACGGGCGGACGGCGATCCGGGTGCCGAAGAACATCGACCCGAAGAAGTTCGACGCCGCGCAGGAGGCGTGCCAGGAATTCGCGCCCGACGGCGGTGACGGCGCCGGTCCGGCCGATCCCGAGATGCTCGAGATGGGCCGCAAGCTGGCCAAGTGCATGCGGGAGAACGGCGTGCCGGACTTCCCGGACCCGCAGCCCAACGGTTCGATCCAACTCGGCCGGGACAAGTCCGGCAAGGGCATCGGCCCGGGTGACCCGGCGTTCGACAAGGCCGAGGAGAAGTGCTCGCAGTTCATGCCGGGCGACCGCGAGGGGCGTAGCGAGTCGGGCGCCGGCAGCCGCGGGGCCACGGCATGAAGCGCGGGCTGCTGGCGGGAGTCGTCGCCGGAGGGCTGACCGTCGGTGCGGTCGCCTTCTTCAACCTGCCCGAGGCCGAGAGCCGCGACCAGCCGCAGGCCGGCGGTC
Organism: Paractinoplanes hotanensis; assembly: GCF_023717965.1. NCBI lineage: Bacteria > Bacillati > Actinomycetota > Actinomycetes > Micromonosporales > Micromonosporaceae > Paractinoplanes > Paractinoplanes hotanensis. The sequence goes on along the minus strand of NZ_JAMQOL010000034.1, from coordinate 17,248 downwards.
CGGCCGAGACAGCCGAGGTGACCCGGGAGACGCTGATCGACCGTGAGTCGCACGACGGCACGCTGGGTCACGGCGACACGGCCACGGTCACCGCTCGTGGGGCCGGCACGATCACTGCCCTGCCGGTCGGCGGCGCGATCATCACGCGGGGTAAGTCGCTTTACCGGCTCGACAACAAACCGGTTCCCCTGCTGTACGGGGCACTGCCCGCGTACCGCACGCTGCGCCCCGGCGTCGAGGGAGCCGACGTGCTCCAGTTCGAGAAGAACCTGCGGGCGCTCGGCTACCAAGGGTTCACGGTGGACGACGAATACACGTCGGCCACCGCCGAGGCCGTCGAGGACTGGCAGGACGACCTGGGACGGGCCGAGACCGGCCGGGTGACGACGGACCAGATCGCGTACGCCGAAGCGCCGGTCCGCGTCGATTCGCTCAGCGTGGAACGGGGCGCCGTCGTGCAACCCGGCACGGAGCTGTTCAAGACGACCGGCACCTCGATGGTGGCCACCGTCGCCCTCGAGGTCGACGACCAGCGACTCGCCCGCAGGGGCGCGGCGGTCGACGTCGAGATGCCCGACGGCAGCACGGCCAAGGGCCGGATCGCCGAGGTCGAGACGGTCGTGGAGCCGGGCGAGGGCAACGAGTCCGACAGCACCCGGATCGACGTGACGATCACCTTCACCAAGCCGCCCAAGGACCTCGACGAGGCCGCGGTCAGCGTCGACTTCGTCTCGTCGCAGCGGCCGGACGTGCTCACCGTGCCCGTGCCGGCGCTGCTCGCGCTGGCCGAGGGCGGCTACGGCCTGCAGATCGTCGAGGCCGGCGGCACGCGGATCGTCGCGGTCAAGACCGGCCTGTTCGCCGACGGCCGGGTCGAGGTGTCCGGCGGTGGCCTGCAGGCGGGTCAGAAGGTGGGGATGCCGTCGTGAACGCCGTGATCGAACTGGCCGGCGTCACCAAGGCGTACCCGGGCGGGGTCACCGCCGTGCGGTCGGTCGACCTCACCGTGGCGTACGGCGAGCTGGTGGCGATCGTCGGCCCGTCGGGCTCCGGCAAGTCGACGATGCTGCACCTGATCGGCACGCTTGATCAACCCACCCACGGCACCGTACGCATCGACGGGCACGACGTGGCCACGCTGACCGACCGGCAGCTGTCGGAGTTGCGGGCGCACCGGATCGGCTTCGTGTTCCAGCAGTTCCACCTGGCGCCGGGGCGCAGCGCGGTCGCCAACGTGGCCGACGGGCTGCTCTATGCGGGCGTACGGCGTAGGGAGCGCGAGTGGCGCGCCGAGGCCGCCCTGGCCCGGGTCGGCCTCGGCGACCGGCTCGGCCACCGCCCGCATCAGCTCTCCGGCGGCGAACGCCAGCGGGTCGCCATCGCCCGGGCGGTCGCGGGCGACCCGGCTGTGCTGCTGGCCGACGAGCCCACCGGCAACCTCGACTCGGTGTCCGGGGCCGGGGTGGTGGAGTTGCTGCGCGAGCTCAACGCGTCCGGCACCACGGTCCTGGTGATCACCCACGACCACGAGATCGCGGACGGCCTGCCCCGGCAGGTCCCGATGCGCGACGGGCAGGTGGTGCCGTCATGACCCGGCTGCGCGTGCCGGATCTGGTGCGTCTGGGCGGGTACGGCCTGCGGTCCCGCCCGTTGCGGGCCGTGCTGTCGGCGCTCGGGATCGCGATCGGCATCGCCGCGATGACGGCGGTCGTGGGGATCTCGGCGTCGAGCCGGGCCGACCTCGACCGTGCGCTGGCCGCCCTGGGCACCAACCTGCTGACGGTGACACCCGGGCAGACCATGTTCGGCGACGAGGCGGTGCTGCCGGACTCGGCGGTGGGGATGATCCGCCGGATCGGCCCGGTGCAGTCGGCCACGGCCACTGGCAAGGTGCCGTCGACGGCGGTCTACCGCACGGACCGGATACCGGCGGGGGAGACGGGCGGGCTGGCAGTGCTGGCCGCGCAGCCGGACCTGTTGTCGACGGTGGGCGCGTCCTTCACCCACGGCAGCTGGGTCAAGCCGTCGTACCCGACCGTGGTGCTCGGAGCGACCGCGGCGCGCCGGTTGGGGAACGTGCCGGCGGTCTACATCGACGGCCGGTGGTGGACGGTGACCGGGGTGCTGGCGCCGGTGCCGCTGGCGCCCGAACTCGACTCGGCGGTGCTCGTCGGCTGGCAGGCGGCCGGGTCGTACCTCAGCTTCGACGGCCACCCGACAACGGTCTACACCCGATCGCAGGACGCGCACGTCTCGGCCGTACGGTCGGTGCTGGCGCCGACGGCCAACCCGTCGAGCCCGGACGAGGTGAAGGTGTCGAAGCCGTCCGACGCGCTGGCGGCGCGGCAGGCCACCGACCAGACGTTCACGGCCCTGCTGCTGGGCCTGGGAGCGGTGGCGTTGCTGGTGGGCGGCATCGGAGTGGCCAACACGATGGTCATCTCGGTGCTGGAGCGCCGGGCCGAGATCGGCCTCAGACGCTCGCTGGGCGCCACCCGGGGCCAGATCCGGACCCAGTTCGTCACCGAGTCGCTGTTGCTCTCCCTGCTCGGCGGCGCCGCGGGGGTGCTGCTCGGCTATCTGGTGACGGGTCTCTACGCAACGACCCAGGCGTGGCCGACCGTGGTGCCCCTGTGGGCCCTGGCCGGCGGGGTCGGCGCGACCGTGGCCATCGGGGCGATCGCCGGCCTCTACCCGGCCATCCGGGCCGCGCGGCTGGCGCCGACGGAGGCGCTCGTCGCGGCGTGACCGTCGGGACGTGCGGGACGGCCGGAAGCCGCCGTCCCGCACGTCCGAAACGGTGGCCACCAGCTGGAACACAGGTTGTGGTGGCAGGGTCAACGGGATGAAGAGTCGGTCTCGGACCGTGGTGGCGCCGGCGGGGCTGGGCGTGGCCTGCGTGGTGGCCGCGCTCGGTTTCTATGCGGCGCTGCACTTCGTCCCGCCCTCGGCCGAGCTCGACTGGAGCCGGCGCACGATCAGTCACTACGCGCTGCTCGAGAACGGGTGGTGGTTCGACGCGGGCACGTTGCTGCTGGCCGCGGGGTCGGTGGGTGTGCTGGTCGCGGCCCTGCGGGCCGGTGTGATGCGGGGCGGGGCGGCGGTGGCTTTCGCCCTGTGGGTGGCCGGGCTGGTCGGGGTGGTGTGGTTCGAGAAGCACAACTGGTCCGCCGGTCCGTCGATGAGCGGCGACATTCACCGGATGGCCAGCGTGGTGGCGTTTCTGAGTCTGCCGGCGGCGGCCCTGCTGGCCGCGGCGCGGTCGCTGCGGGATGCCGCGGCCCGCTGGGTGGCGTTCGGCGGGGTGCTTTCGCTGCTCTGTTTCGCCCCGATCCTGTGGGCCGTGCTCGCCGAACCCTGGACGGGTGTGCGCTGGTGGCGGGCCATTCCGCTGGGCGGGGTCGAGCGTCTGCTGGGCCTGGCCGAGGTGGTGACGCTGCTGCTGATGGCGTGGTGGGCCGTGCGGGCCGTGGTCAAGCGGCCCGGACAGCCTGCTTGACCAGGGGCACCAGGCCGGGCGCGACACTCAATTCCCGTACGCCGGAAGCCAGCAGCTTCGGCACGGCCGCCTCGTCGCCCGCGAGTTCGCCGCACACCGCGACCAGCACCCGGTCGCCCGCGGCCCGGCCGACGTGGTCGATCAGCTGGGCCACGGCCGGGTCGAGCCCGCTCGTCAGCGACAGCAGGGCGGCGTTCCCGCGCTCCGCGGCCAGCGTGTACTGGGTCAGGTCGTTGGTGCCGATGCTGAAGAAGTCGACGTACGGGACGAACTCCGCCGCCCGCAGCGCCGCCGCCGGCACCTCGACCATCATGCCGACCTGCAGCCCGGGGGCGTCGCCGGCCTCGGCCAGCATCGCGCGGGCCGCCCGCAGTTCGTCCGCAGTCGTCACCATGGGGAACATCACGCTCACCGGCGTCTCCCGGGCCACCCGGACGATGGCCGTCAGCTGCTCGGCGAACATGGCCGGGTGGGCCAGGGAATGCCGCAGGCCACGCACTCCGAGGAACGGGTTCGCCTCGGCCGGCGGGGGCAGGTAGCGCAGGGGCTTGTCGCTGCCGGCGTCGAGCGTGCGCAGCGTGATCCGGCGGCCGCCCAGCGCCTCGGCGATCGCGCGGTAGACGGCAACCTGCTCGTCCACGGTCGGCGCCTCGTCGCGGTCGAGGAAGAGGAACTCGGTGCGGACCAGACCGGCCAGGTCGGCGCCGTTGGCCGCGGCGGCGCGCGCGTCCTCGACCGAGCCGATGTTGGCGCCGACCTCGATCGGCACGCCGCCGGTGGTCACGGCCGGGGCGGCGGCGCGGGTGAGTGCCTCGGTCCGCCGTACCCGCTGCTGTTGGGCCCTTGCGCGGAAGGCCGCGAGCACCGGCTCGGACGGGTCGGCCACGACCTCGCCGGTGCTGCCGTCCATCGCGATCAGGGTGCCGTCGGGGATCTGCAGGATCTGCGGGCCGGCCCCGACCACGGCCGGGATGCCACGGGTGCGGGTCAGGATCGCGGCGTGCGAGGTGGGGCTGCCGGCGGCCAGCACCACGCCGGCGATCCGTTCCGGGTCGAGGGCGGCCGCCTCGGCCGGGGTGAGATCGGCCGCCAGCAGCACGCCGTCGCCGTCGGGGGCGGGCGTGGGCAGCTTCAGGAGGGCGCGTAGCACCTGCTGGGACACGGCGCGGACGTCGGCGGCGCGGCCCCGCAGGTAGGGGTCGGTGAGGTCGTCGAACGCGGCGGCGGTGCGGGCGGTGGCCGCGGACCAGGCCTGCGGTGCGGCCTCGTTCCGGTCGAGGCGGGCGTGGACGTCGGCGAGCAGGTCGTCGTCGTCGAGCAGCAGCCGGTGGGCGTCGAAGATGGGGCTGTGCAGGCGGGCGATCTCCTGGCGGACGTCGGCGAGCGCGCTTTCCAGGCGGCGCCACTCGGTCGCGGGGCCCTGCGAGGGCACGTCGGGGAGGTCGATCGCGCCTTCGCGGATGCGCAGGGCGGGGCCTGTGCCTATGCCGGGGGAGGCGCCGCCGCCAGGGGTGTGATCGGCGTCTTCTGCGTCTGTTTCACCGAAGGCAGCGGCGGCCAGCGCGACGACGCGGTTCACCGCCTCGATTGCTTCGCGGCCCTCGCCGCGTACCTCCAGTATGTGATTTTGCAGTGCACCCAGGGTGGCCACCCGGGTCAGGCTGGACGCCGGCACCCAGCTGGTGCCCGTGGTCGCGTTGCGGAGCTCGACGCGGGCGTCGAAGGCGCGGATCTCGGTGACCAGGCGGGCTGCGGGGCGGGCGTGCAGACCGTGCTTGTTGATCACCTTGACGGTGGTTCCGTCGGCCGGTGTCTGCTCGACCGTCACGTCCTGTTCCAGATGGGACTGCTTGCCGGCCAGGCCGTTCCTGGCTTCGTCGGCCACCTCGTGCCGGTCGGCCCCCGACGCGGCGGCCACCGCGGCGGCGACCAGACCCTCAACCAGCGGAGCGGGCGAGAGGACGACGCGGCTGGGCTCGTCGACCATCTCGAGCGCCAGTTCGGCCGAGAGCACGGCGCTGCCCAGATCCATCAGGACGACGACGCCGTCCCCGCTGTCGGCGGCCGCGATGGCCTCGCTGATCGCCACCGCGTCGGTGCCGAACGTCGTCTCGTCCAGACCCGCCGCGACCTCGACCGCCAACGGCCGCCCCTGCGTCATCTCGGACGCCAGGGCGACCGCGGCCCGGGCCAGGGGGCGGCTGTGGCACACCACCACCAGGCCGACCATCAGCTCTGGTCGCCGAGGGTGGTGGCCGCGGCCGTGAGCAGCAGGGTCACCGAGGTGGCGCCCGGGTCGGCGTGCCCGGCGCTGCGTTCACCGAGATAGCTGGCCCGGCCCTTGCGGGCGACGAGCGGAATGGTCGCGTCCCGCCCCTTGACCGCGGCGTCGGCGGCCGCGGCCAGACCCGAGCCGGCCTCGAGCGCGTCGACGGCCGGGGCCAGCGCGTCGACCATGGTCTTGTCACCCGGCTCGGCCTTGCCCCGGGCGATCACCCCGTCCAGCGCGGCCCGTAGCACCTTGGCCAGGTCGACCTCGTCGCCCGTGGCCGCCGCCATCCGCAGGAACGCCGTGCCGTAGAGCGGCCCGCTCGCCCCGCCGACCTTGCTGATCAGCGTCATGCCGACCTTCTTGAACAGCGCCGACGGCGTCGCCTGAGGCTCGGCGTCCAGCATGGACACGACGGCGGTTAGTCCGCGGTCCATGTTCGTGCCGTGGTCACCGTCGCCGATCGCCGAGTCGAGGGCGGTGAGCTCGTCCTTGTTGGCCGCGATCAGCCGGGCGAACTCCCGGATCCACGCGTCGACCGCCTCGGTGCCCACGCTCAGACCCCGCGCCGCAGGGCCGGTGTGTTGACCGGTGCGTCCCACAATCGCAGCAACTCGTCGTCGGCCTTGAGCAGCGTGACCGAGCACCCGGCCATGTCGAGGCTGGTGATGTACGGCCCCACCAGCGACCGGGCGACCGGGATGCCGGCCTTGGCCAGAATCTGCGTGACCTCGTTGAACATGACGTACAGCTCGATCAGCGGCGTGCCCCCCATGCCGTTGACGAAGGCGATCACCCCGTCGCCGCCGGTGAAGTCGAGGTCACCCAGGATCGGGCTGACCAGCATGTCGGCGATCTCGTTGGCCGGCGCGACGGGCACCCGGCGGCGGCCCGGCTCCCCGTGGATGCCGATCCCGACCTCCATCTCACCCTCGGGCAGGTCGAACGTCGGCCTGCCCGCCGCCGGCACGGTGCAACTCGTCAGGGCCAGACCCATACTGCGCGCGTACGCGTTGACCTTGCGCGCCACGTCGGCCACCTCACCGAGGGAACGCCCCTCCGCGGCCGCGGCCCCCGCGATCTTCTCGACCAGCACGGTGGCCCCGACCCCGCGCCGCCCCGCGGTGTAGAGGCTGTCCTGCACCGCGACGTCGTCGTCGACCACCACCGAGACGACCTGGGTGCCGCTGTCGGCCTCGACCATCTCGGCCGCGAGCTCGAAGTTCATGATGTCGCCGGTGTAGTTCTTGACGATGTGCAGGACCCCCGCCCCGCCGTCGACGGCCTGGGTGGCGGCCACCATCTGGTCGGGCACCGGCGACGTGAAGATCTCGCCCGCACAGGCCGCGTCGAGCATGCCCGGCCCCACGAACCCCGCATGCAACGGCTCGTGCCCCGAACCGCCGCCCGAGACCAGGCCGACCTTGCCCCGAACCGGAGCGTCCCCGCGCACGACGATGCGGTTCTCGTGGTCGACGCGCACTTCCGGGTGGGCCGCGGCGAAACCGAGGAGCGCATCGCTGATGACGTTGGCGGGATCGTTGATGAGCTTCTTCATCGGTTGGCTCCCTCACCGCTGGTGACCTTCTGCCAACCTCAAGCTACGCCGCTGATCGCCGGGTTTCGAGACCGTTGTTCAGACGTCGAACCACCTCCGCTTGCCGTGGCGTGAACCACCGTGGCCCGAGCGTCTCGTCTTGAGGGATTGTGCCGCGCAACCATTGCGCACAGGGAGCCCGCACAGCGACGATCTCCGATAGGCGGTATTTCTCCACCCCGAAGGACGTGGATGCGGCGAGACGAGTTGATCAAAGCCCTCGAAGCCCAGCCGCACGACACCGACATCCAGGTCGACATCAGCGATTTCCTGCTGGACGTGGTGCGGGTCAGCTACAACGAGGAGCGCGCGGCCATCGTGCTCTCGATAGCCGCCGAAGACCTCGAAGACGTGGTCTTCCACCTGGCCCGGCGCCCGTGGCGACACGATCGCTGACCGAAGCACCTCATCGGCTTGTACGCAATCTGCAACATGGCAGTTTGATGGGTGGCGAGCCGGCCGCAGGCATGTTGTACTACCTAAAGAGCAACAAGGGCGAAGTTGAAGCAACACGATCGAAACAACGGCATCCGGCGGCAACCGGGTGCCGTTCTCGTCTTCCAGAACGCCATCGTGGCCCCCGCCCTCTCTCCCGCGCAAGGAGCAGTGCGCCATACGTAATCGGCCATTGATCAAACGACGCGACCGCGCCCTGCCGGAACCGGCCCGCAGATCAGTTCGGGTCAGGCGTACCACCTGTCGTGGGGGTGTCGACCGGGACGGAAGCTCAGCGCTTCGACAATGGCGATGCCGTCGCAGCGCCCGGACAACAGCTGGGTGGCGTAGCGGGTCTCGATGTACTGGGAGAGGACGAGCACCGCCACGTCGGGGTGGTTCCTGCGCAGTGGGAGCGCGGCCCGCATCGGCTCTCCCCGCTCAGGCTCGTACCGGAAGGTCCACGGTCGCCACCGTAGGCCCACCGTGCGGGCTGGACAGGTCGAGGCGGCCGTCGGCGGTGCCGACCCGGTGCGTCAGTCCGGTAGCCTGCTTGGCGCCCTGGTGCGCGGCAGTCGGATCAGCAGGTCTACGTTGCGCCGAGGTAGCGCAGCGGCTGAACGTTGCGATCGGGCTCCCTCCCGCACCTGACCTGGCCGTCGTACGGGCACGCGGGACCGGTCAGGATTCGAAGAGCTCGATGATCTCGCCGTTCGGGCCCCGCACATGGGCGGCGCGCGCGACGAACGAGCGCTCGAACGGTGCCTTGGCTTTCAGCGTGATCGTGGTAATGCCGTCCCAGACGGTGCCGTCGGCGCCTTGGATCGGATAGGGCTCGGCTCCGGCGGCAAGCGCCTGGGCATAGACCTCGTCGAGGTCGGGAATGCGCAGGCCCACGTGATTGAAGCTGGCGGTGTTCTCGTCCTTGGGCGCCGCATTGGGTACCGGTACCAGTTCCAGGATCTGCCCGTCACCCATGTCGAGGTGCGCGCCCTCCAGCGGGTTGTAGAAATGATGTGCGCCATCGCGGACGCCGTCGACGCCCTGCCAGCGGAAAACCAGGCGGAAGCCGAACGCCTGCTCGTAGAAGGCGATGGTCTTGTCGATGTCGAACGCAAACACGTTGATGTGGTGAAAACCGGTGTTGTGGCTGATGTGGAACGGCTTGGGTTCCGCCGAGTGGTGGGACATTGGAGACTGCCTTTCGGTCATTGATCATTGCGGGGGCGTAGGTCGTGCGGGCAGGTTGCGATGTCCGTCGCCGCCGGTCCAGCAGCCCGCCGTCACACGTCTGTGTCACCGCCAGCGGTCGGTCTTACCAGGAAACCGGGAAACTTCACCGCGGCGGCTGAATCGGCCTTGTACTCCAGCAGGGGATCCTTTCTGACCTGCGGTGACTGCGGTTTCGTCCGTGGAAGGCAAGCAGTCACCGTCGAGCCTGAGGTTTGTGAGGACCAAACAGGACGCGGTGGCGGCGGCCGCCTACGGAGTAGATGCCCGGCGAAGGTCTGCGCTGTTCGGCGAGTTGATGGCCCCGATCGAGACATGTTTCCCGCGGCCTGAGCCACGGCGGCGGGTCCGGGACTTCGTAACGGGCTGCATACCGCGTTGCTCGCCTATAGCGGCGATCTCCAGTTGCTTGATGGCGAGTTCCTCCTCACCCAGCGTGACCTGTCAGCTCGGCCCCGGCGCGGCGCCGATCGTAGGCCGGCCGGCACCATGGCGATGGGGGATCCGGGGGGCTTGCCCCCACGGCGTGGGGTCTGGGGCTCGGGCCCCAGGGAGGCTCAAGCGCGCCCGGCAGGATTCGAACCTGCGACCGACGGATTAGAAGTTCCATACAACCCGTGTTGATCAACACCCGGTCGTCCGCAGCGGTGTCTATCCATCCAGGTGGACACCGTTGTCGGTGCCGGACCATGACCGGTCGTGATGACGCGTCCAGTGGCGTCCGGGCACACATCGGGCACACGCGAGTGCATCCTTGGCTCGCCGTGACCTGGTTCATCCGGCCGCGTCCACAGGTCTGAATCGCCCTTGGTCTTGAGTTGTGGCCCCTGGATCTATTTGAGGCATTGACTCAACTCTGTGCGTCTTGTTAGCTACGCGCTGTGACCCGAAATGCCAAAGGGCGTACGTCTCGCATCGCCACCGTCGCTTTGGCAGGCGGGTTGTTTGGTGCTGCGTTGTGCCTGCTGCTGCTAGCGCTCGTGCTGCGAGCCAGCGGTTTGCAGACCTCCGCGAACGTCGCGCAGCTGATGTCAATCCCATTGGGGTTGCTCTCCCCGCTGGTGCTGCTCCTGCTCTGGTGGCGCCGCGTGCGCCAGCCAGCTCCGGTCACTTCGACTGATGTGGCTCAGTTGCGCGAACATCTTGTCCCGCTGGTTCTTGAACGATGGCGGACGGAAGCGCGGGTACGCGCGCTTGACGACCCTGATCCGATCCCAGTGCAATGGGGAGTCACGGACGATCACCGGCTCATCGACGTTCCTGGCAACCTAACCAGCGGTGCGCTGACCGTCGCGTCCAGCGCTGACATCGCCACGCTGGTCGGTGAGTTCCGGCGCCTGCGCCGCCGCCGGCTGGTGATCCTCGGCGGTCCCGGCGCCGGAAAGACCACGCTAGCCATGCAAATTCTCCTGGAGCTCCTACGGGTACGTGAAGGGGGCGACGCGGAAGCGGTGCCGGTACTGCTTTCCGCAGCGAGTTGGAACCCTTGGCGCTACGAAACCTTGTGGGAGTGGGTGGCCGACCGAATCGAGCAGGACTATCCGGAACTGGCTGCCGCGAACCATGGCGTACAGACCCTGCAGGTGTTCGCGAAGCAGGGTCACGTGCTGCCGGTGGTCGACGGATTAGACGAGACCACACCTCAGGTGCGGCCTACCCTGCTAGCAGCCCTGCATAGCGCGATGGATGCCCACACGCAAATGATCTTGACGAGCCGCGGCGATGAGTATCTGGCCACGGTCGAGGCGTATGGGCGGGTATTGCCGTCTGCGGTAGTCATCGAGCCGGAACCGCTGTCGGCTGGCGCGGCCGCTGACTATATCCAGCGATGCCTGCCCGCCGAGCCGGGACCAGGGTGGCGAGCAGTTTTGAAGCGACTGCGTAACGCCGGGAACTCGTGTGACTCCGCCCATGCCCTTGCCGAGGTTGCCTCTGCTCCGCTCGGGCTGTGGTTACTCCGGGCGTCATACGTAACGCCGCGGGCAGATCCGGCGCCCCTAATCGACGACGAATATTTCGGTGAGGCCGACGCGCTACGGTCCCATTTATTCGACCGGCTCGTCGAAGCCACGATCAAGGCACGGCCGCCGAGCGACAGTCCGGCCGACTTCTTCAGGCCGAAGCAGCAGTACGAGACTGCCGACGCCGAGCGTTGGCTCCACTTTCTTGCAGTAAACCTGGACCGGCACGACACCCGAGACTTCGATTGGACACGAGATGTCCCTGCGTTGGCTCAGGCAGTACGCCCGGACAGGCTTACTCACCTGGTGGAGGGAGCCGCTGCGGTTACCAAGACGTACGTTGACCAGCTACTGTCCCGAAGCCCACGCCAGGCCTTTCCCCTGATCGTTCCACCGCTGGCGGTGGCCATTCTAATAATTCTGTTACTGGGTAAGGCCACGACGGCCTTGAGCGGGCTCGTCCTTGGCAGCGTCGCAAGCATCGTGCTCGGTTTGATCGCTGGCGCTGGTGCGGCGGCTGGTCTGCTCGCCGTAGCGTTTCGGCTCTACGAGACCGCCGAGTTCTCCGACCGATACGGTCCCGCCGACCTGGCGAATGACCTCATCGAACGCTGGCAGGGCATCAAGCGGTTCGTCCGGGCGGCCGTCCCTACTGTCACCTACGGGCTCATCTATGCCACGCTGACCGGCGTATGCGCCGGCGTGCCTTTGGCGCTACTCGCCCCACACGTAAATGTCGGCTTGGCCAGCGTCGTCATCGGCGCGACGTTCGGCGTCCTCGCCGGTTTTCGTTACCAGATGGACCTGCCGATTCCTCCCGGCGGCGGCACTCGAACGCTCTGGTACGGCCTCGGGCCTTGGCCAGGCCTGCGAAGCGGAGTGCTTCTAGGGTTGCCTTTCGGCGTGCTCGGTGGCACCGCCATCACGCTCATCTACGATCAGCAAAGCGCCTTCCTCCCGCTGGTCTTGCTCACGACATCGGTGGCATGCGCACTGATCGTGCTGTTTCGCGCACTACTCATTCCGGTATTCTGCAGCATCACCAGTCTTTGTGTGGCGATCTTGAGAAGACCGCAGCACCACACGCATAACGACGGCTCGCTCGGTTTGTGGCACGCCGCCGAGTCGGGCCAAAAGACCCGATTCCTCTACGCGGCAATATTGACTGTATTCCTGAGTACAGCGGCCGCTATCGGCTGCCGGATTCTGTGGTCGACGCCGGCGTGGATTGCGTTGCGGCAGTATGGCCCTGCGGATTGGCTCGCTGCTCGAGTACATGACTTCGATTTCGTTTGGACTGGTCAATTCCGGTACATCGTCGCGTTGATGCTGGCGTGGATACTTACCCGACTACTTCCATCTCGCCGCGGAAAGTGGTGGAGATGGCTACCCTTCCTGGCGATCGGCGCATTAGTGATCAGACTCTGGCCGCGATGGGCGCCGCCGGACGCGTTCCGTCTGGTGCTGACCGGCCACTTCCAAGCGTTGGAAGTTGACTTCCGGCTGCAGGCATCAGCCAACGTTGCATCTCGATTCGGCTCGGGCACCGTACTCAGCAGGCTAAATCTTGCAGACTTGGTCAACCCTGGCACGCTCCGGCAAGCGTTGTTGTTCTGGCTTGCGCTACTCGGCCTTGGCATCGCCGGCACCTTGCTCGCACGCGTTGAGGCGGCGAAACCCAAAATCTGGTGGACCAATCGCGTAACCATCCTCCCTCACGTACTGGCTGGCCGGCTCCCGACAAACCTGATCGACTTCCTGGACGACGCACACCGCCTCGGCCTCCTGCGCACAGTAGGAACCACTGTCTACCAGTTCCGGCACGCCGAATTTCAAGATCACCTTGCTCGCGACGACGGCGACCATGAGTGGCGGACCTAGCACACGAGATTTTTCCGGCTCCCCGAAGGAGCTATCCGGCGTTTGATTAACGTATCGCGGACCCGGCAATGTGTCATCTGTGGCGCTGCACCGTGGCTGCGAGAGATGAGTAATCCCCGACCGGGCGCACTATGGATCGGCTCGCCCGGTCTCAAGGGTGCTAATGGAGATGAACATTAGTAGGGTTGTGGGACGGCGGCTGCGTTCCAGTCAGTCCAGACGCAGGGTCGGAGGGGTTGAATAGTGGGGGGAACCGATACCATCCGGGGCATTGCGTTCCAACTTGCTCAAACACTCAGCGATGTTCTTGACTTTCTTGTGGCCGGTGACGCTGTGGCCGTGGTTGTTGAGGGCGCGCAAGATGTCGTCGACTACGAGTTTCTTGGTGGAGATGGACAGCGCGTGGCGGTTCGTCAAGCCAAGACGCGCCGTGAACCCGGAACCTGGGGCGCGTCAGAGCTCGCCAAGATCCTCTGTTCGTGGGGCGACCTTGCCGACGCCGCGGATGCAGACTTCGCGTTCGTTACCGATGCCTCGCTGAACCAGAGTGGTCAGAAGCTACTTGACCTGATCCGGGCTATGCGGGACAAGCCGGATGAAGGTTTCCTACGCCAGTCTGCACAGGCGCTCGTAAAAGGTGGGCTGCGCCTACCGGCGCTTGATGTGGTCCGGCGAATCCAGATCCTGACTCGAATGGGGGATGCAGATCGCATCTTGGCAGTCGCCGAGTCGCGCGTGCTCAGCCTTCTCAGTCGGGGACGCCTCGCGACATTAGATGACGCCACTAACGCGGTTAATGCGCTCTACCGGCACATGTTTGTAGTGGGAGGCAGCGTTGAGTTGAGTCGTCGCACCATCAGCAGGCCACAGGTCCTGGCTGCTCTAGGAATAGATGATCGATGGCTGGCGGGCGGCCTCAGCTGGTCAACGGCCGTCGCAGAGAAGTACCGGTCGGTGATGGCGGAACCGGGCAGGCGGGCCCACGGATTCGTGCCGCTAGGCTTGAAATCAGTTGCCGCGACGCCTTTGGTACTACGGCTGCTAGGGCCATCCGCCGCATCCGATGCCTCGGTGAACGCAGTTGTGCGCTGCGAGATTCTGCTCGACCAGAGGCGCGCGGTTCTAGTCGGAGCCACCGGGCAGGGTAAGACGAGCACGCTCATACACCTGAGCGCGGTCGCAGCGGAAATGGGTCGTTTTCCGGTCGTGCTGAATGCGGCTGGGCACGTCTCGGGCGCGCTGCCTCGCCGAATAAAGCAGGAGGTCGAGGTCCGACTCGGCCAGATTCTGACAGCAGGGGCACTCGACAGCATTCTGTTGGATCCGGCCCTGATGCTTTTTATTGACGGAGTGTCCGAGGTCGATGACGATACGCGGGAGGCACTTCGTGAGGACCTGGGGCGCATTACTGCGCAGCGAAATCTGAGGATCATCGCCACCGGGCGGGACCTGAACCTAACCATCGCAACTACGGCTGCTGGGCAGCAGCCGGAGGCATATAGGCTGGCCGATCTCGACGGAGCTGCAAGGCGCCAGCTCGCCAAGGCCAACGGCTGCAGTGATCAGACGGTCGGCCTGATCGAAGATCGCCTGGGCGATGCCGCCGGAAACCCCATGCTCTTCCTAATGGCGCTGAGCGTGTCTGCTGAGGGTGTCCCAGAGACAAGGGCAGCCGTATATGACCAATTCATGCGAGGGATCGCTTTCAGAGCGGGTCGCAACCATGACGACGTGCGCATCGACGCGCTCGGCGCTGCCTGGGCGACATCAATTGGACGAGGGCAACGCACGGCCGACCACTACATGTGGCGCGTGGCCCTGGCGAACACGCTCGAGCGAGTCGGTCAAGTACCTTCCGGGTGCGGTGCCGTTGATCCACTGGATGCCTTGGACTTCATCCAATCAACCGGTCTGCTGGTGCGACTCGATCCGGACAGCGGCCTAGCTCCCATGCATGACTCCGTGGCCGACTATCTGGCCGCTCGCGCCATCCACCGCAAGCAGGCAGACCTGCCGGTGGTGTTCGGCGAGGGATACGACGAAACGCTCCTCTTCCTCGTGGAGATGTCCGGATTAAGTAACGAGGTGGCGATTCGTCTCGCACAAGAGAGCCCCTTGCTGGCAGTCCGTATAGCGAGTCTTCGCCATAGCTGCGGTGAAGCCCACCCCGAGATCGTCAGCAGAATCTTGACGGCGCTGACGGACGAGTGCTCAGGTCTGCAGGCAAGCGAGCTAGTGTCAGCTGCGTTTCGCCTGTGCACAAGCCGTCGCTTCACCGGCGTGGTCTTTGCTGGTGTTGGTCGTGGGACCGTCGACGAAGCCACCTTCACCGCACTAGCCGTGGATCACCCAGCGCTCGTGATGCCGCCGAACACCGGAAGCCTTCAACTCGCTATCAGGCTCTGGTCGGAGGTTATTCGCCGTAAGCACCAACCGGCACACCGCGTGTTCCAGCCGGCGCCTCCAGCGGATCCTCCGGTTGCTGTTGAGCTGCTAACCGCTTACCTCAGCGAGCTTGCCGCCGAACGCCACCGGTTGGTAACCACAACGCTGCCCTACTGCATACGGGAGAAAGTTCTAATAGCGATGGGCCCAGCTGGCATGGTCGCCTACATTGGCGATCGAGAGCCCGGTTGGCTGGGTGGCGTCGAGCTGCCGGTACTCTATCGGCCAGCATCCGAAATTCATGTCGAACGTTCCGGTCGATGGCCAGCAGCCGGACTGGATGAATTCGGCACCGGATACTTGTCGCGGATCATGCGCGAGCATCCAACGATTCAAGCTGCACGAGATATCGCCGGCGTACTGAACGCCCTAACGGACAATCATTGGCCTGAATCGTGAGTGCACCTGTCTGGGACGCGGTCGATGGATTGGCAGCTGCATGGAGAGAATCCGCCTTCATGCAGGACTATCTACGCGGCGCGCAGAGGGCGTTGAGCCTGTGTAGAACGTCGGGCCAACATATCGCGGCACAGCCCTTTTATCTCGTCCGCTATCTGCCAACGCATCTAGCGTATGACCAGTTTGCCAGCGCACCCTGGGTGAACCCGTGGCTCCAAAATTGCGCTCACGTCGGGGATGCATTCGATAATCTAATAGAGTGGTTGCGGTCCAGAATTGAGGGATACCCATTTCTCGGGGCGCCGCAACTCACGCGCGGCAGTCCATGGTGCGAATTCAACGTATCTATGGAAATACCGTGGCTGTTGAGGCTGCGCCGGTTGTCCCTGCAGAATAAGAGAAACCCGCCGGTCATCCCATTCTTGAACATTAACCCTTTGGTGCAGACCGAGCTAGGCGCAGCCCTGGGTGCAGCCGTAGCTGCCAGTCCGGACGCGCAACGCCTTAGCGAAACATGGCGAGTGCTTGACCCCGACGACAGGCGGCAACTATCCGCTGTGTGCAAAGAATTTCGAAATTCGGCATACCCTGAGCCGGCAGACGTGACCGGCGCCGAGGACTTCAGGGCGCTCGCCTGGGCTGAAACTGCGCTCGACGCAGCAACTCGCGCGCTAGACGACCGTCCGACCGAATTTGTTAATGCGCTGCAGGCGGCTGACCAGATGCTACAGCAGGCCGGCGCCCTGTTCGTTCAGATGATCGTACACAACCAAGTTCGCCGACTTGGCAACGTGAAGATCGTCGAGCAGTACAACGGCGGAAAAGGCTGGCAGAGTGTCTCGTCGGAATCGATTGCCACGGAACATTTCCGGCAGCGTGAGATCATCGCATTCGACCATCCCTTCCCGCGTGGCGCGATGATGATTTACGGATCCGCAGAACGCTACGGATCGCGGCGCCAGGGGACAACGGTTCGCGGATACATTCTGCGAGACAGTGAATCCCTCGCCGCGTTCGCGGCACCGGCTCACGTTTTTGATGCGTAGAGCGTCTGACTTCAATTGCATAAGGCCGAGAGTTCCAGGTGTCTCTTCTCTGCCGCACCAGTGCTGGGCGTCGACCAGTTTGCTGGCGACACCCCAAGCTCGTATCCGAGCTACCACCGCAGTCCAGGCGATGTCGGCCGAAAGGGGGCCTGAGCGAAGGTTCACCTCGGCATGGGCGTGCGCTGGGGCCGCCTCCGACGTGCATCCGCCGCGTTACAGCTCACCGCCCGGCCGACGCGCGCGGTCAGCGGCAGAAGAGTGCGCGTCCGAAATGCAACAGCGATCAGGCGATATTAAGAATGTGGCCGAGGTGCTGTTCGAGGCGGGTACGGGCAAGATCGTCACTGATGTTCAGGCCAACTTCGCGCCAGGGTTCAGCAACCTTAACTGGGTCAGGAAGGTAGCCGACGATGTCCATGATGTCCCAGTAGAAGCCTTCATCCTGGCGACTGCACGCTTCCATAAAGCGTATTGCGGTCTCTGGAC
>NZ_JAMQOL010000033.1:0-7541 GCF_023717965.1 Paractinoplanes hotanensis | reverse complement strand
AACAGTAGGCCCACCCCATCGCGGGGTGGGCCTACTGCCATTTCCGGACCATTCTTCACAGCAGCCGAAGAGCAGCCGGCAGCCGCTGCCGCTAGATCGGCCCGCGACCGCCGCCGGGCCGCGAGACGAGACAGTCCGTCTCGTCAGCCAGGGCGAGAGCAGACGGTTCGTCTTGCGACCGGGCAGAGGCGAGACGGTTCGTTTCGGGCGAGGACGCGTTTGTGTGTTGCGGGGCTGTTGGTCGAGTCGCGGAGTGTCAGCGGGTCTCTGTCGCGTTTCTGAGGGCGAGCATCAGCGGGGCCGCTTCCTCGGGGGTGCGGTTGTTGAACATGGCCAGAGCCAGGCTGCCGTGGTCGGCCCAGCCGCAAACCGTCAGATCGCCGTCGGCGGACTTGGTTACGCCGCACTTCATGGTGCCGTCCAAGGGGCCGGCTTCGACGTCTTTCAGGTCGGTCACCGCGCCCTCCTCGTCGGAGATCAGGTTCATGGCGGCGTCGAGGTCTTGGCCGGGGGTCCAGATCAGGCCGGTGCCGGCCAGGAACAGGACGTTCTTGTCGGGGGCCTCTTTGTAGACCGCGCCATAGGTGCGGTCGAGGTCGACCTCGGCGGCCAGGGCTGTGCGCAGATAGTCGGCCGTGGAGGCGCCCTCTTGCGAATAGTCGAGGCTGAGCGGGCCCACGCTCGGCTGGATCTCGAGTTCGGCGTGCCGCTGAGCGATGATCCGCCAGCTGGTGAACCCGAGCATCGCTACCGCCACCACCGCTAGCACCAGAAGAATCGAGATCAGCACGCGTCGTACGAGCCCTCGAGGTTTGGCCTTGGCCGTTGCCTGGAGGTCGTCGGGGTGGAGAAGATCGGCGTCCTCGTCGTTGGAGGCGGGCGGGGGTGTGCCGATGTCGATCGGGTTGGGGCCGGGTTCGGGCATTGCAGGAGCCTAGCAACGGGTGGCGGTGCGATTTCGGGGTTCCGGCGCGGCATCCGTAGACTTGTCGGGTGACCGAGACGACCCAGCAGCGCACCCCCGACAGCCGGCCCACCGGTGGCCTCTCCGCCCAGTACCAGCCGGGCGAGGTAGAGCAGCGGCGGTACGAGAATTGGGTATCGCAGGGCTACTTCACGGCCGACCCGGCCAGCGACAAGCCGGCGTTCTCGATCGTGATCCCGCCGCCCAATGTGACCGGCTCGCTGCACGTCGGCCACGCGCTCGACCACACCATTCAGGACGCGCTCTCCCGCCTCAAGCGGATGCAGGGCTTCGAGGTGTTGTGGCTGCCCGGCATGGACCACGCCGGCATCGCCACCCAGAACGTGGTTGAGCGCCAGCTCGCGGCCGAGCAGCTGTCCCGCCACGACCTCGGCCGCGAGAAGTTCGTCGAGAAGGTGTGGGAGTGGAAGGCGCAGTCCGGCGGGGCCATCCTCGGGCAGATGCGCCGCCTGGGCGACTCCGTGGACTGGTCGCGTGAGCGGTTCACGATGGACGAGGGCCTGTCCCGCGCCGTTCAGACGATCTTCAAGCGGCTGTACGAGGACGAGCTGATCTACCGGGCCAACCGGATCATCAACTGGTGCCCGCGTTGCCTGACCGCGCTCAGCGACATCGAGGTCGAGCACACCGACGACGAGGGTGAGCTCGTCTCGATCCGTTACGGCGAGGGCGACAACGCGATCGTCGTCGCGACGACGCGGGCCGAGACGATGCTGGGCGACACCGCGGTGGCCGTCCACCCCGACGACGAGCGCTACAAGCACATGATCGGCACCGAGGTCGAGCTGCCGCTCACCGGGCGGCGCATCCCGATCGTCGGCGACGAGCACGTCGACCCGTCGTTCGGCACCGGCGCGGTCAAGGTGACCCCGGCCCACGACCCCAACGACTTCGAGATCGGCCAGCGGCACAACCTGCCCAGCATCACCATGATGAACGAGCGCGCGGTCGTCACCGTGCACGGCCCGTTCGAGGGGCTCGACCGCTACGAGGCCCGGCCGGCGATCGTCGCCGCGCTGCGCGAGCAGGGGCGGATCGTCGCCGAGAAGCGGCCCTACCTGCACTCGGTCGGCCACTGCTCGCGCTGCAAGACCACCGTCGAGCCGCGGCTGTCGCTCCAGTGGTTCGTCAACACCGGCCCGCTGGCCAAGGCCGCCGGCGACGCCGTGCGCGACGGCCGGGTCACCATCGAGCCGGCCGAACTGTCCAAGCGCTACTTCGCCTGGGTCGACAACATGCATGACTGGTGCATCTCGCGCCAGCTGTGGTGGGGTCACCGCATCCCGGTCTGGTACGGGCCGGACGGCGAGGTGGTCTGCGTCGGTCCCGACGAGCAGCCGCCGACCGGCGAGGGCTGGACGCAGGACGAGGACGTTCTCGACACCTGGTTCTCGTCGGCGCTGTGGCCGTTCTCGACGATGGGCTGGCCCGAGCAGACCGCCGAACTGGCCAAGTTCTATCCGACCAGCGTGCTCGTCACCGGTTACGACATCCTCTTCTTCTGGGTCGCCCGGATGATGATGTTCGGTCTGTACGCGATGGACGACGTGCAGCCGTTCAACGTGGTCAACCTGCACGGCATGGTCCGCGACGGGCTCGGCAAGAAGATGTCGAAGTCGTTCGGCAACGTCGTCGACCCGCTCGACTGGATCGACCGCTACGGCGCCGACGCCACCCGCTTCACCCTGGCCCGCGGGGCCAACCCGGGCTCGGACGTGCCGATCAGCGAGGAGTGGTGCCAGGGCTCCCGCAACTTCTGCAACAAGCTCTGGAACGCCACCCGCTTCGCGCTGATGAACGGCGCGACCGTCGAGGGCGATCTGCCACCGGTGGAGGAGCTGTCGGCGATCGACAAGTGGATCCTGTCCCGCTTGCAGCACGTGATCGGCGAGGTCGACGAGCAGTTCAAGGCCTACGAGTACGCCAAGGTCTGCGACACGCTCTACCACTTCGCCTGGGACGACGTTTGCGACTGGTACCTGGAGCTCTCGAAGCCGGTCCTCGCTGAGGGCGGCGAGACGACCAAGCGGGTGCTGGGTCACGTGCTCGACCAGCTGCTGCGTCTGCTGCACCCGGTCATCCCGTTCGTCACCGAGGAGCTGTGGATCGCGCTCACCGGCGGCGAGACGCTCGTGCGGGCGTCGTGGCCGGCGGCCGACAAGGGGCTGATCGACGACGCCGCCGAGGAAGAGCTGGCCGCCCTGCAGAAGGTCGTCACCGAGGTCCGGCGGTTCCGGTCCGACCAGGGCCTCAAGCCGAGCCAGCGGGTGTCCGCGGCGCTCACCGGCCTGGGCAACGTCGGCATCGACACGCACGAGCCGCTGATCCGGTCGCTGGCCCGCCTCGACACGCCCGGCGCCGACTTCACGGCCACGGCGACGCTGGCGGTGTCCGGGGCGATCACGGTCGACCTCGACACCCGCGGCACGATCGACGTCGCCGCCGAGCGGGCCCGCCTCGAGAAGGACCGCGCGGCCGCCGAGAAGGAGGCGGCGCAGTGCAGGGCCAAACTCGGCAACGAGTCGTTCATCGGCAAGGCGCCCGAACAGGTCGTCACCAAGATCAAAGACAGGCTCACCACCGCCGAGGCGGATCTCACGAGAATTGCCACGGCTCTGAAAGCGTTGCCATCAGCATGAGCACTTACGAAGAGGTTGTGGCCGCGCTCGACGGGCGCGGTTTCACTCGCATGGCCTTCGACATGCAGAAGATCCGGGACCTCATGGACGTGCTCGGCAGCCCGCAGCGCGCCTACCCGGCCATCCACCTGACCGGCACCAACGGCAAGACCAGCACGGCACGGATGATCGACGCGCTGCTGCGGGCGCACGGCCTGCACACCGGCCGCTACACCAGCCCGCACCTCGAGACGGTGCGCGAGCGGATCAGCCTCGACGGGAAGCCGATCTCCGAGGAGGGGCTGGCGACCACGTACGACGAGGTCGCGCCCCTGGCCGAGCTGATCGACGCCCGCAATGCCGAACCGCTCACCTACTTCGACATGACGACCGCCATGGCGTACGCGGCCTTCGCCGACGCCCCGGTCGACATCGCCGTCGTCGAGGTGGGTCTGGGCGGCGAGGAGGACGCGACGAACGTCATCGAGGCGGGCGTCGCCGTGATGACCCCGATCGGGCTCGACCACACCGAGTGGCTGGGCGACACGATCGAGGACATCGCCTGGGCCAAGGCCGGCATCATCCACAAGGGCGCCACGGTGATCTCGGCGTTGCAGACCGAGGAGGCCATGCGGCCGATCCTCGAGCGCTGTGCCGAGATGGGCGCGACCCTGGCCCGCGAGGGCAGCGAGTTCGGGGTGGTCGAGCGCACCCAGGCGGTCGGCGGTCAGGTGCTGCGGCTGCAGGGTCTCGGTGGGGTGTACGACGAGGTGTTCCTGCCGCTCTTCGGGGCGCACCAGGCTCAGAACGCCGCGCTTGCGCTGGCCGCGGTGGAGGCGTTCCTCGGCGCCGGCACCAACAGGCAGCTGGACATCGAGCTCGTACGCGAAGGGTTCGCGGACGTCGACTCGCCGGGCCGGCTGGAAAGGGTGCGCAGCGCCCCGGCCATCCTGCTCGACGGCGCGCACAACCCGCACGGCATGGCGGCGACGGTCGCCGCGCTCGAGGAAGAGTTCGCCTTCCGGCACCTGGTCGCGGTTGTGGCCGTCCTGGGCGACAAGGACGTCTCCGGCCTGCTCGACCTGCTCGAGCCGGTGGCGGCGCGCATCGTGGTCACCCAGAACAGCTCGCCGCGGTCGATGCCGGTGGAAGAGCTGGCGCAGTTGGCGACGGACATCTTCGGCGAGGACAGGGTGACGGTCACGCACAACATGCCGGACGCGATCGAGGAGGCCGTGGTGATCGCCGAGGAGGACGCGTCCGGCGAGCTCAGCGGCGTCGGCGTGATCATCACGGGGTCGGTGGTCACGGTGGCCGACGCGCGGAAGCTCCTGAAGCGATGACGTCGCCCGAGCCGAGCGGCGAACCGGCTCCCGATTCAAAGCCGGGCGTACCGGCTCCGGGTTCCGGGTCGGCTTCGCGATCCGCATCGGCTTCGCCGTCCGGATCGGCTCCGTCGTCCGCATCGGCTCCGCCGTCCGAGTCGGGGGAGGCGGCGCCGCGGTCGGGGCTTCGCAACCCGGAGGCGGCGGTACGCGGGCTGGGCGCGGGCACGCTCGTGCTGGAGGCCATTGTGCTGCTGCTCGCCATCCAGCCGATCCGGATCATGGGTGGCGAGCTCAGTGGGTGGGGTGTCGGGTCGGTGATCGCGCTGGCGGTCGTGGCCGTCCTGCTGGCCGGCATGATGCGCCGCCCGTGGGCCTGGACCGCCGGCACCGGTCTTCAGGCCCTGCTGCTGGCCAGCGGCCTGTTCCACTGGTCGCTGGCCGCGCTCGGCCTGATCTTCGGTGGTGCCTGGGTCTACGCCCTCTACGTGCGGCGCACCATCCTCGGCTAGGGTCAGCGGATGGCCCGCCACTGGGTGATGGCGATGTTGTGGTCGTCGGGGTCGCGGAACGTGGCCGACCAGAGTTCGAGACGGTCGCCGCGGTTGACCGGGCGCGGTGGGTGGACGAACTCCACACCCTTGGCCTGAAGCTCCTGATAGACGGCTTCGACGTCGCCCACCTCGAGGTTGAGGTAGATCAGTCGGCCGGCCTCGCTGGAGAGGTCGTTGACCGTCCGCAGCACCAGGCGCGTGTCGCCCGAGGCCAGCACGGCGCTGCCCTCGCCGCTGTCGATCTCGAAGAAGCCCAGCGTGTCGCGGTAGAACCCGACCGACCGGGCGAGGTCGGTGACGAGCACCGTGATGCCGACGCCGTGGATCGCGCCGGCCGGGCCGGGGCGGGCGCTGGGGTACGCGGTGATCACGTCGGCGGCGCCCTCGTCCGGTTCGGACTTGCCCGCGAGATCTCCCCACGGGCCACGGTCTCCCGCCGCTGCGGCAGCCGCCGCTGCCGCAAGCGCCGCCGCAGCCGGCGACGGCTTGGGATGACTCGGCCTCTCGGCGGACGGCGACGCAGCCTCACTCGAATCAGCGACAGATGCCGCGAGTGGCGACGCCGGCTGACCCGAGGCGCTGGCGGCTGCTGCCGGTGGCGGGGCGGGTTGGTTTGCGGCGCTGGCAGGTGCCGCCGACGGCGGCGCGGACCGGTCCGAGTCGCTGACAGGTGCTTCGGAGGGCGGCGCTGGGTCGGTGGAAGCGCTGCTGGGTGCGTCGGGCGGCGGCGCCGGGTGGCTTGAAGCGCTGGTGGCTGCTTCGGAGGGCGGCGCCGGGTGGCTTGAAGCGCTGGTGGGTGCTTCGGAGGGCGGCGCTGGGTCGGTGGAAGCGCTGCTGGGTGTTTCGGGCGGCGGCGCTGAGCGGTTTGAGGCGCTGCTGGGTGCGTCGGGCGGCGGTGCCGCGTGGCTTGAAGCGCTGACGGGTGCCCGAGTGGAGGTCTCTTCGTCGATGGGCGCTTGCCTCGAGGGCGGGGCGTCGCTTCGGCCGACCTTCTTGACGGCTGCCGCGGCCGCTGCGACGACGCCGATGGCACCGGCCAGGAGCCCGCCGCTGCCGGCCTTGTCAGGCGGGGTGGTTGCAGGCGGTTCGGTGGCTGCAGACGGCTCGGCGGCCGCAGGGGGCTCGGCGCGCTCAGGAGGCGCGGCGGCTGCGGTGGGCCGAGGAGGCGCGGCGGGTCCGGTGGGCTGAGAGGGTGCGGCGGCCGCAGCGGCCGCGGTGGCAGCAGGGGGCTGGGTGCGCTGCGAAGGTGCGGCGGCTGCGGCAGGTGCTGCAGGCGCCGCCGACTCGGCGGCGGCGTCGTGGGCCGCGTTCGACATGAAGCGTGTCGAGGGGCGGAGCGGCGTCTCTTCGGCCGGAGGTGGGGCGATCAGGTCTTCGCGCCGAGCCTCGGCTGCGGCGGGCGCGTCTTCCGGGGCTGGATCGGGGTCGCCGTCGAGGAGAAGGTCGATCTCGTCGTCCGGAACGGGTTGAGGGCCGGGTCGCGCCTCGGGGCGGGCGGCCGAGGCCGGCCGGGGAGCCGTCGGCGGCGGGGTCGACGGCGGCGGAGCGGTGGGGAACGAGCCGACCGGTGATGGCGTGGCCGGGGTCGACGTGGCAGTGGGCTCGGGCCGCCGGTATGGCGACGGTGCCCCGGGGGCCGGATCGTCGAGCGGAAGGTCGGTCTCGATGGTGTCGTCGGGGTGGGGTTCGCGCTGCGACGGTGCGGTTGGCTCGGCCGTGGCGGTTGCCGTGCCCCGCCGCGGGCGCGGGCTGGGACGTCGGCCGGTGGCAGCTCCGGCAGCCGCGCCGACAGTAGCCGCCGTACCCGCTCCGGACCCGCCGCCTTCGGCAGCGCGCGTCGAACCGGCGGCGTAGGCCGTGTCGGCGGCGTACGGCGAGTCCCCGGCACGCGCCGAGTCGGCGGCGTAAGAGGGGTCGGCGTACGGCGAGTCCCCAGCGCGTGACGAGTCAGGGGCGTAAGGCGAGTCAGCAGCGTAGGCCGGATCGCCGGCACGCGACGTGTCGGCGGCGCAAGAGGGGTCGGCGTAGGGCGAGCCCTCGGCACGCGGCGGGTCGGCGG
>NZ_JAMQOL010000032.1:0-169725 GCF_023717965.1 Paractinoplanes hotanensis | reverse complement strand
CGTAACCCGAATCCCCGGCGTAACCCGAATCCCCGGCGTAACCCGAATCCCCGGCGTAACCCGAATCCCCGGCGTAACCCGAATCCCCGGCGTAAGGCGGGTCCCCGGCGCGCGGCGAGTCGGCCGGGTACGGGGAACTAGCGGCCCGGCGGGGCAGCGGGGACGGGCTGTCGTCGTGGTCGACGAACTCGCCCTCGACCACCTTGCCGGCCGGGGTGTCGCGGACGACCACCGGGTTCTCGCTGTATTCCTCGGAGTCGAGGTTGGCCGGGCCGGGCGCTCCGCCAGCTGACGGGCTGGGTGGCGGTGCCGGCGGCGGCGGGGAACTGCCCGGCGGCGGTGGGGGCGGCGGCTCGTCGGGGCCTCGGCCCCAGGTGCGGTCGCGGCCGGCCCACGGGGGTGGTTCGACGTCGCCCAGCAGGTCGGCGTCGAGGTCGGCGTCGGGTTCGTCGTCGAAGTCGGTGACCGGCGGGGGCGGCAGGTCCGAGGCTCGGTCGCGCGGGGCGGCCTCGTCCCAGTTGATTTTGACGCGGCGCAGGTCGTCGACATCGACCGTGATCGGCAGGGTGTCGCCGGGCTCGGGCCACTTGACCACGGGGATGCGGGACTCGTTGATCTCGATCTCGCGCGTCGGCAGGCCGGGCGCCACGATCACCGCCTGGATGCGGGCCCGGGCGTACACCGCCGTGGTCATCGGTCGGGGCGTGATCGCCGAGACCTCGGCCGTGCCGGCCACCCAGGCCCGGGCGCCGCGGCGCACCACGTTGACCACGCCCAGGGCCACGGCCAGGCCGAGCAGGGCAACCCCGAAGATGACCACCCCCAGGCTGGACATGCCGAAGCCCAGCGCGACCACGAAGACCGCGATCGTGCCCGCGACCGCCGCGACCAGCTTCCGTGCCGGCGCGATCGGACGTCCGGTCTGGTTTGCCAATGTGGACCTCCCGCTCGTACCCGTCAGGTTATTGCCCGGCTCAGTGTGAGCGAAAGTGCGGTAGGTCCGGCGTTGGCGCTCGTCGCGTTCCCGGTACCGATAGGCTGAAACTCAGCCCCCCACCTGTACTGGAGGAACGTCGTGCCCACCCCCATCGAGCGCTCGCTCGTGCTCGTCAAGCCTGACGCGGTCCGCCGCGGACTTCTCGGCGAGATTCTTTCCCGGTTCGAGCTCAAGGGGCTGGTGATCGAGGCGCTCGAGCTGCGCACGATGGACGCGGCGCTGGCCGACCAGCACTACGCCGACCACGTCGAGAAGGCGTTCTACCCGCCGCTCAAGGAGTTCATGACCTCGGGCCCGCTGGCCGCGGTGGTCCTCGCGGGCGACGAGGTGATCGAGGTCGTACGCGCGATGATCGGTTCGACCGACGGGCGCAAGGCGGCCGCGGGCACGATCCGCGGCGATTTTTCCCTCTCCAACCGGGAGAATCTGGTGCACGCCTCCGACTCGCCCGAGAGCGCGAAGCGCGAGCTCGCCCTGTGGTTCCCCAACCTGCCGATCTGAAGTTCAGGGCACGGCCACCCGATGGCCAATTGAGATCGATAGGCATCACGGTATGACCTCGATCTCACGAAGGAACCTGCTGCGCGCGGGAGTCGCGGGTGGCGTCGCCGGCCTGGCCGGCGGGGCGCCCGCGTTCTCCTCGGCGGGTCACCGGCCCGTCCTCACCCACGGTGTTCAGAGCGGCGACCCCCTGGGCAACTCGGCGGTGGTCTGGAGCCGCGCCGACCGGCCCGGGCGGCTCTGGGTGCAGGTCAGCAGGCGGCCCGACTTCCGCGGCTCGCGGGTGCTGCGCGGTCCCGTCGTCACGCCCGGCTCCGATTTCACCGGCAAGCTGACGTTGCGCGGGCTGCCCGCTGGGGAGCAGCTCTACTACCGGGTCCGTGCGGAGAGCCTGGAGCGGCCGGGCCTGTTCGGCGCCCCGGTCGGTGGCTCGTTGCGGACGGCGCCCGACCGGCGGCGGGACGTCCGCTTCGTCTGGACCGGCGATGTCGTCGGCCAGGGGTGGGGCATCGACCCCGCGTACGGCGGGCTGAAGCTCTTCGAGTCGATGCGCCGCCGCCGGCCCGATTTCCTGCTGCACAGCGGGGACACGGTGTACGCCGACGGGCCGTTGACCGAGACGGTTACGCTGCCCGACGGCCGGATCTGGCGCAACCTGGTCACCGAAGAGAAGCTCAAGGTGGCCGAGACCCTGACGGAGTACCGCGGGCAGTACGCCTACAACCTGCTCGACCCGGCCTACCGGGCGTTCGCCGCCGAGGTGCCGCAGATCAACCAGTGGGACGACCACGAGGTCACCAACAACTGGTACCCCGGCGAGATCCTGGACGACGCCCGCTACACCGAGAAGCGGGTGGACGTGCTGGCCGAGCGGGCGCGGCAGGCGTACCACGAGTGGGTGCCGACGCCCTTCCGCGAGGGGCCGGTGCACCGCAAGATCTCGTACGGGCCGCTCCTGGACATCTTCGTGCTCGACATGCGTACGTTCAAGGACGCGAACGACGGCAACACGTACGCGGATCCGGCGCGCGGCCTGCTCGGCCGTGAGCAGCGGCAGTGGCTGATCCGCGGCCTGCGGGAGTCGAAGGCGACCTGGAAGGTGATCGCCAACGACCTGCCGATCGGCCTGGTCGTGCCGGACGGCGCGGCCGCCCAGGAGGGGGTGGCCCAGGGTGACCCGGGCGCGCCGAAGGGCCGTGAGCTCGAGTTCGCCCAAGTGCTGCAGTCGGCGCACCGGCACGGCGTGACCGGCATCGTCTTCCTGACCGCCGACGTGCACTACACGCAGGCCAACCACTACGACCCGGCCCGGGCGGCGATCCAGGACTTCACGCCGTTCTGGGAGTTCGTCTCCGGTCCCGCGCACGCGGGCGCGTTCGGCCCCAACGCCCTGGACGGCACGTTCGGTCCCCGAACCGCCTTCGTCAACGCCCCGCCGGTCGCCAACACGTCCCCGGCCGACGGCTTCCAGCACTTCGGCGAGGTCGAGATCGACGCCGAGACCAGGGCGTTCACCGTGCACCTGCGTGACCGTGCGGGCGCGTCGCTCTGGAGCACCACCCTGGCCGCCCCGCGGCGCTGAAAACCAGGGAGGGCCGGTATCGTTGTCTGTGCGCAGGCGACGATCCGGCCATCACCGGGGAGCTTCCGGAAGAACAGACCTGGCGGTCTCAGTAGAACCGGCTGGCGGCGGCCAAAGAATTGAGCGGGCGGAGAGATCCGTCAAGCGAGGTGGTACCGCGGGCTGAGCGCTCGTCCTCGCAGTCTGATGACGACTGCTATGAGGGGAACCGCCGACCATGGCCTATCCGAAGCACACCGACGCCACGGGCGTGCCGGCCAGCCCCGACCTGCCCGCCGTCGAGCGCGCGGTCCTCGATCACTGGGCGGCCGACAAGACCTTCGAGGCGTCCGTCGAGCAGCGCCCGGCCGGGCGGGACGGCGCCAACGAATACGTCTTCTACGACGGCCCGCCGTTCGCCAACGGGCTGCCGCACTACGGGCACCTGTTCACCGGTTACGTGAAAGACCTGGTACCGCGCTACCAGAGCATGCGCGGCAAGCGCGTGGAGCGCCGCTTCGGCTGGGACACCCACGGGTTGCCGGCCGAGGTCGAGGCCGAGAAGCAGCTGGGCATCAGCACCAAGGCCCAGATCGTCGAGCTCGGCATCGACAAGTTCAACGAGGCCTGCCGTACGTCCGTGCTCGCCTACACCAAGGACTGGGAGCGCTACGTCACCCGGCAGGCCCGCTGGGTCGACTTCGCCGACGATTACAAGACCCTCGACCCCAGTTACATGGAGTCGGTCATGTGGGCGTTCAAGACGCTGCACGACAAGGGCCTGGTCTACGAGGGCTTCCGCGTCCTGGCCTACTGCTTCCGGTGCGAGACCCCGCTGTCGAACACCGAGACCCGGATGGACGACGTCTACCGGGACCGCACCGACCCGGCGCTGACGGTCACCTTCCGCCTGGAGACGGGTGAGGACATCGCGGTGTGGACCACGACGCCGTGGACGCTGCCGTCCAACCTCGCGCTCGCGGTCGGCCCGTCCCTGGAGTACGCGATCCTCGAGAAGGACGGGAAGCGGCTCATCATGGGAGCGTCGAGGACACCCTCGTACGCGAAGGAGCTGGAGGGCTGGACACCGGTCGGCACGATCCTCGGCAGCGAGCTGGCCGGCCGCCGGTACGCCCCGATGTTCGACTTCCTGGTCGAGAAGGGCGGACCGAACGCGTTCCAGGTGCTCGCGGCCGACTACGTGAGCGACGAGGACGGCACCGGCGTCGTCCACCAGGCGCCGGCCTTCGGCGAGGACGACCAGAACGTCTGCAACGCGGCCGGCATCCCGACCGTGGTGACCGTCGACGAGCACACGCGCTTCACCGCGCTCGTGCCGGACTGGCAGGGCACGCAGGTGTTCGACGCCAACAAGCCGATCATCGCCCGACTCAAGGAAGAGAACAAAGTCCTGCGCCACGAGGGGTACACGCACTCGTACCCGCACTGCTGGCGCTGCGACACGCCGCTGGTCTACAAGGCGGTGTCGTCGTGGTTCGTGGCCGTGACGAAGTTCCGCGACCGCATGGTCGAGCTCAACCAGGAGATCACCTGGACGCCGGCCCACATCAAGGACGGCTCGTTCGGCAAGTGGCTGGCCAACGCCCGCGACTGGTCGATCTCGCGCAACCGGTTCTGGGGCTCGCCGATCCCGGTCTGGAAGTCGGACGACCCCACCTACCCGCGGGTCGACATCTACGGCTCCTTCGAAGAGCTCGAGCGCGACTTCGGCGTCAAGATCGAGGACCTTCACCGCCCGTACGTGGATGAGCTGACCCGCCCCAACCCGGACGACCCGACCGGGCAGTCGACCATGCGCCGGGTGCCCGAGGTGCTCGACTGCTGGTTCGAGTCGGGGTCGATGCCGTTCGCCCAGGTGCACTACCCGTTCGAGAACAAGGACTGGTTCGAGCACCACTACCCGGGCGACTTCATCGTCGAGTACATCGGCCAGACCCGGGGCTGGTTCTACACCATGCACGTGCTGGCCACCGCGCTGTTCGATCGGCCGGCGTTCCGCAACTGCCTCAGCCACGGCATCCTGCTCGGCGAGGACGGCCGCAAGATGTCCAAGTCGCTGCGCAACTACCCCGACGTCTACCAGGTCTTCGACACCCACGGCTCGGACGCGATGCGCTGGATGCTGATGTCGTCGCCGGTGCTGCGGGGCGGGGACATGCCGGTCACCGAGGTGGCCATCCGCGACTCGGTGCGCCAGGTGCTGCTGCCGCTGTGGAACGTCTGGTATTTCTTCAGCCTGTACGCGAACGCCTCCGCCCACGAGGCGAAGTTGCGCACCGACTCGCAGCACCTGCTCGACCGCTACATCCTGGCCAAGACGGGTGAGCTGGTCACCGACGTCCAGAACCAGATGGACGAGTACGACATCTCGGGCGCGGCCGCCTCGGTCCGGTCCTACCTCGACGCGCTGACCAACTGGTACGTACGCCGGTCGCGCGACCGCTTCTGGCAGGGCGACGCCGACGCGTTCGACACCCTGGCCACCGTGCTCGAGACCCTGTGCCGGGTGGTGGCGCCGCTCGCGCCGCTGACCACTGAGGAGATCTGGCGCGGCCTGACCGGCGGACGCTCGGTGCACCTGACCGACTGGCCCGACGCGTCGGCCTTCCCGTCCGACCACGAGCTGGTGGCGTCGATGGACGCGATCCGCGACGTGGCCTCGGCCGCGCTCTCGCTGCGCAAGGCGCGGGCCCTGCGCGTGCGGCTGCCGCTGGCCAAGCTCACGGTGGCCACCACCGACGCCGCTGCTCTGGCCGGCCTGGCCGACCTGGTGGCCGACGAGGTCAACGTCAAGGAGGTCGTCTTCACCGACGACGTGGCCGCCTCCTCCGAGCAGGTCCTGACCGTCGTGCCGCGAGCGCTCGGCCCCCGGGTCGGCAAGCAGGTGCAGCAGGTCATCAAGGCGGTCAAGGCCGGCGACTGGCAGCTGGTCGACGGCGCGCCGGTGGCCGCCGGCGTCACCCTGCGCGAGGGTGAGTACGAGCTGAAGCTGGTGGCAGCCGACGTCGAGAACTCGGCGCCGCTGCCGGGCAGCGCGGGCGTCGTCGTGCTCGACACCGCGGTGACCCCGGAACTTGCGGCCGAGGGCCTGGCCCGCGACGTGATCCGGGTCGTGCAGCAGGCCCGCCGCGACGCGGGCTTCGACGTCTCGGACCGGATCGCGCTGGTCGTCTCGGCGGCCGGGCCGGTGCGGGCAGCGGTCGAGGCGCACCGTGACTTCGTCGGCGGCGAGACGCTGGCGACGTCGGTGACGCTCGCCGAGGCGGGCGCCGAGGGTTTCGCGGGCGAGGTCGGCGACGGAGATCAGGTAACAGTTCAGGTCTCGAAGGCGGTCTGAAATCGGCGGCCGGTCCGGATATTTCGCACATCTGTGACGAATGTTCGGGCCGGTCGGTCGGCTCGACGAGGACTTCCGGGTTTCCGTCCGATAACCTGACCGCGCCCCCCACATTTTCGTGCGCACGCCTGTCCCCGGAGGAACCCCAGTTGCCGCTGCTCTACACGATCGGCAAGGTCACGGTCGGCAACGCGATGATGCTCGGCTGGCGTCCCCACGTCGAGGGACTGAACCACATCCCCCGGACCGGTGGCGTGGTGTTCGCCGGCAACCACCTCTCGGTCGCCGACGAGCTCTTCCTCGGTTCGGTGGTGCCCCGTCACCTCGCCTTCTGGGCGAAGGAGGAGTACTTCGACGGCACGGGCGTCAAGGGCTGGTTCAACCGCAGCCTGATGCACGGGCTCGGCGCCATCCGGGTGGCCCGCGGCGGCGGACGGGCTGCGCTCACCGCGTTCGACGGCGCCATTCCCGTCCTCAAGTCCGGTGACGCGGTCGCGCTCTATCCCGAGGGCACGCGCTCGCCCGACGGGCGGCTCTACCGCGGCCGCACCGGCGTGGCCCGGCTCTCGGTGGCGGCCGGGGTGCCGATCGTCCCGGTCGGCATGCTCGGCACCGACAAGGTCCAGCCCATCGGCCAGCTCATGCCCAGGCCGGCGCGCGGTGTCGTCACCGTCAAGTTCGGCGAGCCGATCCCGACCGTGGGCCGGTCCGACGACCGCACGGCGCTGCGCGAGCTCACCGACGAGGTGATGACCGAGATCCAGAAGCTCACCGGTCAGGAGTACGTGCCGCGGTACGCCCCGGCCAAGCCGCCCAAGGAGTAGGGGTCACGGTGCTCGCGCGCCGGGGCGTCGAGGAAGTGCGGGCCGAGCTGATCGGCGAAGAGCCAGCGTCGGGTCATGTCGTCATCGTGCCCGGCCCCGGCCCGGTCAACCGGGAGTCAGCACTTCTTCCCGCAGGCGGGCGACCAGGTCGGCGCTGTCGGTGATCGAGCGGCGGGTCAGCAGCACGGTGGCCAGGCTGCCGTGGTCCGCCCAGGCGCAGACGACCACCGAGGCGCCGTCGTCGCGGCCGACGCCGCAGCTCTGGTGGGCGCCGGTCTCGCCGAGGTCGAAGGACTGCACGTCCTTCAGGTTGTAGGCGGAGGTGACCTGGTCGAGGCGGCCGCGGACGTCGGAGCCGGGGGTGAGCCGGAAGCCGGTCTCGCCGTAGACGGAGACCCGCTTGCCGCGGCCGTCGCGGTAGACGCCGGCGAAGCCGTTGGGGCCGGTCTCCTCGGTGTCGCGCAACTGCAGGTCGGCGAAGGACTTCGGCAGGGCGGCGCTGACCGGGTACTGACGGGCGCTCGGCCACTGGAACCAGGCGAAGGGGAGGCCGCAGCAGCAGACCACGCCGAGCAGGCTCAGCAACGCGAGCCGGCGGCCCCAGCGGCGCTTGCGGCGGGGCGGCGGCAGGGGCCGGCTCGGCTGGCGCGGGGCCCACGGCGGCGGGGCCGGGAGCCGGCGGCCCTGGACCATCGGGCCGGGCGGCGGCGAGGGCGGGGCCGGGGGACGGGTCTGGACGGGCAGGCGGTTGGCCGTGGCGGCCTTCTCCAGGCGCTTGCGCTCCTTCTTGGAGAGCTTCGGCGGCTCGGCGCTGGCCGGGGCCGGGGCGGTGTGCGGGGCGGTGTGCGGGGCGGTGTGCGGCGGCTCGACCTTTGTCGGCGCCGGGGGCTCGACGCGGGTCGGGGGCGGCGGGGCCACCGGCTGCGGAGTCGCCTCCACCTCGGTGACCTCGGGAAAGGGAAAAGCGTCCCACGGTGTGTCCTGGTCGGCCCACGGGTCGACCGCCGGGGTGGTCGCCCAGTGCTCCTCCTCGACCGGCTGGGGTCCGCCGTCGCGGCGCCACCAAGGCTTCTTCGGCGACGGCTCGGGCACGGCCGCGGAGGCGCTCCAGCGCGCCGGCGCGTCCACGGTGGAGGGTTCGGAGCCGGTGTCGAGCCGGGTCGGGTCGGGCACTCCGGCCGCCGGCTGAGTTTCCTCCGGCTGCTCGTGGGCCATCGGTCGATCTCCTTCACTGCCGGCAAGATTCCCGGCGAGACGGTCAACTCCCAGGTTAGAGGCGGTGCGCCACCCCCGGCCTCTGTCCTGAGACCGGTTCCCGCGTACAAATGCCGGACAACCAGGGCGATGTGCAAGACGCTCTGGAGCCGTAGAGTTACCGGGACATGAGAACGACACAGAGAAACGCCGTCACTCTGACCGGGAATCCCACCGGCCAGCCGATGGTGTTCGCCCACGGTTACGGCTGCGACCAGAACATGTGGCGTCTTGTCGCCCCGGCCTTCGCGGACTCTCATCGGCTCATACTTTTCGACCACGTCGGCAACGGCCGGTCCGACCTGTCGGCCTACGACGACGACCGCCACTCCACGCTCGGCGGGTACGCCGACGACATCCTCGAGATCCTGCACGAGCACGACCTGTGGGATGTCGTCTTCGTCGGCCACTCGGTGAGCGCCATGATCGGCGTGCTCGCGGCCATCAAGGAGCCTGAGCGCTTCGCCCGCCTGGTGCTCGTCGGCCCCTCCCCGCGCTACATCAACGAGCCCGTCGAGGGCTACGTGGGCGGCTTCAACAAGGACGACATCGAGTCGCTGCTCGTCTCGCTCGACAGCAACTATCTCGGCTGGTCGAGCACGATGGCGCCGGTGATCATGGGCAACCCCGAGCGGCCCGAGCTCGGTCAGGAGCTGACCAACAGCTTCTGCCGCACCGATCCCGAGATCGCCAAGAAGTTCGCGCGCGTCACGTTCCTGTCCGACAACCGCGACGACCTTCTCGAGTTGCGCACACCCGCGCTCATCCTCCAGTGTTCCGATGATGTGATCGCGCCGGCCGCCGTCGGCGACTACGTTCACAAGCACACCGCCGGGAGCACTCTGGTACACCTCAACGCCACGGGTCACTGCCCCAACCTGAGCGCCCCGGAGGAAACCATCGACGCCATGAAGGCTTGGCTTTAGAAGCGGCGGACCGTGAGTGACTCTGGTGGGCCGGACGTGACGCAGGACCTGCGGCCGCCCTGGGACGAAGACCCCGATGACCTGTACGAGCACGCGCCGTGCGGGTACCTGACCACGCTCCCCGACGGCACGATCGTCCGGGTCAACCAGACGTTCCTGAGCTGGACCGGATTCACGCGCGGCGAGCTGGTCGGGCACCGCCGGTTCCGTGACCTGCTCACCTCCGGCGGGCAGATCTATCACGAGACCCACTACGCCCCGCTGCTGCGCATGCAGGACGAGGTGCACGAGCTCGCGTTCGATGTGGTCTGCTCGGACGGACGTCAGCTGCCCACGCTGGTCAACTCGGTGCTGGCCCGCAGCGGGACGGGGCAGCCCCGGGCGATCCGCACGACCCTGTTCAACGCCACCGAGCGCCGCCAGTACGAGACGGAACTGCTGCTCGCGCGGCAGATCGCCGAGTCCTCCGAGCGGCGGGTCCGGGTGCTGCAGCAGATCGTGGCCGACCTGGCCGCCGCGCCGACCGAGGCCGAGGTGGCCGAGGCGGTGGTCCGCGCGCCCGAGGCCGCCTTCGGCGCGGCCAGCAGCAGCATCTACCTGGTCGACGACGAGCGTGACGTCATCTACGCCGTGGCGTCGACCGACCCGACCACCGGCAACTGGGACGACATGCCGCGCACGTCGGAGCGGGCCGTTGCCCGGGTGGCCGAGCGCGGCGACCTGCACGTGGTGCCCTCGGTCGCCGAGGCCCGCACGCACTTCCCCGACCTGGTCGAGAGCATGCGCCGCTCGGGCCGCAACACCGTCGTGCTGCTGCCGCTGACGACCGGCCCGGCCGACGAGCGCTCCACCGTCGAGACGCTCGGTGTGCTGGCGTTCAGCTTCAAGGGCGAGCGCAAGCTCACCGACGGCGAGCTGCGGGTCGTCCGCCTGCTCGGGCAGCAGTCCGGTCAGGCGCTCGACCGGGCCCGGCTCTACGACGAGGTCCGCCGCCGCGAGGACCGATCCAAGTTCCTGGCCGGCACCACGCGGTCGCTCGACGAGCTGCACCGGCTGCTCCCGCGCACCCGCCGGCTGATCGACCGGGTCGTCCCCGAGATCGCCGACTGGGCCGAGGTGCGCCTTCAGGTGGGCACGCCCGCGCTCGTCGAGCACGGCGGCGGTCCCCGCCCCGACGAAGAGCTGCTGACCCAGCGGTTGGGCAAGGTCGCGGCGAGCGGCGAACCGGTGTTCGCCGCCGAGGGCGACCAGCTCGACTGCTCGGTGCTGCCGCTGACGGCCCGGGGGCTGGTGCTGGGCACGCTGGCACTGCGGATGTCCACCAACCGGCGCGGCATCGCGGCCGAGCAGGCGTTCCTGATCGAACTGGCCGACCGGGCCGGGCTCGCGCTGGAGAACGCCCGCCTCTACGAGCAGGAACGGCAGATCGCCCGCACGCTCCAGCGCAGCCTGCTCGCCGGCGACCTGCCCGGCGGTGACAGCCGGTTCGCGGTCGAGACCCACTATCAGGCGGCCGCGCTCGACCTCGAGGTCGGCGGCGACTGGTTCGACGCCTTCCTGATCACCCCGGACAAGCTGGCCGTCGTGGTCGGCGACGTGGTCGGCCGGGGCATCGAGGCGGCCACCACGATGGGCCAGCTCCGCAGCGCGGTGCGCGCGCTCGCCTCCAGCGCGACCGGGCCGGCCCAGCTGATCGAGGGGCTGGATCGGTTCGTCGAGCGGGTCGAGTCGGCCCGCATGGCCACCGTGGCCTACGTCGAGGTCGACCTGACCGACGGCGAGGTGGTCTACTCGTGCGCCGGTCACCTGCCGCCGCTGCTGCAGGAGCCGGCCGGCTCGCCGGAATACCTGCTGCAAGGCCGCTCGGCGCCGCTGGGTTCCAAGGCCGGCAACAAGGTCCGCACCGAGCACCGCCGCCGGTTGCCCGCAGGCAGCCGCATGCTGCTCTACACCGACGGCCTGATCGAGCGCCGCACCCGCCCGATCGACAAGGGCTTCGAGTTGCTCGCCCGCGAGTGGGCGCGACGCCGGGACGCCCCTCTGCAGGGGCTGGCAGCCACCCTGGCCGACACCCTGGTCGGCCGCGACCACAGCGACGACGTCTGCATGCTCTGCCTGACGCTCGGCGCCGAGGAACGCATCGAGCGCACGATCGGCGCCGACCGCATGCAGATCGCCCTGCTCCGGGCCGACCTGCGGACCTGGCTGGTGGGCCACGAGGTCGAGCCCGAGTGCCGCGACGCGGTGCTGCTGGCCTGCTCCGAGGCGGTGGCCAACGCGATCGAGCACGGCTACCGCGACGACCCGTTCGGCATGATCGACGTCGTGGCCACGGTGACCGCCGACGCGGTCGAGGTGCGGGTCACCGACCGGGGCACCTGGCGCGGCGCGGTCAGCGACGTGGCCCGCGGCCGCGGTCTCCAGCTGATCCGCGAGTCGATGGACCAGGTCCTGTTCGACCGCAGTGACGGCACCACCGTCACCATGCGTCGTGGCCGGCTGGAGGTGGGGTGATGGAATTCACCCGGGGTGGCCGCCCCGTGCCGAGGGGCGATCTGCATCGCTGGGTCACCTTCTCGACGTTCGGCGACGCCGAGCTGGTCTCGCTGACCGGCGAGATCGACCTGGCCAACGCGCCCGAGATCGGCAAGGCGATCGTCGAGCGGATCGAGAAGGCCGGCAAGGTGCTCATCGACCTGACCACCGTCTCGTTTCTCGACAGCGCCGGGGTGCGCCTGCTCGACGCGCTGATCGGTGATCTCAACGACCACGGCAAGCCGGCCCGGCTGGTGGTGGGGGAGACGGGCGCCGCCCGCATGACGCTCCAGCTGTGCGCGTTCCGCGAGGATGTGCTGGCCACCGACCTCGACCGGGCCGCAGCCGAGATCGGTAGCTGACGCGCGTACCCTAGAGGCCCATGAGCGAGCGGAGCGAGGGAATCAACCAGCACAGCGCGTTTGTGCCTCATGTCGGCACGGAGCGAAGCGGAGTGCCGGCATGAGTGTCCGTTCCGTCTTCCCGCAGCTCGAGCAGCTGCTGCCCCGGGTCAGCAAGCCGATCCAATACGTGGGTGGCGAGCTTGGCGCCGTCGTCAAGGATTGGGACGCGACGACGGTCCGCTGGGCGCTGATGTATCCCGACGCCTACGAGGTGGGCCTGCCCAACCAGGGCGTCCAGATCCTCTACGAGGTGCTCAACGAGCAAGAGGACGTGCTGGCCGAGCGCACCTACGCGGTCTGGCCCGACCTCGAGGCGCTGATGAAGGAGAACGGCGTCCCGCAGTTCACGGTCGACGCCCACCGCCCGGTCAAGGCGTTCGACGTCCTCGGCCTGTCCTTCGCGACCGAGCTCGGCTACACCAACATGCTCTCCGCGCTCGACCTGGCCGGCATCCCGCTGATGAGCGCCGACCGCGACGAGAGCCACCCGATCGTGCTGGCCGGCGGCCACGCCAGCTTCAACCCCGAGCCGATCGCCGACTTCATCGACGCCGCCGTGCTCGGCGACGGTGAAGAGGCCGTCCTCGAGATCACCGGCATCATCCGGGAGTGGAAGGCCGAGGGCTGCCCCGGCGGCCGCGACGAGCTGCTGCTGCGCCTGGCCCGCACCGAGAGCATCTACGTCCCCCGCTTCTACGACGTCGACTACCTGCCCGACGGCCGCATCCAGCGGGTGGTGCCCAACCGCCCCGACGTGCCGTTCCGCGTGGCCAAGCGCACGACGATGGACCTCGACGCCTGGCCGTACCCCAAGAAGCCCCTGGTCCCGCTGGCCGAGACGGTCCACGAGCGCTACGCGGTCGAGATCTTCCGTGGCTGCACGCGGGGCTGCCGCTTCTGCCAGGCCGGCATGATCACGCGCCCGGTGCGCGAGCGCTCGATCACCACGGTCGGCCAGATGATCAAGGAAGGCCTCGAGTACTCGGGATTCAGCGAGGTCGGCCTGCTCTCGCTGTCGAGCGCCGACCACTCCGAGATCGGCGACATGTGCTCCGGCCTCGCCGAGCAGTACGAGGGCACCAACGTCTCGCTGTCGCTGCCCTCGACCCGGGTCGACGCCTTCAACATCGACCTGGCCCAGGAGCTGTCGAAGAACGGCCGCCGGACGGGCCTGACCTTCGCGCCCGAGGGCGGATCCGAGCGCATCCGCAAGGTCATCAACAAGATGGTGACCGAGGAGGACCTGATCCGGACGGTCGTCACGGCCTACACGAACGGCTGGCGCCAGGTCAAGCTGTACTTCATGTGCGGGCTGCCCACCGAGACCGACGACGACGTGCTGCAGATCGGCCGCATGGCGCACGAGGTGATCAAGGCCGGCCGCGCCGCCGCCGGCACCAAGGACATCCGCTGCACGGTGTCGATCGGCGGTTTCGTGCCGAAGCCACACACCCCGTTCCAGTGGGCGCCGATGGTGCGTCCCGAGGTCATCGACGCCCGCCTCCAGATGCTCAAGCAAGAGATCAACAGCGACCGGTCGCTGGGCCGTGCGATCGGCTACCGCTACCACGACGGCGAGCCCTCGCTGATCGAGGGCCTGCTCTCGCGGGGCGACCGCCGGGTCGGCGCCGTCATCCGCCGGGTGTGGGAAAAGGGCGGCCGCTTCGACGGCTGGAGCGAGCACTTCTCGTACACCCGGTGGGTCGAGGCCTGCGCCGAGGTGCTGCCCGGCTTCGGTGTCGACCTCGACTGGTTCACCACCCGCGAGCGTCAGCACTCCGAGGTGCTGCCCTGGGACCACCTGGATTCCGGTCTCGACAAGGACTGGCTCTGGCAGGACTGGCAGGACTCGACGTCCGAGTTCGAGCAGGACGACTGCCGCTGGACCCCGTGCTTCGACTGCGGCGTCTGCCCGTCGATGGACACCGAGATCCAGATCGGCCCCACCGGCAAGAAGCTGCTGCCCCTGACCCCGGTCAACTCCCTGCGGCTGCCTGCCTGACATGGCCCCCAAGAATCAGCCCGCCGGCGGCCAGGCGCCCGTCGTCCAGCGCATCCGCCTGCGCTACGCCAAGCGCGGCCCGCTGCGCTTCACCTCCCACCGCGACTTCGCCCGCGCGTTCGAGCGGGCGTTGCGGCGGGCCGCCGTGCCCATCGCCTTCTCCCAGGGCTTCACCCCGCACCCCAAGATCTCGTACGCGAGTGCGGCCCCGACCGGCGTGGGCAGCGAGGCCGAGTACCTCGAGATCGGTCTGCAGGCCGAGGTCGATCCCGGGCAGCTGCGCGTCGCCCTCGACGCCGCGCTCTCCCCGGGCCTCGACATCCTCGACGCGGTGATCGCCGGTCCGGGCAGCCTGGCCGACCGGATCGACGCCTCGCACTGGCGGATCGAGCTGCCCACGGTCGAGCCGGCCGACGCCGAGTCGGCCGTCCGGGCGTTCATCGCCCTCGACGAAGTGCTGGTAGAGCGCATGACGAAGCAGGGCCGGCGCTCGTTCGACGCTCGGCAGGCAGTGGCTCACATCGATGTGACGGATCAGTCCGCCGTACCTTCCGAGGCGGACGGCGCACCGTGTGCGATAATCGACCTTGTCGTACGACAGGTGACACCCGCCGTACGACCCGATGACGTCCTTTCCGGCCTGCGCGTGGCGGCTGGTCTGGAGCCGCCGGTGCCCCCACGGGTTACCCGGCTGGCCCAGGGCACGCTCACCGCACAGGGGGATATCGTCGATCCGTTGGACGCGGATCGCGAGCCTGCCCTTCCGGGGTAAGGATCGCTCCATCGGAGGCGCTGGCTGCAACCGGCGCCTGTTGACAGACTTCGGCAGCCCGTCCGCTCACCCGGCGGGACCGAAATACTTGCGGCGACCCTGCGTGGCAGCGCTCAAACGCGCCCGGGGCCGCCAGAACTGGAGAGCGCCCCATGCTCGATAACGAGCCCCAAGACAACTTGGGAGAACAGGGCGGTGAAGGGGCCGGAGCAGCCGCTCCGCCCGAGACCGCCGCAACTGTTACCCCCGCGCGCAAGCGTGCCCCCCGCCGCAAGGCAGCGGCGCCAGCCGCCGAGCCCGAGGCAGCACCGGCTGCGGGTCCGTCCGACCCCGTCGCCGCCATCCACGAGTCACCGGCTTCCGCCGAGGAGCCTGCGCCGCCCGTCAAGAAGGCGACGCGGGCCCGTAAGAAGGCCGCCGCTCCGGCGGTCGCTCCGGCCGAGGCGGAGGCCGCCGCCGAAGAGGTCGCGCCGCCCGTCAAGGCCACCCGCACCCGGGCCCGCAAGAAGGCCGCCCCGCCCGCCCCGGTGGAGGAGCCGGTCGTCGCCGAGCCGGTCGGGATCGAGCCCTTGATCGAGGGCGAGCAGCCGGTCGTCGAGGACGAGGCCCTCGAGGTCGCTGAGGCGGCCGAGGGCACCCCGATCATCGGAGTGATCCCGCTCGACGCCGACTTCGTCGAGACCGAGGCGCCCGCTCCGCGCCGTGGCCGCCGCGCCGCGGCCCTGCCCCCGGCTGTGCTGTTCATGCCGCCGGAGGCCACTGAGACCACTCCGGCTCCGGCCCGCCGGTCACGCCGTGCCGCCGCCGTGCCGCCCGTGGTCGCCGAGACGCCCGAGATCCCGCCGGTCGCCGAGGCCGAGGCCGCGGTGGCTGAGGTCCCGGCCGTCGCGACCGAGGAGCCGGCCGAGGGCGCTCGTCGCAGCCGGCGCCGCCGTCGCGGCGCCGCCGACGAGCCCGCCGAGGCCCCCGCGGCCGCGGTCACGGCCCCGCCCGCCGACGAGGCGGTCGACGAGGCCGACGAGAGCGCCGACGACGTCGAGGACGGCGACGACGAGGCCGACGATGACGACGACACCGCGGCCGGTCGCCGCCGCCGTCGCCGGGGACGCCGTGGCCGTGGCCGTGGCAAGGGCCCTGCCGAGGACGGCGAGCAGGACGAGGCCGAGGAAGGCGCCGAGGCGTCGGCCGAGGAGGAGTCCGAGGACGAGGAAGAGGGCGACGAGGGCGACGGCGTGACCCGTCGCCGCCGCCGCCGGCGCCGCAAGGGCTCGAGCGGTGACGCCGAGACCGGCGGCATCGAGGACGGCGTGCACACCGTCGTGCGGGTGCGCGAGCCCCGCCGCACCTCCGACGAGGTGCAGGGCGTCTCGGGCTCGACCCGGCTCGAGGCCAAGCGTCAGCGCCGCCGCGACGGCCGTGAGCAGCGCCGGACCCGTCCGCCGATCCTGAGCGAGTCGGAGTTCCTGGCCCGCCGCGAGGCGGTCGACCGGGTGATGGTCGTGCGCCAGAAGCCCGACCGCACCCAGATCGCCGTGATGGAAGACGGCATCCTGGTCGAGCACTACGTCTCGCGCAGCACCTCCGGCACCATGGTCGGCAACGTGTACCTCGGCAAGGTGCAGAACGTGCTGCCCAGCATGGAAGCGGCGTTCGTCG
The DNA here is from genome assembly GCF_023717965.1 of Paractinoplanes hotanensis. Classification (NCBI taxonomy): domain Bacteria; kingdom Bacillati; phylum Actinomycetota; class Actinomycetes; order Micromonosporales; family Micromonosporaceae; genus Paractinoplanes; species Paractinoplanes hotanensis. The sequence goes on along the minus strand of NZ_JAMQOL010000032.1, from coordinate 152,935 downwards.
ACATCGGCCGCGGCCGCAACGCGGTGCTCTACGCCGGCGAGGTCAACTGGGACGCCACCGGGCTCGAGGGCCGGGCCCGCTCGATCGAGCAGGCGCTGCGCTCCGGCGACTCGGTGCTGGTGCAGGTGACCAAGGACCCGATCGGGCACAAGGGCGCCCGGCTGAGCAGCCACATCGCGCTCTCCGGCCGGCACCTGGTCTACGTGCCCAACGGCAACGCCTCCGGGATCAGCCGCAAGCTGCCCGACAACGAGCGCAAGCGCCTCCGGGACGTGCTGAAGAAGCTGGTGCCCGACGGCGCCGGCGTCATCGTGCGGACGGCGGCCGAGGGCGCCAGCGAGGACGACCTCGCCCGCGACGTCAAGCGGCTCCAGGCGCAGTGGGAGGAGATCCAGCGCAAATCGGCCGAGGGCCACGCGCCGGTCGCCCTCTCCGAGGAGCCCGACCTGGTCATCCGGGTCGTCCGGGACCTCTTCAACGAGGACTTCCGCGAGCTGATCGTGCAGGGCGACTCGGCGTACGGCGAGCTGGAGAACTACCTCAACTCGGTCTCGCCCGACCTGCTCGAGCGCATGCACCGTTACACCGGCACCGGGGACGTCTTCGCCGACAAGCGCATCGACGAGCAGATCCTCAAGGGTCTGGACCGCAAGGTGTTCCTGCCCTCGGGCGGCCACCTGGTCTTCGACCGCACCGAGGCCATGACGGTGGTTGACGTCAACACGGGCAAGTACACCGGCGCTGGCGGCAACCTCGAGGAGACGGTCACCCGCAACAACCTCGAGGCGGCCGAGGAGATCGTCCGGCAGCTGCGGCTGCGCGACCTCGGCGGCATCGTGGTCATCGACTTCATCGACATGGTGCTCGAGAGCAACCGCGAGCTGGTGCTGCGGCGGCTCACGGAGTGCCTGGGCCGCGACCGCACCAAGCACCAGGTCACCGAGATCACCTCGCTCGGCCTGGTGCAGATGACCCGCAAGCGGATCGGCTCGGGCCTGCTCGAGGCGTTCAGCGAGACCTGTGAGCACTGCAAGGGCCGCGGGGTGCTGATCCACACCGAGCCGGTGCCCGAGAAGCGTTCCAACGGCGGTGGCGCCGGGAACCAGGTCAAGGCGGTCGCCGCGGCGGCCCGGACCGAGACCGCCCCGGCCCAGCAGCAGCAGCAGCCGAGCGGCAAGTCGCGGCGTCGCCGTGGTGGCGGCGGCGACACCGTGGTCGCCGAGCCCGTCTCGGAGCCGGTCGTGCCGGACCCGATCCGGGACGAGCTGCCGGACGTCGAGGTCGAGCCCGACGAGCCGATCGAGATTGTGACCGAGGCGGTGCGGCACGAGGGCGACGACCCGGCGGCCGAGACCGCGGGCCTGCCCCCGGTGGCCGGCTCGGGCATCGTGACCGGCCGGGCGCCTGCCACCAACGCGGACCCCGAGGACGACTACGACATCAGCGGCTACGACCTGTCGCGGTATGAGGCGCCGGCCGCCGAGGCGGAGCCGCTCCAGCTCACCGGGTCCGACGATCCGGACGCGGCCGAGGATGAGGACGACGACGAGCCGGTGGGGGCGGGCGCCGGACGGCGCCGCTCGCGGCGGGGCGGTACGCGGAGGCGTACGCGACCCTGATCCTGCCCTTTCGGATCAACAAAGGATCGACAGGAGCGGTTTGGTAAAGAAAGTTAACTGCCAAGCCGCTCCTTTCCGTCTCCGTCGGTTACCCTCGCGGGATCGATCAGCCTTCCCCGAGGAGACCGAGCCCCGATGTTCCGAATCCCCCTGATCCGGGGCCTCGCCGTGTGCGTGGCGCTGGGTTCTCTCACCGCGACGGCCGCCTGTTCGTCGTCGTCCGGCGATTCGTCCGGCGCCGCGTCCGCCGGCTCGGCCGCGACTGCCCCGCCGCCGGTCGCGGTGCCCCCTGCTCCGGTCGACCCGTCCGTGGCGGCCAAGGCCGACGCCGAGCTGTCCGGCAACACCAAGGAGATCTGCGCCCAGGCCGAGCGCGCGAGCACCAGCTTCGGTGAGATCTTCATCGCCGACCTCAAGCTGCAGATCGACGCCGCGAGCAAGGGTGAGCAGGCCAAGCGGCAGGCCGCCGAGAAGGTCTCGCGCGACGTCCGGAACTACTCGTTCGCGCTGGCCGACATGGCCGGGCTGACCACCGATCCCGCCCTGAAGAAGGCGTTGACCGAGATGAGTGCGCAGGTCAAGGCCCTGAAGGGGGACGTCACCAAGATCAACGCTGAGAAGATGTCGGCCCTCACGGCCCGGCTCGACAAGGCGTGCGGCCGGGGCTGATGCGGCCCCGGTTTGGGATCGGAGCGCCTGATGAAGTACTCTTTCTGCTGGCGCTTTTCCAGGCGCCGTGCTTCCGTGCCCGCCCCCTGTTTTGAGGGGTGAGAGCCGGAATCTCAGCTTCATCCGCCAAGCAGCGGTCAACGCTGCGTAAGTCTCAGGGAGTCCGCGTCCGATGTACGCGATCGTCAAGACCGGCGGCAAGCAGTACAAGGTTGCCGAGGGCGACGTGATCGAGGTCGAGAAGCTCGCGGGTGTGCCCGGCGACTCGCTGACGCTCGCCGCAGTCCTCCTCGTCGACGGTGACAACCTGGTGACCGACGCGGCCAAGCTTGCCAAGGTGACGGTGTCCGGCGAGATCGCCGAGCACACCAAGGGTCCGAAGATCCGGATCCACAAGTTCAAGAACAAGACCGGTTACCACAAGCGTCAGGGGCACCGTCAGCCGCTGACCAAGATCAAGGTCACCGGCATCACGAGCGGGAAGTAAGGGGCGGATCACTCATGGCTCACAAAAAGGGTGCATCCAGCTCGCGCAACGGCCGTGACTCCGCCGCTCAGCGGCTCGGTGTCAAGCGGTTCGGCGGCCAGCTGGTCAGCGCCGGCGAGATCCTGATCCGCCAGCGCGGCACGAAGTTCCACCCGGGCGACCTGGTCGGCCGCGGCGGCGACGACACGCTGTTCGCTCTGGCGACCGGCAATGTGCTGTTCGGCACGAAGCGCGGTCGCAAGACCGTCAGCATCGTTCCGGCGGCGGAGTAAAGTTTCTTCGAAGCGGGCCGCGGACCTTTCGGGGTCCGTGGCCCGCTTTGTGTTTTCCGCCCCCGCGTCGCGCGGCCGGCGGCTCTACCGAGGAACAAGCCCGCCTGAGGCCGGCGTTGAACCCTCGGGACATCTTCGGCAAGGAGTTGAGCAGTGACCACGTTCGTCGACCGCGTCGTGCTGCACCTGCAAGCGGGTGACGGCGGGCACGGCTGCGTCTCGGTGCGCCGCGAGAAGTTCAAGCCGCTGGGCGGGCCCGACGGTGGCAACGGTGGGCACGGCGGCGGCATCACCCTGGTGGTCGACCCGCAGATCCACACGCTGCTCGACTTCCACTTCCACGGGCACGTCAAGGCGTCCAACGGCGGCGGCGGCGCGGGCGCCAACCGCGACGGCGCCAACGGCAAGGACCTCGTGCTCAAGGTGCCCGACGGCACGGTCGTGCTGAACGCCGACGGCGAGGTGCTGGCCGACCTGATCGGCGAGGGCGCCACCTTCGAGGTGGCGCGGGGCGGCCGCGGTGGCCGGGGCAACGCCTCGCTGGCCAACACCCGCCGCAAGGTGCCCGGCTTCGCCGAACTGGGCGAGCCCGGTGACAGCCTCGACGCGGTGCTCGAGCTCAAGAGCGTGGCCGATGTGGGTCTGGTCGGTTTCCCGTCGGCCGGCAAGTCGTCGCTCATCTCGGTCATCTCCGCGGCCAAGCCCAAGATCGCCGACTACCCGTTCACCACGCTGGTGCCCAACCTCGGCGTGGTGCAGGCGGGCGACCAGACCTTCACCGTGGCCGACGTGCCCGGCCTGATCCCGGGCGCGGCCACCGGCAAGGGCCTGGGCATGGAGTTCCTGCGGCACATCGAGCGCACCTCGGTGCTGGTGCACGTGCTCGACTCGGCGGCGCTCGAGATCGAGCGCGACCCGCTGGCCGACCTCGACGCGATCGAGGCCGAGCTGTCGGCGTACGGCGGTCTGGAGGACAGGCCGCGGCTGGTCGTGCTCAACAAGATTGACATCCCGGACGGGCGCGATCTCGCCGAGATGGTGCGGGCCGACATCGAGGCCCGCGGCTACCGCGTCTTCGAGGTCAGCGCGGTCACCCGCGAGGGCCTCAAGGAACTGATCTTCGCCCTGGCCGAGACGGTCGCCCAGCACCGCCTGGACAAGCCGGCGCCCGAGCCCAGCCGGGCCATCGTGCGTCCGCGCGCGGTCGACGAGTCCGGATTCACGGTCGAGCAGGACGCCGAGGGTGTCTTCGTGGTGAGCGGGGCCAAGGTCGAGCGCTGGGTCCGCCAGACGAACTTCGACAACGACGAGGCCGTGGGTTATCTGGCCGACCGGCTCGACCGGCTCGGCGTCGAGGACACGCTGGGCAAGAAGGGCGCCAAGGCGGGCGACCCGGTGCGCATCGGCGATCGCGAGTTCGACTGGCAGCCCAACGCCGGCGAGTTCGTGTCGGGCCCCCGCGGCACCGACGCCCGCCTCGAGGACGACGAAGCCCGCGCCAGCGCCGCCGAGCGCCTGGCAGCCCGCAAGGCCCGCCGCGTGCGCTCGGACGACGAGCTTTTGCACATGTCGGCCGACGGCACGGTCACGAGCGTGGCCAACGCCCATCGGCCGGTCCTCGTGACAGATGACGACGACACCGACGAATAGGGCGTAGTCCAGCTCGGCGCAACCCTGCGGCAAGGGTGGCCGCCTAGGGTCACGACGTGCTGATCGAAGCCAGGCCCGCCCTGGACCCCGAGCTGGCCGCCCTTGTGACGGCCCAGCTGCACGAGGGCGGCCAGAGTTACGTGCCGGACGACCGTGCCGCGTACTTCGTGGCGGTCGTCGACGGCCGGGCCGTGGCCTGCGGCGCGTGGCAACCGCTGCCCGAGGTCGGCGTGGCCGAGATCAAGCGGATGTACGTGCGCCCGGCCTTCCGGGGCCGCGGCATCGCCCGTCAGATGATCGTCACGCTCGAGGAGGAGGCGCTCGTCGCGGGGCGCCCGGTGATCCGCCTGACCGCCGGGGTCACCTCGCCCGCGGCGGTCGCCCTCTACCGGTCGTCGGGCTACGAGCGCCTCCCGATCTGCGAGCCGGCCGCGTTCTGCTTCGAGAAGCGGCTGACCGCCTCAGTCCAGTAGGCCGAGGGCGGCGCGGGTACGCCGTACGGTCTCGGCAGCGCGCGGCTGCACCCAGGCCTTGCCCTCGGCCAGGATCTTGCGTACGTGACCCGGGTCCTCCGACAACTCGGCGTAACGCGCCCGGATCGGCCCCAGCACCGACTCGACCGCGTCGGTGGCCTCGCGTTTCAGCACGCCGTAGGACGTGAACGGACCCGGCTCCCGGTCCGCGCAGGCGCGCAGGATCGCCAGCAGGTTGGACACGCCGGGCTGCCGCTCCGGGTCGACACGCACGACGCCCACCGTGTCGGTCACCGCCCGCGCGATGGTCCGGCGGATCACCTCGGGCGGGTCGAGCAGCCCGATCCGGCCCGCCGCCGACGGCGTGCTCTTGCTCATCTTGCGGCTCGGGTCGGCCAGGTCCATGATCCGCGCGGTATTTACCGGCCGGATGCCCTCGGGCACCGTGAAGGTCTGGCCGTAGCGCGCGTTGAACCTGGTCGCGATGGTGCGGGTGAGCTCCAGGTGCTGGCTCTGGTCGTCGCCGACCGGCACCTGGTCGCAGTCGTGGACGAGGATGTCGGCCGCCATGAGCACCGGATAGGTGAGCAGGCTGAGCCGTACTGTCTTGCTGGCCGCGGACTTCTCCTTGAACTGGATCATGCGCGCGGCCTCGCCGTAGCCGGTCGCGCACTCGAGCAGGTAGTGCAGCTCGCTGTGCTCGGGCACCTGAGAGTTGGCGATGATGGCGGTGCGCTGCGGGTCGACGCCGGCGGCGATTAGCACGGTCGCGACCTGCAGCGTGTTCGCGCGCAGCTGCCGGGGATCGTGCTCCATGGTGAGCGCGTGGAGATCGGCGATCATGGCGATGGAGGGCGTGGCCTGGGCGGCCACCAACGGGCGCATGGCGCCGATCAGGTTGCCCAGGTGCAGGTGGCCGGTCGGCTGGAAGCCGGTGAGGCGGCGGGTCATGGTGGTGTCCTTCCGGGTCAGGGCCGCCCTTTCCCGGACATGACAACGGCCGCCCGGGAAGGGGCGGCCGCGAAGATGAGTGCGCGTGTGGGGGAGCCGCCCGTCAGGGCAGCCACCAACCGAGGTTCGCGAAGCGCATGGGGCCACGATAGCAGCGGTCCGGCTCGTACCGGATGATGGTCGAATGCCGAGCCTGACCCGCGCCGAGGCTACCGCCCGGGCCGCCACCGTCGATGTCCGTGAATACGAGGTCGACCTCGATCTCACCACCGAGGGCGACACCTTCGGCTCCCGCACGGTGGTGCGTTTCGACGCCCACGAGGGCGCATCGACCTTCCTCGAGTTCGAGCCGGTACGCGCCGGCAAGATGACGCTGAACGGGTCGCCGCTGCCCGACTCGGCGCTCGTCGACGGCCGGCTGCTGCTCACCGGCCTGGCCGACGTCAACGAGCTGGCCGTCGAGGCCGTCATGCGCTACTCCAACACCGGTGAGGGCCTGCACAAGTACGTCGACCCGGCGGACGGCTCGGTCTACATCTACCAGCACATGTTCATCAACAACGCGGGCCGGATCCTGCCCGCGTTCGACCAGCCCGACCTCAAGGCGTCGTTCCGGATCACCGTGACGGCGCCCCCGAGCTGGCGGGTCGCCGCCAACGGGCCGCTGCTCTCGGGGGCCAACGGACGGTGGGAGTTCGCGGCCACCAAGCCGATCTCGACCTACCTGTGCTCGCTCATCGCCGGGCCGTACCACGAGGTCACCGACTCGCACGACGGCATCCCGCTGGCCCTCTACGCGCGGGCCGCGCTGGCCGGGGCGCTGGAGGCCGAGGCCGCCGAGATCTTCGAAGTCACCAAGCAGTGCTTCGACCGTTACCACGAGATCTTCGACATCCGGTACCCGTTCGGCCACTACCAGCAGGCGTTCGCCCCCGAGTTCAACTTCGGCGCGATGGAGTACCCGGGCCTGGTGGTCTTTCGCGACGAGTTCATCTACCGCTCCGCGGTGACCGACAGCGAGCGCGAGCACCGGGCCAACGTGATCGCCCACGAGATGGCGCACATGTGGTTCGGCGACCTGGTGACCATGGCCTGGTGGGACGACCTGTGGCTGAACGAGTCGTTCGCCGAGTACATGGGCACCCGCATCGCGGCCGAGGCGACACGGTTCCCGGGCACCTGGACCACCTTCGCCATGCAGCGCAAGGCCTGGGGTCTGCGCGCCGACCAGCACCCGTCGACCCATCCGGTGGCGCCGGCCGAGGTCTCCGACACCGACCAGGCGCTGCTGAACTTCGACGGCATCTCGTACGCCAAGGGTGCGGCCGTTCTCAAGCAACTGGTCGCCTTCGTGGGCGACGAGGCGTTCCGGACCGGCGTCAACGCGCACTTCGCGGCCCACGCCTACGGCAACGCGACGCTGGCCGACCTGCTCGGCGCGCTGTCCGGGGCCAGCGGGCGCGACCTGACCGCCTGGGCCGACGTCTGGCTGCGCCGGGCCCAGGTCAACACGCTGCGCTCGTCCTTCGAGGTCGACGGTTCCTCGTACTCGTCGGTGGTCATCGAGCAGACCGCGCCCGGCGCCTATCCGACGCTGCGCCCGCACCGGCTCGGGATCGGCCTGTGGGACCGGGCCGACGGCGCCCTCGTCCGGCGCAAGCTGATCGAGGTCGAGGTCGGGGCGACCGGCCGCACCGAGCTGCCCGAGCTCGCCGGCGAGCCGGTGGCCGACCTGCTGCTGCTCAACGACGGTGACCTCACGTACGCGAAGATCCGGCTCGACGAGCAGTCGACCGCCGCCGTGCCGGCCCTGCTGCCCCTGATCGGCGACTCGCTGGCCCGTGCCGTGCTCTGGGCGGCCACGCTCGACGCGGTCGTCGACGGCGAACGTCCGGTGGCCGAGCTGGTCACCCTGGCGCTGGCCGCGTTGCCGGTCGAGTCCGAGGTGGTGATCGTCGAGGACGTGCTGCGGGCCACCCGCAGCCTGGTCGACCGCTACTCCACCCCGGAGACCCGTCCGGCCGCCCTCGAGCTGGTCGCGCAGGCCGCCGACCGGCTGCTCGCCGTCTCGGAGCCGGGCGGCTCACGCCAGCTGGCCGCGGCCCGCGGACTGATCGGCGCCACCGTCGACACCGCCCGCCTGCGCGACTGGCTCGACGGCGGCGCGGTGCCCGACGGCCTCGCGGTCGACGCCGACCTGCGCTGGCTGATCGTCTACCGCCTGGCCGTGCTCGGTGCGGCCGGCACCGAGGTGATCGACGCCGAGTTCGAGCGTGACCGCAGCGCCACCGGCGAGCAGTGGGCCGCCCGCTGCCGGGCCGCCCGCCCCGACCCCGACGCCAAGGCGCTGGCCTGGGCCGCGATCATCGGGGACGCCGCGCTCTCGAACCGCCTGGTCGAGATGACCGCTTCCGGCTTCTGGCAGGCCGAGCAGCTCGACCTGCTGCGCGACTACGTGCCGCGCTACTTCGCCGAGATGCCCGCCATGATGCGGCTGCGCAGCGGCATGAGCGCCGAGCGTACGGCCGCTGCGGCCTATCCGGGCCTGGTGGTCGAGCAGCGCACCCGCGACCTGGCGGCCGCCCTTCTCGCCGACACCCGTCTCGACCCGATCCTGCGCCGCGTGGTGCTGGACGCGGACGACGATGTCCGGCGGGCTCTGGACGCACGTTGATCTCTGTTGCCCACCCCGCCCGCCGTCCTTGATCGGAAAAAGACCTATCCTTCACGAATGTCTTCACGGCGGCGGATAGGCATCATGGGCGGGACGTTCGACCCCATCCATCACGGCCACCTGGTCGCGGCGAGCGAGGTGCAGGCACGATTCGACCTCGACGAGGTCGTCTTCGTGCCTACCGGCCAGCCGTACGAGAAGGGCCGGGTCTCGCCGGCCGAGGACCGTTACCTGATGACGGTCATCGCCACCGCGTCCAACCCGGGCTTCCACGTCAGCCGGGCCGACATCGACCGGGACGGCCCCACCTACACCATCGACACCCTGCGTGACATGCGGGCGGTGTTCGGCGCCGACGCTGCGCTCTACTTCATCACCGGCGCGGACGCGCTGAACCGGATCCTGAGCTGGAAGGACGCCCTCGAGATGCTGGCCCTGGCCCATTTCGTGGGCGTCACCCGGCCCGGTTTCGAGCTCACCGACGACCACCTGCCGGACGACAGCGTCACGCTGGTCGAGGTGCCGGCCATGGCGATCTCGTCGACCGCGTGCCGCGACCGCGTGGCCGGCGGTGAGCCGGTCTGGTATCTGGTGCCCGACGGTGTCGTGCAATACATCAACAAGCGGGGCCTCTATCGGGGGTCGGGAAATGTCACACCGGTGTGAGACGCTTGACTGACCAGATTCTCAGACCGAGAGGACTCTCTTGCCCGTCAGCGAACGCGCTCTTGAACTGGCGATGACGGCCGCCCAGGCCGCCGCCGACAAGAAGGCGCAAGACATCGTCGTGATCGATGTCGGCGACCAGCTCTACATCACCGACGCTTTCGTGATCGCCTCCGCGTCCAACGACCGTCAGGTCGTCGCGATCGTCGACGCGGTCGAGGAAGCACTGCTCAACCTCCCCGAGAAGGCGAAGCCCGTCCGTCGCGAGGGCGAGCGCCAGGGCCGGTGGGTGCTGCTCGACTACGTCGACATCGTCGTCCACATCCAGCACGCCGAGGAACGCGAGTTCTACGCCCTCGACAAGCTGTGGAAGGACTGCCCGATGATCCCGTTCGTCGACCGCGACCTGGCCGACGCCGAAGCGTCGTGACGAGGCTCATCGTCTGGCGTCACGGCAACACGGACTGGAACGCGGGCAACCGCGTCCAGGGGCAGACCGACGTGTCGCTCAACGACCTCGGCCGCCAGCAGGCTGTCGACGCCGCCGAGCTGCTGGTCAAGCTGAAACCCGGCGCGATCGTCAGCAGCGACCTGCGCCGCTCGGCCGACACCGCGGCGGCGCTGGCCGCGCTCACCGGGCTGTCGATCAGCTACGACAAGCGGCTGCGCGAGCGCTACTTCGGCGCCTGGCAGGGCTACACCATGACCGAGGTGGCCCAGCTCTTTCCCGACCAGCACGCGCGCTGGCAGGCCGGGCAAGAGGTCGGCGGTGACGTCGAATCCCTCGACGAGCTGGGCCGGCGCGTGTCCGACGCGCTTCTCGACGCGGCTGCTCTCGCTCCGCCCGGCGGCACGGTCGTGGTCGCGACGCACGGCGCCGCCGCCCGTCAGGGTGTCGGTCACCTGCTGGGCTGGCCGATCGAGCAGCTGCGCACCCTGCGGGCCCTCCAGAACTGCCACTGGATCGAGCTGACCCTCGACGACAAGCGCGGCTGGCAGGTCGCGGCGTACAACGTCGGCCCGTTCAGCGAGCGCCCGGTGCCACCGCCGGTCTGATCACAGGGAACCGCCGGTGATCCGGTAGCGTCCAAGCATCATGGTGAAACGGACCGTTCCCGCCCTGCTGCTCCTGGTTCTCGCCGCCGGCTGCGCCAACAACGCGACCGACAGCGGCGCCGCAGCACCCGCCTCCGCCCCCTCCCCGTCCGCCTCGGACGTGGTCGACCTGCCGCTGCCCTCGGTCAAGACCAGTGGCCCCGCGGGCGAGCCGTCGTCCGGGCGGCCGGCGGCCGGCGGCCAGACGATCACCGGCACGGTGACCGCCGGCGTCGAGCCCAACTGCCTGCTCCTCACCGACAAGGCGGGCTCCCACCTGCTGATCTTCGACGACCCGGCGATGCGCGCCGACGCCGCCGTGGGCAGCAAGGTCAAGATCGTCGGCCAGGCCCAGCCCAACATGATGTCCACCTGCCAGCAGGGCGTGCCGTTCATCGTCGTGTCGGTCGAGAAGGGCTGATTCACCAGGGACGGAGCCGATCGGCTACCGTGCCCGCATGCCCGTCGCGGTCGTCACCGACTCCACCGCGTACCTGCCCGCCGAACTCAGCGGCTCGTATGAGCTGACCGTCGTGCCCCTCACGGTGGTCATCAACGGCGAGGACGGGCTCGAAGGGCTCGAGGTCCAGCCGGCCGAGGTGGCCCGGGCGCTGGGTGAGCGCCGCGCCGCGGTCAGCACGTCACGGCCCGCGCCGTCCCAGTTCTCGGCGGCCTACCAGCGGTTGCTCGACGACGGCGCCGACGGCATCGTCTCGATCCACCTGTCGGCCAAGCTCTCCGGCACCTTCGAGGCGGCCTCGCTGGCCGCGCTCGAGCTGGGGCCGCGCGTCGAGGTGGTCGACAGCGGCACGGCCGGCATGGGGCTGGGATTCGCGGCCCTCGCGGCGGCGGCCGCGGCCCGCGAAGGTCAAGACCTTGATTCCGTACGGCGGGTGGCGGTCGACCACGTTTCGCGGGTGAGCACGCTCTTCTACGTCGACACCCTCGAGTTCCTGCGCCGCGGCGGACGCATCGGGGCGGCTTCGGCGCTGCTCGGCACGGCCCTGTCGGTCAAGCCGATCCTGCACATGGCGGACGGTGCGATCGTGGTCACGGACCGGGTGCGGACGGCCGGGCGGGCGCTGGCGAAGCTCGTCGACCTGGCCGTGGAGGCCTCCGGGGACGGCGAGGTCGACATCGCCGTGCACCACCTCGAGCAGCCGGACCGGGCCGCAGCGCTGGCCGACGCGATCGCGATGCGGCTGGGGGACAGGCTTCGCGACTGCTACCTGACCGAGGTCGGCGCCGTGGTGGCCGCGCACGTGGGGCCGGGCCTGGCCGGCGTCGTGGTGCACCGGCGCGGTTAGCCGCGCTGCCACCGGATCGGGTTGAGGCCGGTGACCGGTTCCAGGCGGGGAGCCAGCTCGGACCAGGGGATCGTGCGGTCGCCGATGATCACCTCGTCGGCCGTGGGGAGCAGGGACTTCTCGTCCCAGGCGGCCCGGGTGTGCCAGCCGGCGCCGTCGTCACCCACCACCTCCAGTTCGGCCGCGGGCTCGGTGAGGTGGGTGGCCTGCCGGGCGTACTCCTGAACGGCGAGGATGGCCTGAGCGCGCTGGACCACGTGGTGCAGGGGATGGCCCGGGCCGGCGGTGTAGGGCACCGTGCAGCCGTTGGCGTCGCTGACGTACGCCATCGGGGTGATGGGGCGGGCCGACCGGGCGTAGAGCTCCTCGGCCTGGGCGAAGAGGGCCCGCAGGTGAGGGCTGGTCGCCGAGGTGATCAGCAGGGTGCCGCGCTCGGGGACGAACGCCAGCGGCGGGCCGTCGACCTGGGGTGCGAGGCGTTCCAGCCAGTGCCGCAGCAGCAGATGCGAGCTCCAGTACGCGTCGCCGTCGTCGACGAAGCGGACGACCTCGGTGGGGGCGCTCTTGAGCGTGGCGCCCACCAGGTTGGACCGGGCGGCCGCGAAGACCTCGTCCGCGCGTACGGCCCAGGCGTCGGTCTGTTCCCCGGTGACATAGGTCATCGCCTCGGGGTGATCGATGACGACGTACTCGAAGAGGTAGGGCAGGGCCGGGCGGCTCAGCGGCGTGCCCGGCGTGCAGCCGCGGAGGACGGGCCGGAGCAGGGGCCGGGCCAGCTGCCAGGTCGGCGGGACGGGGTTGGCGGTCAGCCCGGACAGGTAGCTCTTGACCTGTTTGCGGCTCTTGGCGAGGAGCGGGGCCAGATCGACGATGGACGGCTCCTGCTGGATATTAGGGGCGAATCGGACCTCGAAGGCTCGGGCGTCGTAGCGTACGGCCTTGAAGCCGGCCTTGCGCAGCTGCCGCACCACCTGGGTGGCCAGCCTGACCCGCGCCAACCTTCGCATCGTCACTAGACCTTCCGGGCCCTGATCACTCGGGCATCGAGATCTTCGTCCCAGATCACCTCGCCGTCCAGACCCGATTTCCGCAGAGCCTCGATCGCCGGCCATTCCTGGGCTTCGGTTACCTCGGAAAGCAGGATGCCGCCCTCGGCGAGCCAAACGGGAGCGCTCCCGACGACGCGGCGAAAGATATCAAGACCATCCCGGCCGCCGTCGAGGGCCGTGCGCGGCTCATGATCGCGGGCCTCGGACGGCAGGAACGGGAGGTGGGCGGTGGCCACGTAAGGGACGTTGGCCAGCAGGACGTCAACGCGGTCATGCAGGGCCAGGGGGACAGGGGCGAAGAGGTCGCCCTGGTAGACGCGGGGAACGCCGTTGTCGCGGGCGCAGGCGGTGGCGGTGGGGTCGAGGTCGGCGGCGTGCAGTTCGACGTCGGGCCGACGGTGGCGGACGGCCAGGCCGAGAGCGCCGGAGCCGCAGCAGAGATCGAGCAGCACGCCGGGGTGGTGGGCGGCGGCCAGCTCGACCAGCAGCCGGCTGCGGACGCGGGGGACAAAAACGCCGGGCCGCAGCCGTACGCGGATGCCGGCGAAATCGGCGTGACCGACCACCTGCTCCAGGGGCTCGCCGCGAGCCCGGCGGTCGACGAGTTCGCCGAGGGTGGCGTCGTTCGTGGCGGCGTCACGCAGGACGGCCGCTTCCTCCTCGGCGAAGACGCAACCCGCCGCCCGCAGCCGGACGATGGCCGTGGCCAGCGCGTTCTCGCTCGTTGTCACGCTCATCCCATATCACAGCCCGGCCGGGTCGCCGAGTTATCCACAATGCACCTCTGTCCACAGGGGCGGGGTCGCGGGGGCCGGAAACTCCCTAGCGTGCGTGGCGTGCGAGAGCGGAAGCCACCCGACGACGCCGTAGCCCAGAGGCTCCGGTCGGTCCTCGGTCGCCCGGGTCCATCCTTGCCGACGGCTGCCAGTTCCGTTTCCGGCAGTGGGGGGCGGGGGTCCGACCTCGGGGTCAGGCCAAGCCGGCCTTTGCCGTCCCAGCCGCCGTCGTTCGGTGCTGCTCCGCCCGGCTTTGATGCGTCCGGCCCTCCCTCTTCTGGCGTTACGTCTGCGGCTCCTGGCGCTGTGTCCGTGTCTCCTGGCGTTGCGTCCGTGCCTCCTGGCGATGGGCTGGCTGATCTGGCCGAGCTGCGCGAGCCGTTGCAGTGGTCCGACATCATTCCGGCCTGGCCCGACGACGTAAACCTGGAGGCGGCGCCCAGCGCCGTATTTCACCCGGGCCGACCAGTCGCGCCTCCTGGCTCTGCTGAGCCGGGCAGCTCGGCTCCTTTCGCCTCACCGGACGGCTATCGGCCGGGGACGCCGTGGGCCACGCCGCCGGCTTCGCTCCATCCCGCGGCCGGGGACACCGGATCGTCGGTGAGCGCCCTCGCATCGGACCACGCCATCGCCTCGATGCCTACTGCCGTGGCGTCGCCGGATTTTGCTCGCCCGGCGGCACTCAACGGTTCGTCCGTCCTGGCGGCGCCACCGGAACCGGCCGCGCCCTTGGGGCCTGCTGCGGCGGGGCCGATCGCTGTTTCACCGCCGCCGGTCATTGTGGCGGTGCGGGCGGGCACGGGGGCGTACCCCGTGGTGGGGAGTGCCGATCCTCTGACTTCACACCTGGGAGACCTCATGCCTGAATCCGAGCCGTTGCCTGGCTGGGCCGGCGTCCGGACGGCCTTGCCTTTAGCGGTGCCGATGCCGGTGACTGCGCCCGCTGCTGCTCCTGCGCCCGCTCCTGCGCCCGTGGAGCGTCGGCTGCCTCCGGCTGATTGGACGGCCTCGGAGAACGGGACCTACTACGCGCCCGGCCACCCGCTCTATCGCGCGGCCGGCGACGGAATCGCCGAACAGGCGGATGCGGGGTATCCGCCGTCCGAGAGCTACACGTTCGACCCGGCCGCTGAGCGGTTCGAGTTCAGCGGCTCGAATGACTCGAACGCGTCCGAACCGGAGGGGCTGACGGGCGTGGGTGCCTTTGGCGGCTCGGTGGACGGCGGTCGCCGGTTCGGGCTGGGGGCCTTCGATCCGGGACGTCGCGGCGTCCGTGCCCTGGCTGCCGTCGCCGCCGTGGTGATTCTGATTGCGGCCGTGCTGGCGTGGCGTTCCCGGCCCCAGGTCGATCCCGTCGCGCCGCCTCCGCTCGGCGCTGTCGAGTCGGAAGGCGGCGACGAACCGCCCGCTGCGGTCCGTGGGCCGGCCTCTGCCGCCAGCGAGGTGGTCGTCGCGGTGGGTGGCAAGGTCCGCCGGCCCGGCCTGGTTCGCTTGGCGCCCGGGGCTCGGGTCGCCGATGCCCTGACCGCTGCGGGCGGTGCGGAGCCGGGCGTCGACGTGGCCGTGCTCAACCTCGCCCGCAAGGTGGTCGACGGCGAGCTCATCATGGTGGGCGTGACCCCGCCCCCGGGCGTCGTCCAGCCCACCGGCCCGGCCGCTGCCGGCCCCGGCGCGGGCACCCCGCTCAACCTGAACACAGCCACCCTCGCCGACCTTGATCAACTACCGGGCGTGGGACCGGTGCTGGCCCAACGCATCCTCGACGCTCGCGACGCCCAGGGCGGCTTCCGCGCGGTCGGCGACCTCCGCAAGGTCGACGGCATCGGCGACGCCCGCTACGACCAGCTCAAAGACCTGGTGACGGTGTGACTGCCGGCCTCGGCGTCCGCAACCTGTCCGGCGTTCGGCTTGCCGCGTGCCTCGCCGGCCGACATCGTCCCCATGGGCGGCTCAACCGCCTAAGAGCTGCGGCCCAGAGGGCCTGGTCCGCCTCGGCCTTTGTGTGCCTTCCATCGGGCGCTGCTGTGCCACCTCGGTCCGGCGCGAGGGCCGGCTCATGCTTGGCCTTCATGTGCCTCTTGTCGGGCTGTGCTGTGTCATCTCAGTTCGGCGCGAGGGCTGGTTCATGAGCGGGGCTCGTGGCGACTCGGGCCGGGACCCGGGGCGTTCTGAGGCGAAGGGCCGCTTCGGCGGGCGGGACGTCGTGGATTTGAGGCTGGCGGGCTTTGCCGTGGCGGTGTGGGCGTCGGCGTTGGCGGCCCTCTACCTGTCGGCTCGGACGGGCTTGCTGATCGGAGCGGGTGCGCTGGCCCTCGCGGCGGCGTTGGTCCAGGTCACACGGCGGACGGACCACTCAGAGTCCAAAGCACCGGAGGGGCCGGATTGCTGGGCACCGGAGGGGGCGGACGACGCCGGTCGGCAGGTAGACGCTGCGCTTGGCCGGCGGTCGGATTTCTCTTCGCCGGGCAAGGCCCACCGTTCGCTGGTGCGGTCCGGTTCGTCGGGTGGGGTCGGCTTCTCGCGAGAGCGGTCGGGTCTGCCGGGTCGGGTCGGTGGTTCGCGACGGCGATCCGGTTCGCCGGGTGTGGTCGGTTCTTTGCGAGGGCGATCCGGTTCGCCGGATGGAGTCGGCTCTTCGCTGGGGTGGTTCATTTTGATGCTTGCGCGAGCGGGTGGGGGTCGGGTTGCGGCGAGCGGGCCCGGTTGGGTTCGGGCTGGGCGGTGGGTGGGTGTTGCGGTTCTGCTGGGGGTGGGTTGTGGGGCGGTGGCTACGGCGGCCCGGGTGAGTGTTCGGGAGGCGCGGGGGCTGGTCGCGCTGGTCGAGGCGGGGGATCCGGTGTGGATGCGGATGGTCGTGCGCGACGATCCGCGGGCCGCTCGGGGGTCGGTGGGGCGGCCGCCGACGTACATCGTGGCGGTTGATCTGGAAGCGGTCAGGGCGGAAGGGGCTGGTGGGCTGCGGCTCTCGGCGCGGGCTCTGGTGCTGGGCAGCGATCCGGGGTGGCGGGGGCTGCTGCCGGGGCAGCGGGTGACGGCCAAGGGCAAGTTGCTGCCGCCGCGCGGTGGGGACCTGCGGGCCGTGGTGGCCTCGGTGCGGGAGGCGCCGGCCCTGGTCGGGCGGCCGTCGTGGGCGCAACGGGCCGCCGGCGTGCTGCGAGCGGGGCTTCAGCGGGCCTGCGAGCCGCTGCCCGACCTGCCCGGCGGTCTGCTTCCGGGCCTGGTCGTGGGCGACACCAGTCGGCTCGACCCGGGGCTGGAGGAGGACTTTCGCACAACCGGAATGACCCACTTGAACGCTGTTTCGGGGGCTAATGTCGCTATTTTGCTGGGGGTCGTGCTCTTCGCCGTGCGGCGGACGCGTGCCGGGCCGGTCGTCACTGCGGTGGTCTGTGCGGTGGCGCTCGTCGGGTTCGTGATCCTCGCGCGGCCGTCGCCCAGCGTGGTGCGGGCGGCGGCGATGGGCGCCATCGGGCTGATCGGGCTGGCGTCGGGGCGGCGGCGGGCGGCACTGCCTGCGCTGGCGGCTGGCGTGGCGGTGCTGATCGTGGCCGACCCGGAGCTGGCATCGGACGCGGGCTTCGCGCTGTCGGTGCTGGCCACCTCGGGATTGCTGCTGCTGGCTCCGGTCTGGCGGGACGGGCTACGCCGCCGGGGGTGCCCGGCGGGCCTGGCCGAGGCGCTCGCCGTGCCCGCGGCGGCGCAGGTGGCGTGCGGGCCGGTGGTGGCGGGGCTGTCCGGCACGATCAGCATCGTCGCCGTTCCCGCGAACCTTCTGGCTGTCCCGGCCATCGCGCCGGCGACGCTGTTCGGGGTCACCGCGGCTGTCATCTCGCCGGTCTGGCCGGCCGGGGCCGAGTTCGCAGCCTGGCTGGGGCACTGGCCGGCGCAGTGGCTGGTGCTGCTCGCGACCTACGGCGCGCGGGTGCCTGCCGGTGCGTTGCCGTGGCCGGGCGGGCTCACCGGCGCGCTGCTGCTCGCGGTGATCACCGTCGGATTGCTGATCGCCACGCGCCGGCCGTTGATCCGGAAGCTGGTCACGGTGGTGGCACTCGGGGGCGTGCTGGGCGCCCTGCCCGTCCGGTTGCTCGCCTCGGGCTGGCCGCCGCCCGGCTGGGTCGTGGTCGCGTGCGCGGTGGGACAGGGCGACGCGATCGTGCTGCCGGCGGGAGCGGGGCGCGCGGTTGTCGTCGACGCCGGTCCGGAGCCGAACGCTGTCGACCACTGCCTGCGGCGTCTCGGGGTGCGGCAGGTCGCGCTGTTCGTGGTCAGCCACTTCCATGCCGACCACATCGGCGGCGTCGCGGGGGTCATCCGGGGCCGGGACCTGCGCGGAGTGGTCGGACCGGACTGGCCGGAGCCGCCCGCCGGCCGGGCCGCGGTCGCCGAGGCGGCCGGGCGGGTGCCTGTGCACGCGGTGGGCGCCGGATGGACGTACGCGGTCGGTGGTCTGCGGTTGACGGTGCTCGGGCCGGTCGAGCCGCTGCGGGGCACCAACTCGGACCCGAACAACAACTCGCTCGTGCTGCGCGCCGAAGTGGACGGCCGGACGATCCTGCTGCCCGGCGACGCCGAGACGGAGGAACAAGAGGACATGCTGGATCACCTCGGTCCGGGCGCCGTGCGGGCCGACGTGCTGAAGGTTTCCCACCACGGCTCGAGTTACCAGTCGCCGCGGTTCATCGACGAGATCCGGCCGTCGGTGGCGCTGGTGTCGGTCGGGCTGGGCAACGACTACGGCCATCCGAACGTCCCGCTGATGGCGCGGCTGTCCCGGGGCGGTGCGCGCGTCCTGCGTACGGATCAGTCGGGCGACCTCGCCGCGGTGGCCACCGGCCGTGGTCTGGCCGTCGTCGCGCGTGGCGACCCGCCGAGGCCGTGAGCCGCAGTGGCTGACGGCTGCGGTCCGGTCGGCGGCTGCGGTCCGGTCGGCGGCGTGGTGGGCGCCGACTGTGGTTCTGGTCGGTGTCGCGTGGGATCCGCCCGGGGTCTGACCTGGCTGGTCGCCGGACAATGCCGGGATGGAGCGAGAGACGATCAGCGCCGGCGGCATTCGGCTGCGCCCGTTCGAGGAGTCGGACATTGCCTGGGTGGATGCGGTCTCGCGGGATCCGCTCGTGCAGAAGTACGTCCAGATTCCGGTTCCGTACCGCCGGAGCGACGCCGAGTTCTTCGTCCGCGAGATGTGTGTGGCGGGGTGGGACTCCGGCAGCCGGGCCGAGTTCGTGGTCGAGTCGGCCGGCGATGGGGCGGGACGGCGTCTCGGGCGGATGGGACTCGGGCTGGACGGGGCGGGGGCGGGGCAGATCGGTTACTGGATGGACCCCGCGGCTCGGGGGAGCGGGGTGGCGACGGCGGCGGCGCGGGCGTTGTGCGGGTGGGCGTTCGGAACGCTCGGGCTGGGCCTTGTCGAGTGGCGGGCCGAGGTCGGCAACGTGGCGTCGCGGCGGGTGGCCGAGAAGGCCGGGTTCACCGTCGAGGCCGTGCTGCGGCAGCGGCTCGTGCACCGGGGTGCCCGGGTGGACGCCTGGGTCGGCTCGATGCTCCCGTCCGAGTTGCCGCGTGACTGACTAGCGACGGGGCGCGCCGACACGTCTGCGGTGGGGCCGGCTAGCGACGGGGGCGGGACGGCACGCCTGCGGTGGGACTGGCTAGTGACGGGGCCGCGCCGACACGTCTGCGGTGGGGCCGGCTAGTGACGGGGGCGGGACGGCACGTCTGCGGTGGGACTGGCTAGTGACGGGGCCGCGCCGGCACGCCTGCGGTGGGGTTGACTCGCGACGGGGGCGCGCCGACACGCCCGGGTTAGTCCTTTCAGGTGGGAGTTGTAACTGATGATGGGGGTTGATGGGCGATCGGGTACGTGTGAGTGGGTCGCGGAGACATTCAGCCTGATCTAGCACCGGGCGGAGGGGCGCCGGCATGGCTCGGCGCCGATATGTCTGCTTTCGCATTCCCTGATCCACGAGTCTGCGCTAAGGAGTGAGGCTCGCGGAAACGTCAGCCCTTCGTGCAACGATGTTGGGCGTGAACACCGCGCCTCCCGCCCCGTTGCTGCTCGTCCAAGGCGACGAGGAACTGCTCTCCGCTCGCGCGGTCACCGCCGCCGTCGATGCGGCTCGGGCGGCCGAGCCGGGCGCCGACGTCCGGGAGTACGAGGCCGGTGCCCTGGCCGCCGGTGAGGTGGCCGAGATGCTGAGCCCGTCGCTGTTCGGCGGGCGGCGCGTCCTCGTGATCCGCAGCGGGCAGGACGCGCGGAAGGATCTGATCGCGGCCCTGCTGGCGTACGCGAAGAACCCCGACCCCGACGTCTCGCTGATCGTCACCCACCTGGGCGGGGCCAAGGGCAAGGCGCTGGCCGACGGGCTGCGTTCGGCGGGGGCCACCGTCGTGCCGGCCGCGAAGCTCAAGGGCGACCGCGAACGCATCGCCTTCGTGCGCGACGAGTTCCGGCGCAACGGCGGCCGGTGTGACGAGGCGGCCGCGTCGGCGCTGCTCGCGTCCGTCGGCAACGACCTGCGCGAGATCGCGGCGGCCTGCTCGCAGCTGCTGGCCGACACCGACGGCAAGATCACCGAGGCCGTCGTCGCCCGCTACTACCGGGGGCGGGCCGAGGTCAGCGGGTTCACGGTGGCCGACGCGGCGATGATCGGTGACGTGCCGGGGGCGCTCGAGGCGCTGCGGTGGGCGCTGCACGTCGGCGTCGACCCGGTGCCGATCGCCGACGCGATCGCCGACGGTGTGCGCACGGTGGCCAAGGTGGCCTCGGCCGGGCGCGGAAATCCGTACCAGATGGCCAGCTCGCTCGGCATGCCCGCGTGGAAGATCCAGCGCGCGCAGGAACGCAGCCGCGGCTGGACGCCGGAGGGCCTCGTCGACGCCATGCGTGCGGCCGCCGATTGCAACGCCGCGGTCAAGGGCGGCGCCGAAGACCGTGGCTACGCCCTGGAACGGGCCGTCTTCGCCGTGGCCGCGGCCCGCGCGGGCGGTGCGCGATGAGCCGGCCGCGCAGCCCCGAGCCGGTCGGGCACCGGCCGCTCTATGCCCGCATGTTGCGGCTCCGGTTCCTGACGCCGAGCGGGTTCCTCTGCTTCGTGTTCCTCGAGGGCGCGGTCGCGCTGGGCATCCTGCTCGCCCTGGCCGAGCTGGTGAGCTGGTGGGGTGTGCTGGTGCTGCCGGCCACCGTCGCCATCATGGTCAAGCTCAACGACGTGATCGCCGGCTCGCTGGCCCCGCCGTCGGCACCCGTGGGCGGAAACCTCGGAAGCGGCCTCGGCGCCGTGGCCCGCGCGGCCGGTGCGGAGCATGCGCAAGCGGCGTTCCTGCGGCCCGCCGGGGTGCCTCACGAGGTCACCGTCAGCGCGTTCGCGTCCTACGAGGCCGGCGTGGGCGAGGACGCGACCAAGCGCCTGCCCGGCGTGATCGACCATGGCCGCGGCGCCCCGATCAAGCGCCCGTGGGCGGAGCGGGCCGAGGCGCAGCAGCAGTGGATCCGCCAGTCCGCCACTCGCCGCTACGAATAGCGCCGATGGCCTCGCGCCACGATTCGAGATAGCGCCCGAACCCGGCGAAGAAGTCCCGCAGGTCCGGCTCGGCCTCGGCGGCCAGGGCCGTGAGGTCGTAGCTGACGGTGACCTCGGTGCCGCCGGCCGCCGGGTGCAGGTCGACGCGGACGGTGCCGGCCGTGACACCGGGGACGACCCTGGCGTAGCGGATCGTCCGGCCCGCCACGCGGTCGACGACGACCCACGTCGTGACGCGGTCGTGGGCGGTGGTGACGAAGACCGTGCCGGGCTCGGTGTCGTCGGTGGTGGA
The DNA here is from genome assembly GCF_023717965.1 of Paractinoplanes hotanensis. Lineage (NCBI taxonomy): Bacteria > Bacillati > Actinomycetota > Actinomycetes > Micromonosporales > Micromonosporaceae > Paractinoplanes > Paractinoplanes hotanensis. Next base: position 131,435 of record NZ_JAMQOL010000032.1, on the reverse strand, counting down.
TGCCGGGAAGTGCGGCTGCCACCCCTCCGCCCACAGTTGCTCGCCGCGGGGCGTGAACAGGTGGAACGCCTCGTGCGGGGGCATCGGCAGCGCGAACCGGCCGGTGGCGGCGGTCATTGCCGCTCCTCGAGGCGGTGCGCGTCGGCGGCGGTGAGGCTCAGCCCGTACACGGAACGCAGTTGATCGATTTTGGCCAGGGTCTGCGGCGTGAACGGCGCCTTGCCCTCGAACGCGTGCAGGGTGATGCCCTCGAGCAACTCGCCCAGGGACATGTCGAGGTATTCGGCCAGGCCCTTCAGAACCTTGAGCGTGTTGCGTTCGAGGCGCACGCCCGTCTGCGTTCTCTCGATGTTTACCACGGTACCAAGGTAACACCCGAGACAAAAAGACACCGGGCACCGCCATGGACATGAGGTCCGGCGGTGCCCGGAGTGCAGCCTTTTACAGGTGCTACCCGCGAAGAGTCAGGCGGACAGCGCGGTGATGCGCTTGGCGATGGCCGACTTGCGGTTCGCCGCCTGGTTCTTGTGGATGACGCCCTTGCTCACGGCCTTGTCCAGCTGACGAGAGGCGTCACGCAGCAGCGTCGTTGCGGTCTGCGCGTCGCCGGCCTCGCTCGCCTCATTGAGCTTGCGGATCACGGTCTTCAGCGACGACTTGACCGACTTGTTACGCAGCCGGGCCTTCTCGTTCTGCCGGTTGCGCTTGATCTGGGACTTGATGTTCGCCACGCGACAGCCTTGTCCTGACTAGGTGTTCGGAAACGGTCTCAGCAGGGTGGTCGCCACCGCAGACCGAAATCAGCGGACAATGGCGCTTCACCACACGCGAGAATCCACACTACCAGCCACCCGGCGCGCCGCCAAAACGCCCTCACCAGCCCCGGCGGTCGGCCAGCCAAGCCAGCGCCTGCTCGCCGCTGAAGCGTTGATGCTGGCGGCTGTGCGGGGACGCGCTGCTCGGCCCGCCGTCGGCGCGCACCAGCCAGTAGCCGGCCAGGGCGGCCAGCGCCCCATCGACGCCCTCGGCCGGGGCGTTCCAGTTTGCCAGGTATCCGTCCGCGTCCAGCCCGCTCGCGAACGCGGTGACCAGCAGGGTCACGGTGTCGAACCAGGGCGCGCCCAGGCACGGCCAGGTCCAGTCGCAGAGCAGGGCGTGGCCGGCCCGGTCGATGAGGACGTTGTCGACCCGCAGATCGCCGTGCATGAGGGCGTCGCCGGCGACCAGGGCCGGCAATTCCTGCTCGAGCCGGGCCAGGTGGGCGAGCCGCGTCGGCGCGACGGTGCCGTGCGCCGTGCGGGGCATCGGCTCCCGGCCGGCGGCGATCTCGGTCCACCACGACATCTCGCCGCGCACGATGTCGGCCAGCGCCGGCACGCCGGCCTCGAGCAGGTCGCGGCTCGGGACGGCGAGCGCCTCGGCGGCGGTGGACCAGGCGGAGAGGGCCGCGCGGAGTTCCGGCTGCGACCACGGCAGCGCCGGCACGTGGCCGTCGACCGGTTCGAGGCACAGCACGAAATGGTCGGACTCGACCATCGTCCAGAGCGGCCGGGGAGCGGCCACGGCCGCGGGCAGGCGTGACGTGATGAACGCCTCACGGGCGTACCAGTCGGAGGTGGGGTCGGGCCGGGGCGCGGCCTTGACGAAGCCGGTCACCCCGTCAGCCGTCGTCACGAGTGCCGCGAACGCCCGGGTGAAGCCGCCGCCCGCGGGTTTCACGGTGACGACCGGCCCGTCGAGGCGGGCCGCGACGGCTTCGCGGAGGCTCTCGGGCAGGTCGGACCAGCCCGGGCGCACCGCGGTGGACCCGTAGGGCACATCAGGCAGCGAAATCGTTCGCACGACCCCATCCTGCCCGGTCCCGTTCTGTCGTACCCCACTGGCAGGATCTGCGGCATGAGAACCGACGACTTCTGGGCAGTCATCAGCCGGGCGACCGCCGACCGGCCCGCCTCGCCCGCCGACGTGGCCCAGCGCGCCGTGGCCGACCTGGCCACCCGCGATCCCGACGAGATCGTGGCCTGGGGTCGTCATCTCGACAAGGTCATGGTCGCCTCCGGCACACAGGATCTGTGGGCGGCGGCCTATCTGATCAACGGTGGCTGTTCCGAAGAGGGTTTCGACAGCTTCCGCGGCTGGCTGATCGCGCACGGGCGCGACGCGGTGGCCCGGTCGGTGAAGTCTCCCGACTCGCTGGCCGACGTGGCGGTGGTGCGGGCCGCGGCCGACTCGGGCGCGGTCTTCGAGGCCGGAGAGGTGCTGTCCATCGCGGCCGAGGCCTACGCCCAGGCGACCGGCAACGGGTTCCCCGCGTCCGACCGCCCGGTGACCCGCCCCGAGGCCGCCGACCTGTGGGATTTCGACAACGAGGAGGAGATGCAGCGCCGCCTGCCGAAACTCTCCGAACTCTTCCTGGCCCCGCCCGAGTGAGCTGAGGCCCCGCCCGAGTGAGCTGAGAAACCCCGAGTGAGCTGAGAAATGGGTCGAGCCGGTCGGCGCGGTTCGGTCAGACTTCGGCCCATGGAGACTGCGCACGGGGAAGTGGCCTCGGTCAACCAGAACGGCGTCTACTCGTTCACCAAGCCCGCGCGAGACGCGATCGTGCTGGTGGCGGGCCTGGGCGTCGAAGGCGACACACACGCGGGTGTCCACGTGCGGCACCGGAGCCGGGTCAAGGCCGACCCGGCGCAGCCCAACCTGCGGCAGGTCCACCTGATCCACGAGGAGCTGTTCGCCGACGTCGCGCGGAAGGGCTATGACGTCCGGCCGGGCAACCTGGGCGAGAACGTGACGACCCGCGGTCTGGCCCTGCTCGACCTGCCGGTGGGGACGATCCTGCGCTTCGGCCCACCGCCCGAAAGCGCAAACCACCCCGAAAGCGCCGACCGCGCCGGGAATAGCGGCCGCGACGAGGCCGCCGGGAACGTGCTGGCCGGTGTGCTGGGAGCGGCGGCCGCGGCCACGCTGAACGAGCCGACCGCCCGCGCCGCCGAAGCGTTGCGGGCTGCCCTCGCCCGGGAAGAGGCAGCCGAGCAGGAACGTGGCCCCGACTCCCGTCCGGCCCTGGTCGTCGCGGGTCTCCGCAATCCCTGCCAGCAGATCAACAACTTCCGGCCGGGCCTGCTGAAAGAGGTGATCGCCCACGACGAGCACGGCGGCCTCGTGCGCAAGGGCGGGATCATGGCGGTGGTGCTCCGCGGCGGCGTCGTCCGCCCCGGCGACGCCATCACGGCCGAGTTCCCGCCTTCCCCGCACGCCCGCCTCGAGCCCGTGTGAGCGGGTGTGAGTGGGCCTTCCGCGCGGACGTGGGACGATAGAGCACGCCGGCGCCTCGCCGGACCACCACTCGGACGATAAGAACGGAAGATCGTGCCTGGACCGCTCGACCCCGGCGTGAACGTGATCGGTGCGACCGATCCCGCTCGCATCCGCAACTTCTGCATCATCGCTCACATCGACCACGGCAAGTCGACGCTGGCCGACCGCATGTTGCAGATCACCGGGGTGGTCGACCCGCGGCAGATGCGTGCGCAATATCTCGACCGCATGGACATCGAGCGCGAACGCGGCATCACCATCAAGTCGCAGGCCGTCCGCATGCCCTGGACCGTCCGCGAGGGTGGCCGGCAGGGTGAGACCGCGGTTCTCAACATGATCGACACCCCGGGCCACGTCGACTTCACGTACGAGGTCTCCCGTTCCCTCGCCGCCTGCGAGGGCGCCGTTCTGCTGGTCGACGCCGCGCAGGGCATCGAGGCGCAGACCCTCGCCAACCTGTACCTGGCGATGGAGAACGACCTGCGCATCATCCCGGTGCTCAACAAGATCGACCTGCCGGCCGCGCAGCCCGAGAAGTATGCCGAGGAGTTGGCCAAGCTGATCGGCTGCGAGCCGACCGATGTGCTGCGCGTCTCGGGCAAGACCGGCGTCGGCGTCCAGCAACTGCTGGACGAGATCGTTCGCGAGCTTCGGCCGCCGGTCGGTGACGCGACCGCGCCGGCCCGCGCGATGATCTTCGACTCGGTCTACGACGTGTACCGCGGCGTGGTGACCTACGTCCGGGTCATCGACGGGCGGATCGAGGCGCGCGACAAGATCAAGATGATGTCGACCGGCGCCGTGCACGAGCTGCTCGAGATCGGTGTCGTCTCGCCCGAGATGGAGAAGGCCGGCGCGCTCGGTGTGGGCGAGGTCGGCTACCTGATCACCGGCGTGAAGGACGTACGGCAGTCCCGGGTGGGTGACACCGTCACCGGCAACACCCGGCCCGCCAAGGAGGCGCTGGGTGGCTACAAGGACCCGAAGCCGATGGTCTACTCCGGTCTGTACCCGATCGACGGCTCCGACTACCCGGCGCTGCGCGACGCGCTCGACAAGCTCAAGCTCAACGACGCCGCGCTGGTCTACGAGCCGGAGACGTCGCTGGCGCTCGGGTTCGGGTTCCGGGTCGGCTACCTCGGCCTGCTCCACCTCGAAATCATCGGCGAGCGGCTGGAGCGCGAGTTCAACCTGGACCTCATCTCCACGGCGCCGAACGTGGTGTACCGCGTCTACACCGAGGACGCGGAGGAGCGGATCGTCACCAACCCGAGCGAGTTCCCCGACGGCAAGATCGGCGAGATCCACGAGCCCGTGGTGCGCGCGACCGTCCTGGTGCCCAACGAGTTCGTCGGCGCCGTGATGGAGCTCTGCCAGAGCCGTCGCGGCAGCCTGCTCGGCATGGAGTACATCTCTACCGAACGGGTCGAGCTCCGCTACACCCTGCCGCTGGCCGAGATCATCTTCGACTTCTTCGACCAGCTGAAGAGCAAGACCAAGGGGTACGCGTCCCTCGACTACGAGCCGTCCGGCGAGCAGGTGGCCGACCTCGTGAAGGTCGACATCCTGCTGCACGGCGAGCCGGTCGACGCGTTCAGCGCCATCGTGCACAAGGACAAGGCTTACGCGTACGGCGTGGGCATCGCCGCCAAGCTGCAGAAGCTCATCCCGCGGCAGCAGTTCGAGGTGCCGATCCAGGCCGCCATCGGCAGCCGCATCATCGCCCGCGAGACCATCCGCGCCATCCGCAAGGACGTGCTCGCCAAGTGCTACGGCGGTGACATCAGCCGCAAGCGCAAGCTGCTCGAGAAGCAGAAGGAAGGCAAGAAGCGGATGAAGATGGTCGGCCGCGTCGAGGTGCCGCAGGAGGCGTTCATCGCCGCCCTGTCGACTTCTGATGGTCCGGACACCAAGGGAGCGAACAAGAAATAATTCGGTTTGGGTTTTCGGCTACTCGGGAACTCTGGGGCTCGACGGACGCAACAAGAGCTTCACCCCCGAGAGGAACCCCAATGACTGTCACCGGCATCATCACCGCCCTCATCGTCGGTCTCATCATCGGCGCCCTGGGCCGCCTGGTCGTACCGGGCAAGCAGAACATCCCGATCTGGCTGACCCTGGTCATCGGTGTCGTCGCCGCCCTGCTGGGCACCGTTCTGGCCCGGGCGACCGGCGTCGCCGACACCCGCGGTTTCGACTGGATCGAGCTCCTGTTCCAGGTCGTGCTGGCCGCGATCGGTGTGGCTCTGGTGGCCGGCGTCGGCGGTCGCCGTCGCATTCACCGGTAACGATTGCCGAACCTCGAAGCGCCGGACCGAATCGGTCCGGCGCTTCGCTGTGTCCGGCGAAGAATCTTCGCTGTGTGCGCTGAAAAGAATCAGTGCCCGGAATGGTCCAGGCCGCGGTGGGCCGGTCGTCAGTAGCGGAACTTGTGCTGGGCGCTTCGGCGGTTGATCCAGGCCGGGAGTTCGTCGACATTGTCGCGCAGGGGAACGCGGTCGATCGGGTCCTGGGTGTCGGAGACGTTCTGCATGGTCACCACGAACCCCTGAACCAGGCGGTCCTCGCGCAGGTCGCGGTAGGTGGCCTCGACCAGCACCTGGCTGTGGTCGGGGCGGCGGAGGGCGCAGAACATCGTGCCGTCGCCGCCGGCGGCGAACGCGCGGCGAATCTGGCCGCGGTCGTCGGGATGGACCAGGTCTTCCAGGGTGGCCAGAGGAGAGATCTTTTCGTCGCCCAGCACCTCGTGCAAGGCGGGGCTGGCGTAGCGGATGCGCTGGTCCTCGTCGAGCACGAGCATCAGGTCGGCGGTGTTGCTGATGACCGCGCGCAGGTAGAGGTCGCTGTCGCGGCGGCCCACGGCCTCGACCAGGCTGATCCGGTCGAGGGCCAGGGCGGCCTGGCCGGCGAGCACCTCGAGCGCGTCGTGCGCCGCGGTCAGCGCGTCGCGGCGGCCGGTGAGAATCAGCGCGCCGCCACTGGGACGCGCCACCGCCAGTGGCTCCAGCCACAGCGGACAGACCAGCGTCGTTTCCTCGTTGGCCGGCGGGGCGCCGCTCGTGTTCCACCAGCGGCCGGAGCCGCTGGATCGGAACCGGCCGCTCAGGCCCGCCGCACCGAGCCAGCCGGCAAGACGGCCGGACCGCCGCGGCGAGCCGGGAGACGTGCCGGGCCGGGGCGAGGCGGCAGACGTGCCGGGTCGCAGCGTATGGACGCGGGTGGCGGCGGATCGGAGTGTCCGGCTCAGCCGACCGGGACGACGGAAGCGGCCCCGGCTCCGGGTGCGAGGTGCGCGGCGATCGGTGACAGCGATAGCGGTGCCGGTTCGACCGCTTCGTTGAGCTTCGTCAGCGCGGATGAGTCGTCCGGCGTCGTCGGAGTCGCTCAGGGGCTCGGACGGGGCGGCTGCGTCGGGGCGGCCGGTGGGAGGAGCCGGGGCTGCGGTGGCCTCGATCGTGGGGGTGGGGTCGGCCCACCAGCTGCGGGGCCGGCGGCCGGCGGGGGCCGGCGGGAGCTGGGCCGCGGCGAGCCGGCGGTCGTCGGCGGCGAAGACGACGCGGCGCAGGGCGTTCGGCGGGATCAGCGCGGCCACGCCGGCGCGGACGGCCTCGTCGACGGCGGGGATGTCGGCCGCGGAGACGAGGTCGGCCGTGGCGCTGCGCAGGCCGCGCTCGCGGGCCAGGGCATGGCTGTTGAGGGTCACCGAGTCGGCCAGGCGGGTGATCGTCAGGGTCAGGGTGATCGCGCCGGCGATGGCGATCGGGACGCCGTCGCGGACCGTGCCGTCCAGGGCCTCGATCAGCAGCACGATCGGCGGGGTGGCCACCGAGGCGCCGAGCAGCGCGGCCCAGCGGCCGTGCCAGTGGGTGGTGCGCGGGGGCATCGGCTGGGTCAGGCGCACCATCGACGGGTGCAGCGCGGCCAGGCCCCAGGCGACGTAGAGAACGCGGAAACCGGATTCGGCCGCCTCGTTCTGCAGCAGCGGGAAGAGAATGTCGCTCGCCAGCATGCCGACCGAGCCGGCCAGCAGCAGCATCGCCGAGATGTTGCGGCCGGTGGCGATGTTGAGGCGCAGGGCGACGCCGATCAGCAACAGGCAACCGATCACATCGGACGCCGAGATCTGCGCCCACGGGCCGTTGTCGGCGATCACGAAGACCCACACCACGAGCAGCGCGGCGCAGGCGAACGCCAGCAGGTCGAGCAGCCGGGCCCGGTCGACCAGCAGTGAGCCGCCCTGGGTGAACCGCCACAGCGCGCCCGCCACGAGCACGAACATCGCCAGATAGCAGCCGGTAGCCGCCGACATCATGTCGAACGCGTAGAAAACGTCACCGACAGCTAACGCGAACACCGCACCGGCCAGCAGCAGCCACGGCCCTACGCGGGCGGGGCGGTGCCACCGCAGACCAACGATGATCGCCGTGCAACTGCCGGCACCCAGGAGAATCCACTCGATCGCCCTTGACACGTCCTACTTAGTACCAGGGTGGTAGCTGTCTGTCCATGTCTATGTATACGCTACGCAACTGCGTACCCGAGACGCCCGCCATCACCCGCAGTTATCAATTGCCGAAGCGAAACTTTCGGGGCCGGACCGAAACGCGACGTCAGCTGAACACTTCGGCGACCACGCGTCCGGTCCCGGCGCCACCGTCCGCGCTCACCGCCTGCCACCGGCCGTCCGGGGCGTGCCATTCGAGATTGCCGAAACGTACCCGTTCGAGACCCGTGGCCGAGGCGTGCGACACGAGCCAGTGCGCGTACCGCCAGCCCGCGCTCGCGGTGCTCACCTTGACCGTGAGGCGCGCCGCCTCGGTGGCTGTCGCCGACTCGGGCAAACCCTTGCCCCAGTCGAGCCGCATCCCCTCGGCCAGCGCCGCCGCGGCGGCGGCCCCGCGCAGCACCGGGGAGCCGCTCACGCTGCATTCCACGGCCCCGGTCGCACGGCCGGTCAGCGCGCGGGCCAGGACGGCCGATTCGTCGGCCCACTTCTCGTACGCGTTGGGGTAGGCCGACCGCTGCACCTTCTGCGCGGCGTCGGTGACCCGCATCTTCTGATAGTTCTTGACCTTCTTCAGCGACGAGTAGAACTTGTCGGCCGCGTACCGGGGGTCCTTGATCTGGTCGAAGGTGCCCCAGCCCTGGCTCGGCCGCTGCTGGAAGAGGCCGATCGAGTCGCGGTCGCCGTCGTCGAGGTTCTCGAGCTTCGATTCCTGGAACGCGGTGGCCAGCGCGATCACCACGGCTCGCTCGGGCATGCCCTTGCGCAGCCCGACCGCGGTGATCGTCGCGGCGTTGGCCATCTGGACGTAGTCGAGTGTGACCTCGCCGTCGGCCCGCACGGTGCACTCCGGTCCGATCTTGGGGAGCTTGATGCTGCCGGAGAACGTGTTGACGACCACGACGACGCCGAGCACACCGACGAGCGCGGCAATCGCGACCGCCACGACCGGTGACTTGCGCACTCGCACCCCCCACCACTTTGTTGTTCAGGCGACAAGAGTAGACAACGAGGTCACCTCGTCCGCGTCACCCGTCCGCTGTCGGTGCGGCGGGAATCCAGGCGGCGGGTCTCTTCTCGCGGAACGCGGCCATGCCCTCGCGGCCCTCGGCGGAGCGGAAGTAGCCCGCCGACCGGGTGGACAGCTCGGCCAGTTCGCCCCGGATCGCCGTACGCCGCAGAAGTTGTTTGGCGCCGGCGAGCGCGAGTGGCCCGCCCCGCACGAGGCTGTCGCAGTAGCCGCGCACCCTGCTGTCCAGCTCTTCGGCGGTGACGGCTGCGGTGACGAGGCCGACCTCCGCCGCCCGGACGCCGTCGAAGACGTCGCCGGTGAGATAGAGCTCGGCCGCCGCGCGCGGGGCCAGCCGGGGCAGCACGGTCGCGCTGATCACTGCCGGGATCACACCCAGGCGTACCTCGGAGAAGGCGAACGTGGCGTCGCGGGTGCAGACCGCGATGTCGGCCGCGGCGATCAACCCGAGCCCGCCGGCGCGGGCCGGACCGGCGACGCGGGCGACGACCGGCTTGGGGAACTCCCAGAGCGCGGCCAGCACGTCGGCCATCATCTCGGCCGGCACCCGGCCGTCGGGGCGTGCCGCGGCCGTCTCCTTGAGGTCGGCGCCCGAACAGAAGACGGCGCCCGTGTGCGAGAGCACGACGGCGCGCACCCGGGTGTCGGTGAGAGCCTCGGCGAGGGCGTCCAGCAGCTCGCGCATGAGGGCGGTGGACAGGGCGTTGCGGTTCGCGGGGGAGTCCAGGGTCATGGTGGTCACCCCGGCGTCGGTGACGGTACGGACCAGAGCCATGGCGGAAGATTAACGACCGGCGTGCACACTTGAGAGATGGCCGGCGCACTTCCCGATGGCGAACCCGTTCCGCAGGACGGGTCTCTGCCCGATTCAGCGACGGCGCACGCCGGAAAAGACGGGTTCGCCGTCTACGTTCATGTCCCGTTCTGTGCCAGCCGCTGCGGCTACTGCGACTTCAACACCTACACGGCCAGTGAGCTCGGCGGCGGTGTCAGCCGGGAGACGTACGCCGAGACGGTGCTGCAGGAGCTCGACCTGGCCCGCCGCACGATCAACCCGGCCCGGGTCGACACGGTGTTCTTCGGCGGCGGCACCCCGACGCTGCTCGACGCCGACGACCTCGGCCGGATCCTGCACGGCATCGACGCGGCCTGGGGGCTGGCGCCGGGGGCCGAGATCACGACCGAGGCCAACCCCGAGTCCGTCGACCCCGCCTACCTGCGCCGCCTGCGCGGGCACGGCTTCAACCGGATCTCGCTGGGCATGCAGTCGGCGGCGCCGGGCGTCCTCAAGATCCTGGATCGCCGGCACACGGCGGGTCGCGCCCCGCAAGCGGCGATCGAGGCCCGCGAGGCGGGGTTCGAGCACGTCAACCTCGACCTGATCTACGGCACGCCGGGCGAGACGGCCGACGACTTCGCCGGGTCGCTGCGCAAGGTGGTCGAGGCCGGCGTCGACCACGTCAGCGCGTACGCCCTGATCGTCGAGGACGGCACCCGGATGGCGGCCCGCATGCGGCGGGGCGAGATCCCGTACCCGTCGGACGACGTGGCCGCCGACCGCTATCTGGCGGCGGAGGCGGCGCTGAGCGAGGCCGGCTTCCAGTGGTACGAGGTCTCGAACTGGGCCACCTCCGAGGCGGCGCGCTGCCGGCACAACCTGCTCTATTGGACCGGCGCCGACTGGTGGGGCCTGGGGCCGGGCGCGCACAGCCACGTCGGCGGGGTTCGCTGGTGGAACGTCAAGCACCCCGCCGCGTACGGGAAGAGGCTCGTCGAAGGTCTGTCGCCCGGGCACGGGCGGGAACTGCTGAGCGACGAGGACAGGCACGTCGAGGACGTGATGCTGCGGGTGCGGCTGCGCGAGGGCATCGCGCTCGACCGGGTCGACCGGGTGGGCGCGAAGCAGGCGCTGGCCGACGGGTTGCTCGATCCCGCGGCGTACGAGAGCGGCCGTCTCGCCCTCACCCTGCGTGGCCGCCTGCTGGCCGATGCCGTGATCCGGGACGTGGTGTAACGCGCCGGGGCTCCGTCCCCGGCGCATTTGCCGCGCCCTACTTGATCAGATTGATGGTCATCGGGTAGTTGTACGGCTCGTTGTTGACCGCCTTCAGGCCGGCGATCACGCCGAAGATGATCGAGATCAGCGCGGCGATCGGGATGATCACGAAGCCGATGACGGCACAGATGGTGGCCCAGCCGATGATGCCGGCGATCGTCCAGACGATCTGGAAGTTCAGCGCCTTGACCGCCTCGGTCCGCACGACCGCCGACTGACTGCCCTTGGCGAGCATGACGACCAACGGCGCGATCCAGCCGCCGAGGCCACCGCCGATGAGGGCGCCCAGCGCGCCGCCGAAGTGCGCGATCAGGATCCAGGTCTTGTCGTCCTGGGCCGAGCCGGCGCCGTAGCCGGGCTGCTGGTAGCCGTACGGCGGCGGGTTGCCGTAGCCGGGCGGCGGCGCGCCGTAACCGGGGCCGGAGGTGGGCGGCGGCGCGCCGTAGCCCGGACCCGACGTCGGCGGGCCGTAGCCGGGGTCGGACGGGGGTGGCGAGCCGTAGGGCGGCGGAGGAGGCGGTGTCGAACCGGAAGTCGGGTCGTTAGCCGCATAAGGGTTGAACGGCCGCGTCGGGTCGTTCGGGTTACCTTCACCGGGCGGGCGAGGTGGTTCAGTCATGGCTGACACCGTAGAGCCGCAGTTCAATGCGGTCGAGAGCGACATGCTGATCGAGTCGGTGAATAGACAGGCGGCACGATCATCGCGCTGACGCCGGTGGCGACGTAGACTGGCACTCTGTCCGTGGGAGTGCCAAGCAGCAGGAGAGGGGGCGGGGTCATTGAGTCTGGATGACCGCAAGCTCGAGGTGCTGCGGGCGATCGTCGAGGACTACGTCGAGACGCAGGAGCCGGTCGGCTCCAAGTCGCTGGTCGAGCGCCACCAGTTGGGCGTGTCGCCGGCTACCGTGCGTAACGACATGGCGGTGCTGGAGGAGGAAGGTTACATCCGGCAGCCGCACACCAGCGCCGGTCGCGTGCCGACCGACGCCGGCTACCGGCTCTTCGTCGACCGGCTCTCCAAGGTCAAGCCGCTCACCCCGGCCGAGCGCCGGGCCATCGAGCGCTTCCTGATCGGCGCCGTCGACCTTGACGACGTGGTGCACCGCACGGTGCGCCTGCTCGCCCAGCTGACCCGCCAGGTCGCGGTCGTGCAGTACCCGTCGCTGGCCCGGTCGTCGGTGCGCCACCTCGAGCTCGTGCCGATCTCCACCACCCGGCTCATGCTCGTGATGATCGCCGACACCGGCCGGGTCGAGCAGCGGCTGGTCGAGCTGCCCGGGCCCGTCCCGGCCGAGGACGTGACCGACCTGCGCCGCCGGGTGAACGAGAAACTGGCCGGTCAGCGGCTGTCCGACACGCCGCCGCTCGTGCAGGGCCTGGTCGACGAATGCGCGCCCGGCAGCCGTGCCACCATGGCCTGTCTGGCCTCCGTGCTGCTCGAGACGCTCGTCGAGCGCAGTGAGGAACGCCTCGCCTTGGCGGGCACGGCTAACCTGACTCGTGGGGGTGTGCTCGACTTCCAGGGCACGCTGCGCCCCGTCCTCGAAGCCCTCGAGGAAGAGGTCATCCTGCTCAAGTTGATCGGCGATCTCGAGCCCAGCATGACCCGGGTGCGCATCGGTGACGAAAACAAGATCGACAACCTGCGGTCGGCGTCGGTGGTCAGCACGGGTTACGGCCCAGGCGCGACGATCGTCGGTGGGCTCGGGGTGCTGGGTCCCACCCGGATGGATTACCCCGGCACCATCGCGACCGTGCGCGCGGTGGCACGCTACGTGGGCGACCTTCTAGCACAGAACTGACGAGGATTGCGGAGCCCGTGGCCAAGGACTACTACGGCATTCTCGGCGTGAGCCGGGAAGCCACCGACGACGAGATCAAGCGCGCCTACCGCAAACTGGCTCGGCAATATCACCCGGACGTCAACCCCGATCCGGAAGCGCACGAGAAGTTCAAGGACATCAACGCGGCGTACGAGGTCCTCTCCGACGACCAGAAGCGCCAGATCGTCGACCTCGGCGGCGACCCGCTCGCCCCCGGCGGCGGCATGGGCCCCGGCGGGCAGGGCGGCCCCGGCGGCGCGTTCGTCGGCTTCCAGGACATCATGGACGCGTTCTTCGGCTCCGCGGCCGGCGGCAACGCCCGCGGCCCGCGCCCGCGCACCCGTCCCGGCGCTGACGCGATCCTGCGCCTGGAACTCGACCTGGTCGAGACGGCGTTCGGCGTCGAAGCCCCGATCACCGTCGACACCGCCGTGCTGTGCACCCAGTGCACCGGCGCCGGCACCGCGCCCGGCACCCACCTGGCCACCTGCGAGACGTGTGGCGGCCGGGGCGAGGTGCAGAGCGTGCAGCGCACCTTCCTGGGCCAGGTCGTCTCGTCCCGCCCCTGCGCCACCTGCCAGGGCCACGGCACGGTCATCCCGCACCCCTGCCCCACCTGCGCCGGCGACGGCCGCGTCCGCACCCGCCGCTCGCTCACGGTCAAGATCCCGGCCGGCGTCGAGGACGGCATGCGCATCCGCCTGGCCCAGCAGGGCGAGGTCGGCCCCGGCGGCGGCACCCCCGGTGACCTCTACGTCGAGATCCACGAGCGCCCGCACGACGTCTACTCCCGCAAGGGCGACGACCTGCACTGCCGGGTCACGCTCCCGATGACCGCGGCCGCGCTCGGCACCCGCCTGACGATCAAGACCCTCGACAGCGAAGAGGGCATCGAGGTCAAGCAGGGCACCCAGCCGGCCAGCACGCTGCGCATCCGGGGCAAGGGCGTGCCGCACCTGCGGGGTCAGGGCCGGGGCGACCTGTTCGTCCACCTGGATGTGCGAACGCCGACCAAGCTGACGGCCGATCAGGAGCGGATGCTGCGCGACTTCGCCAAGACCCGCGGCGAGGACGTGGCCGAGCTCAGCAAGCAGGGCGGCTTCTTCAGCCGGATGCGAGACGCTTTCAACGGGCACTAAGAGCAGATGTCGTAGCGGGGTGGTGGGTTCGGGCCGCTGCTCCCGCCGAGGGTCGCGGCGGGGCGAGCTGGCCGCTGGCGCGTCCAGGGCGCTCACCCCACCACGACGACGTGCGTAAGGGGTTGCGCTTCAAACGGAACCCCGTCGTCAGCCGGCCCGTGCTTTCTCGGCCCACGCTCGGGGTGGGCCGCTGGGACCGGGCTGCGAGGCGTTGAGTCGTCGGTGCTCAGTCGTCCGAGGGGAACAGCAGCATGTCGGCGATGAACGAGGTGACCCGGCCCGAGTGGTCGCGGCCGATCCACGTCGGGTAGGCGCCGTCACCCCAGCCGCTGGACCAGGCGATCATGTCGCCGCCCGACAGCGTGACGAAGCGTGGGTCCCGAAGCTCCAGGGACTGCCACTCGTCGGTCAGGCGTTCGCGGTTGTCCTCGTCGACGAAGCAGGCCAGGCCGGCGTCCACCCCGAAGCCGAAGAACTCGCCGTAGCCCAGGTCGAGCAGGTCCTGGCCGTCACGCAGGGCCGGCTCCCAGCGCACCGGGTGCCGGTCGCTGATGTCGATCCGCATCGCCGCCACTCGGGTGTGGGCAAGGTCGTCGGTGAAGGTGGCCAAGCTGACGGTCACCGGGTAGGTGCCGGGCGGAACCGTGGTCAGGAACGGCTCGTCGCCGTAGTCCAGCGAAGACGGGTCGGCGGCCACGAGGCGGCCCGACGGCAGGTTGAGCTTGCCCGCCGGGCGGGTCGCGAGGCGCATCCGGCGGTCGCCGACCGTGCGCTCCGCGCCGTCGCGGAACAGCGAGGCCAGGCCACGGGGCTGGAGCGGGCGCGGCGGGTGCCACGGGCGCTCGTCGGAGGTACGCACCGGAAGGTCGTGAGCCCCGGGCGGGTCGTTGTTGATCCGGAACGGGCCGTCGATCACCCGGGGCGCCGCGCAGATGTCGGCGAACTGCCTCACGCAGGCCTCGGCGTGCACACGGGCCGCGCTGTCGAGCAGGGCCTTCCACCGTCCGAAGGCCGGGATCGGCAGGCGCGGGGGCGTGAAGCCACCGTCCGAGAAGGTGTGCCGACCGCCGCGGTCGCCCGCGGGCTCGATCGAGTCGTTGCGGCGGCCGCCGATCTGCCAGCTGGTCCGGTGCCGGGCGCCGGCGCCTGCGGGGTCGTGCCACGTCGTCGACTCGCGCAGGAACAGGTCACCCTCGGGAGCCCGGCGGAACTCGTGGACGGCGATCCGCCGGCCATCGGCGTCGTAGCGGGTGACAGCGCAGTACCCCTCGGCCCACGAGATGTCGAGCACGGTGTGCGGGCGGCCGCCGGCGAGCAGCACCACGGAGTACGGCTCGCCGGCGGAGTCGCGCGACTCGGCCCGGTCCGGCGTGAGCGGGTTGACCACTCCGTCGTCCCAGCCCTCGCAGTACACCGCCGCCACCGTGGTCTCCATGGTCGGCGATCTTATTCAGGGGTGACTCCGTTTCGCCGCCCCGCAGAAGCGACTTTTCCGGTCGTGTCGGGGGCGCCGAGAGCCGAACGAGACCCGGACGAGAGGGATCAGCGCGAGGCGAGGGTCCGGCCGGCGTGGGTGGCCGCCTCGTGCGCGGCCTTCTTCAGCAGCTCGGCGGTGTCGCGCAGCGCGTCCAGGGCCGGGTTGACGCCGGCCAGGGTCAGCTCGCGCTCGATCAGGGTCAGGTCGGCGCCCCAGATGTCCCCGACGATGCGGCGCAGGTAGGCGGTGTTGTGGTCCCAGCCCTCGCGTGGGGTGCCGGGGCCGTAGCCGCCGCCACGGGTGGTGAGCACGATGACCGGCTTGCCGTCGAGCAGCCGCTCGGAGGGGTCGGGGGTGCCCGCCATGACCAGGTCGATCCAGCTCTTCACGTGCTGGGAGACGCCGTAGTTGTAGAGCGG
Source organism: Paractinoplanes hotanensis (assembly GCF_023717965.1). Taxonomy (NCBI): domain Bacteria; kingdom Bacillati; phylum Actinomycetota; class Actinomycetes; order Micromonosporales; family Micromonosporaceae; genus Paractinoplanes; species Paractinoplanes hotanensis. Next base: position 115,669 of record NZ_JAMQOL010000032.1, on the reverse strand, counting down.
CAGGGCCAGGATCGCGGCCTCGGCGTCGCGCACCTCGGAGGTGAGCTGCTGGGCCAGGGCCACCGCGGCGCGCTGAGCCTCGGTCCGCTGGCTCTCGGGCGTGAAGTTGGCGTGGATGGCGGTCGCCCAGGCGTCGGCCGGCAGGGGCGAGGCGCCGAGGTGCCGGCGGACGAACGCGGTGCCCGGGCGGACGGCGGTCCACTCCGCCTCGGCGATGTCGGCCAGTTCGCTCGAGGCCGAGACGGGGCCCTGGATGCTCGAGTCGATGCGGAGAACGGTCATTGCATGCTCCCAACGGGATTGAATGTTCAAGTGGAATGCTGACACCTTCGGCTTGAACATTCAAGTGCGGGAGGGCGGTATTCTTGCGACGTGACTGTTGACACGCCGAAGGACGTCCCCTGGCTCGACGGCGAAGAGCGCGCGGCGTGGATGACCCTGATCGCGATGCTGATGACGGCTCCGGCCGCCATAGACGCCCAGCTCAAGCGCGATTCCGGGCTCAATTTCTTCGAATACTCGATCATGTCCCATCTGTCCCACCCGCAAGATCACGCGGTGCAGATGAGCAACCTCGCCCACCTGGCCGGTGGCTCGCTCTCCCGGCTCTCGCACGCGGTCAGCCGGCTGGAGAAGCAGGGCTATGTGACGCGCCGCGTCGCCAGCGACGGCGAAGGCCGGTGCGTCCAGGCGTTCCTGACCCCCGAGGGGTACGCCGCCCTGGTGGCGGCCGCCCCCGCTCACGTACGGGAAGCCCGGCGCCTGGTCTTCGACAACCTGTCGACGGCACAGGTGCGCCAGCTGCAGAAGATCGCCCACGAGATCGCGGCGGCCGCCTCGCCCGAGTCGGTCGAGCGCATCGACGCCGCCATCGCGGAGGCCGAACGGGCCGAGCGTGAGGGCCGGTCCGACCCGTGCGTCCCGGGCTCTGTTTGCTGAGGTCTCAGCCGCTCAATTGGGAACGCGCCCGGTCGATCAGCGTGGGCAGCAGCTCCGAGCGCCAGGTCTCCAGGTGGACGCTGCCGCTCGACAGGCCGCCGTGCGCGAACTCCTCGCGATAGACCCAGGGCGCGCTCTCGGTAGCCAGGTCGATGCCGACCACCCGGTCGAAGGTGGCCTTGAGCAGGCGCTCGACCTCACCCACGGACGGCGGCAGGGCGAGGCCGGCGACGTACTCGTTCATGGCCCGCCACACCCAGGGGTCGCCCCGCAGTCCCCATCGCGCCGGTTCGGGATCGAAGAGATCGGATACGAGCCTCACCCGAACAGGGTGGCACCACTCGGCCCCGGCCGCAGCGCTCAGACCGTGACGGCCGGAACGGATCCGGTCAGCGACCAGTCGTGGCTGATGTCGGCGGCGGTGCGCAGCAGCCGGGGCAGGTGCTCCTCGACCAGGGTCTCGACGGACGTCTCGGCCGCGTGCACGGTCACGTTGATCGCGGCGATCACCCGGCCGTCCCCGTCCCGCACGCCGGTCGCGACGGACCGGATGCCGGGCGCCAGATCCTGGTCGGCCAGCGCCCACCCCTTGGCCCGGACCTCGCGCAGGGAGGCGTCGAGCTCGGCCGGCGTGGGCTGCCTGCGCGCGCTGATGCCCGAGCGGGAGGGCTGGTCGAGCACGGCCGCCAACTCCTCGGCGGGCAGGCCGGCCAGCAGCACCTTGCCCATCGAGGTGGCGGGCCCGGGGAAGCGGGTGCCGATGGTGACGGCCAGCGTGACGATCTTGGGGACCGCCACCCGGGCCACGTAGACGATGTCGCTGCCGTCGAGCTGGGCCATCGAGGTCGACTCGTTGGTCTGGGCGACCAGCTTCTCCATGTGCGGGCGGGCGACGTCCCACATGCTCAACGAGTTCACGTACGCCATGCCCAGCTCGAGCACGCGCGGGGTCAGCGCGTAGCCCCGCCCGTCGACCCGCACGTAACCGAGCGCCTCGAGGGTGATCAGGATGCGGCGGACCGTGGGCCGGGCGAGCCCGGTGTGCCCGGCGATCTCGCTCAGCGTCATCGTCGGGGTGCCCGGGCGGAAGGAGCGCAGGACATCGAGGCCGCGGGCCAGGGCCTCGATGAAATCGGGACCCGCGCCCCTTCCGGTGTCGGTCATGGAACGGGACCCTACTTGGTGTACTGATAAGGGTTGTGCAGCATGCGGGCCTCGGGGATGTCCGGGTTCATGCCGCGCTTCCAGGCGTCCTCGCCCAGCGTCGAGCGCAGGTGATCGATGGTGGCGCCGACCTTGGCCCGGGCCGCGGCCAGATCCGCGTCGACCAGCCGGCCGTCGCGCTTGACCACCCGGCCGCCCACGACCACCGTGTGCACGTCGCCCCGCTGCGCCTGGAAGGCCACGTGCCCGTACGGGTTGAGCACGGGGAACATGACCGGCGAGGCGTCGTTCTTGAGCAGCACCACGTCGGCCTGGCGCCCCGGCGTGAGCGCGCCGATCGACGAGTCCAGGCCCAGGGCCCGGGCCCCACCGCGGGTGCTCCAGTCGACGACGTGCTCGGCCCGCAAGTGGTGGTGGGTGACCGTCTCCTGCTTGCCGTGAGCATCCATGTGCTCGCGGGCACGGTCGGCGCTGAGCGTGGAGCGCATCGCCGAGAACAGGTCGCCGCTCCACCACACGCTGGTGTCCATGGACAGCGACACCGGGATCCCGTGCTTGCGCAGCTGCCAGGTGGGCGGGTAGCCCTGCCCGGCGCTCTGCTCGCTCTCGGTCGACACCGACACCGAGCCGCCGGAGGCCGCGATCCGGTGGTACGAGTCGCTGGACAGCGTGGCCGCGTGCACGTACACCTGGCCCGGGCTCATGAATCCGCTGTCGTGCATGAGCCGGATGCCGTCGTCGTTGGTGGCGCCCCACACGCCGGCGTGCGTAGTGACGGAGACGCCGAGCTCACGGGCGACCTCGAAGGCGGCCTTCTCGGGGAACGCGGGGTCGCCGGTGACGTCGAACGCCATCTGGAAGCCGGCCAGCCGGCCGCCGTCGATGCGCCGGCGGTAGAAATCCTGGAACTCGGGCGAGGTCGCCCACTCCCACGGCCCCTGCTGGATGTTGCCGTAGGCGAGCACGAACCGGCCGGGCACCGCCTCGAGCGCGTCGACCGCCGCGTCGGCGTGGTCGGTGCTCTGCAGGCCGTGCGACCAGTCGACCGTGGTGGTGACGCCGGAGTCGAGCGCCTCCAGGGCGCCGAGCAGATTGCCGGCGTAGATGTCCTCGGGCCGGAAGTGCCGGCCCGACTCGAGGTAGTACCAGACGAAGTACTGGGTGAGGGTCCAGTCGGCGCCGTAACCGCGCATGGCGGTCTGCCACATGTGCCGGTGGGTGTCGACCATGCCGGGCATGAGGATGCCGCCGGAGGCGTCGATCTCCTCGTGTCCGTCGGGCGCGGTCAGGTTCGGTCCGACTTCGGCGATCTTGTCGTCGACCACCAGCACGTCGGCGTTCTCGAGCACGGTATGGGAGTCGTCCATCGTGAGTACGAGGCCGTTTCGGAAGATCATCGCCCATCCTTTCAACGAATCGGACCGCTGTCCGCATCGCGGGCAGGCCGAATGGCGTCAGTGTGCGCCCGGTCACTTGCGGGGTCAATAGTTTGTTTCGGCTGTGTGACGCGGGCGTTGACACGTTGGGCGCACCGGGGCAAGCTGGTCGAGCGGACGAGTGTCCGCAGAACGGGCGGTTGGTATGTCTGAGAAAGGCCCACTGGACGGCCTGCTGGTCGCGGACTTCTCCCGGATCCTCGCCGGGCCGTACGCGACGATGCTGCTGGCCGACCTCGGCGCTCGCGTGATCAAGGTGGAGGGTCCGGGCGGCGACGACACCCGCACCTGGATGCCGCCGGTCCGCGACGATGTCTCGACCTACTACCTGGGCATCAACCGCAACAAGCGATCGATCGCGCTCGACCTGAAGAACGAGGCCGACCTGGCGGACGCGCGGGAACTGGCCCGCCGGGCCGACATCATGATCGAGAACTTCCGGCCCGGCGGCCTGGCCCGCTTCGGGCTCGACTACGACACGGTCGCGGCGGCCAACGAGAAGATCGTGTACGCGAGCATCAGCGGCTTCGGCACCGGGGCGGGGGCCGGCCTGCCCGGGTACGACCTGATGGTCCAGGCCATCTCGGGGCTGATGAGCCTGACCGGCGACCCGGACGGCTCGCCGTACCGTGCCGGCATCTCGGTCTTCGACGTCATGGCCGGCCTGCACGCCAACATCGGCATCCTGGCCGCCCTGCACCGCCGGGCCGAGACCGGCCGCGGCCAGCACGTCGAGGTCAACCTGCTCAGTTCGGCGCTGTCCGGGCTGGTCAACCACTCCAGCGGCTACGTCGCCGGCGGCACCGTCCCGTTCCGCATGGGCAACGCGCATCCGAGCCTCTTCCCGTACGAGCCGTTGCCCACCGCCGACGGCGAGCTCATCGTCATCGCCGGCAACGACGGCCAGTTCCGCAAGCTGTGCCAGGTGCTCGACCTGCCCGACCTGCCGGACGACCCGCGCTTCGGCCGCAATCAGGACCGTACGGCCAACCGCGAGCAGCTGCGCCCGATTCTGCTCGAGCGCCTGGCCACCCGTACGAAGGACGAGTGGTTCCGCGACCTCATCGCGGCCGGCGTGCCCTGCGCGCCGATCAACACGATCGATGGCGGCGTCGCGTTCGCCGAAGAGCTGGGGCTCGACCCGGTGGTCACCGCCGGCGGCATCCCCGGCATCCGCAATCCCATCACCTTCAGCGATTCACAGGCGCGGTACGAGCTGCCGCCGCCCGGGCTGGACGAGCACGGCGAGGAGATCCGCAAGTGGCTGAGGAGCTGAGCTTCCCGACCGGCATCGGCACGTCCACACCCGACACGATCTCGCTGCTCGGGCAGGATCTGGCGGCCGATCTGATGGGGCAGGTGGGCTTCGGCGAGCTCGCCTTCTGGCTGGTCACCCGCCGTCGTCCCAGTTCCTCCGAGGTGCGGGTCTTCGAAGCGGTGCTGGTGGCGCTGGCCGACCACGGTTTCACGCCGACGGCGATCGCGGCCCGGCTCACGTACCTGTCGGCGCCGGAATCCATCCAGGGCGCCCTCGCCGCCGGCCTGCTCGGCGGCGGGTCACGTTTTCTCGGCGTGACCGAGGACTGTGGACGCTATCTGGCTTCCCTGCTGGAGGGCGTCGGCGACGAGCCGGACTACGGCGCGATCGCGCTCGAGGCCGTCCGCCAAGCCAAGGCCGAGAGGCGTTTCGTCCCCGGGCTGGGTCATCCGGTGCACAAAGAGGAAGATCCGCGCACGCCCGTGCTGATCCGGATCGCTTCGGAGGAAGGCCTCCGCGGCCCGCACCTGCAACTGTTCGAGGCGATCGGGCGAGTGCACCCTGAGGTGCTGGGTCGCCGGCTGCCGCTCAACGGAGCCGGGGTGTGCGGGGCAGCCCTGGCCGACCTCGGGCTCCCCATCGACCTGTTGCGCGGCTTCGCGCTGCTGGCCCGCGCGGCCGGCCTGCTCGGGCACCTGGCCGAGGAACGCCGGCGGCCGCTCGGCATGGAGATCTATCGCACCGTTGACCGTAACGCCGTCTACGAACCTTAAGGAGAATCCGTGGCCAGCATTGTCGCGGTCATCGCCTCCACTCACCACCCGTTCTATTACAAGGCCAGCACGGCCACCGGTGAGGATCGGCCACCCTTCGCGGACGAGTGGGAGCGCAAGATCCTCGCCTTCCGCGAGACGCTGACCCGCGCCAACCCGGACGTGCTGGTGATGGTCGGCTCCGACCACTTCCACCAGCTGTGGCTGGACAACATGCCGCAGTTCCTGGTGGGCAAGGCGCCCTTCTACGACGCCAACTGGTACAACGAGGAGCGCGAGTTCGGCCTGCCCCGCATGCTGCTCAAGGGCCAGGAAGATCTGTCCGCGCACATCCTGCGCAACGGGCTCGACGAGGGCTTCGACCTCGCGTTCAGCAACGAGCTGCGGATCGACCACAGCATCACCTGCCCGATCATCACGCTGCGCCCCGAGGCCGACCTGCCGATCGTGCCGATCTACACGAACATCTTCGCGCCGCCGCTGCCGCAGCCGTCGCGCTTCGTCAAGCTGGGCGAGACCATCCGCCAGATCGTCGAGCAGTGGCCGTCCCATCTGCGGGTCGCGATCATCGGCACCGGGCACCTGTCCCTCGAACTCGGCGGGCCACGGCAGTTCGGGCCGCACGGCCCCGACCCGGAATTCGACCGCCGGGCCGTCGAGTGGATCGCCTCCGGCGACCTCGACAACTGCCTGCGCGAGGTGACCCTGGACAGCCTGCACTCGCCGGGCAACGCCACCCACGGCTTCATGGACTTCATGCTGATGATGGGAGTAGCCGGCGCCGGCGCCAAGGCCGATTACGTCGACACCCTTGACCTGTTCCACACCATGGAGGCCTACTTCACCTGGTACCCCACACAGGGAGGCGTGCGGTGAGCAAGTATCTGCTCGACAAGTTCCTGTACACGGTGGACCGCGACCCCGATCTGGTGGAGCGCTACCGTTCGTCCCCTCGTGAACTGGTGACGTGGTGGGAGGACGAGCGGGCCAACGCCGTGCTCAACTGCCACACCGGCGAGGCCAGCACGTGGCTGCGCTTCACCGACGACGAGCGGCAGGCGCTGATCGGCCACGACCACGTACGCCTCTTCGAGCTGGGCGCCCACCCGTTCCTCACGCTGACGTTGTTCATCGCCATGTTCGAGCGGGACAACACCGAGCCACTGGAATACCAGAAGGCCTTCGGCGCGCGGCTCGCCCACTTCGACATGCCCTACCCGGACATCGCCACATGATCCCGGCGGCCGTGCTCCGCGTCTGCGGCCGGCCGCCGTCCATCGAGGAGCGGCGGCCGCCGGTGCCCCACGCGGGCGAGGTGCCGATCACCGTCGCCGCGGCGCCGATCACCCCGCTGGACGTGCTCTGCGCGAGCGGCACCAGCTACTTCGGCCAACCCGCGACCCCGTACGTCCCCGGCGTGCAGGGCGTGGGCCGCCGCGACGACGGCACGCCCGTCTGGTTCGCCACCTCAGCCGGCATGCGCCCCGGCGACGGCAGCATGACGGGCGCGGTCTCCGTCCCGTACGTCGACGTAGTGCCCCTCCCACCCGAGGCGCCACTGACCCTGATCGCCGCCCTGGGCCTCTCGGCCGTGGCCGCCCACGCCGCGCTCACCCGCACCGGCGGCCTCACCGAGGGCGAGGTCGTGCTGGTGCTCGGCGCAGGCGGAGTGGTCGGCCAGGCCGCGATCCAGCTGGCCCTGCTCTCCGGCGCGTCCCGGGTCATCGCCGTCTCCCGCTCCACCGCCGCACTCGAACGCGCCGTGGAACTGGGCGCCGAAGAGGCAGCCCCCCTGCTACCCGACGACGACCCGACAGCGCTGGCCGACCGCCTACGCGCCGTCTCCGGCCTGGTCGACCTGGTGCTCGACCCGGTCTTCGGAATCCCCGCAGCGGCCGCCCTGAGAGTGCTGCGCCCAGGCGGTCGCCTGGTCAACCTGGGCAGCTCAGCCGGCGCCACCGCACCCCTCGACTCGGCAACGCTGCGCAGCGGCTCGCTGAAGATCCTCGGCTACACCAACAACGCCCTGTCAGTAGGCGAACGTGCCGATTCGCTCGGCGTGGTAGCCGACCACGCCACCGCCGGCCGCCTGACCGTGTCGCACGAGGTGGTTCCGTTCACAAACGTCGAAGCCGCCTGGAACCGCCAGGCCGCAGGTGACGCCGACGGGCGGATCGTGCTGACCTTTTAGTTGTCCACAATGGCGGGTTATCCACAGGGCTGCGTCTGGCTGCTCTCGAAGATCGGCCGCTTTCTGGACAATGGTCGTGGTGGGGGTCCCCTGGGAGGGCGGGGTCTGTGGGGGAGTGCCGGGCGCTTGGTTCGCCGCGGTTGCCGGCATTTTGCATGCCGGGGTCGATGGGCGGGCGGCGTGGTGCTTGAGGTGAATGCCGCGGCTGGCGCGGACGGTGTTGGCTGGGCTGCTTGCCGGGTGGGCGGAGCCGTGCGTGCGGTATGGCCCTGGGCTGGCTTCCGGGCGGCCAGCGTGGTGAGTGCGGTTTGGTGCGGCCTGTTGCGGGGTGTGGGTGGCTGGCCGGGCGGGCGGCATTGCGGTAAGCGAGAGTGTGGCTGGGCTTGCAGGTATATGGGATTGGTGTGGGCCCTGTGTCGTCGACCTGGCGTAGTCGGGCTCGCTGCTTGCATTTCGTGTCTCGGATGGTCTCTCGGTCGTGCTGGTGAGGGCGGGGACCTGTTCGGCCGGCTGTGGTGAGGTGGTCATCTCGTCGGTTGGCTTTGGTGGTGTGGTCGCCTCGTCGGCTGGCCGTGGTGAGGTGGCGACTTGCTTGGTCGACTTGTGTCGGGCGGCCTGCGCGGGCGGCTGGGGTGGGGTGGTGACCTGCACGGCTGGCTGTGGTGCTGATTCTGATGCTGGTGTGGATTGACGCTGGGCTGGGATGCCGGAGGAACGCGCGGGTGGTTCGGGTCTGCGGCTCGGCTCGGACTCGGCGGCTTCACGGCGGAGACGGCTCAGCTTGGCGGCGTGCCTTTGTTGCAGACCCCAAGCGCGGTGGCGCTCGTGCTCGCGGCGGAACTCTTCGCCCGCGGGTGAATAGTTTCGGCACCGGGTTCGGTCACGCATTTTCGCCAGCTCTGCAGTGCTGAATAACTGTAGCTGCCGCATACGTTTATTGTCCCGCGCCGACTGGGCGAATGCCTACCCCGCCAGGTAGTCGATCATGCCAAATTGGGTTACCTATACACAAGGTTGCGGAATTGAACGAATTTTCGGGTGGCTTTGTCGGTCGGCTGCCCGGGAGTTGCAAAACGTTATGCAACTTCGGCTCCACTCGCCTGCACCAACATGAGGTCAAGGGCGCGAAAGCCTGTTGACCAGCGACCCGGCGAGCAGAATTCTCGATCAAGTACAGATTGAATAAGGGAGCCATTGCCGGTCGCGATCAAGGGGGAGGCTTGGGGGAGGCTGAGTAAGATAGTGCGCACAGATCTGCTGCTCCAGAAATGCACAGCCAGCACTCAGAGGGAGTGTTTCCCAGCCCCGGGCACTTGGCGCACCCACCCTGGCAATAAGGCCGCCTGCCAGCCCAGCCACCCACTCACCACAGACAGGCGGCACACTGCCGAGCCGCGACGTTGCCGACCTGGCGGACGTGCTCAGCCATCGGTCCGGGGTGGGTGGCCGCGCTCCGCCGAGCCGCGACGTCGCCCGCCTGGCGGCCGTGCTCAGCCATCGGTCCGGGGTGAGTGGCCGCGCTCCGCCGAGCCGCGACGTCGCCCGCCTGGCGGCCGTGCTCAGCCACCGGCCCCGGGTGAGCGGCCGCGCTCCGCCGAGCCACGACGTCGCCGGCCTGGCAGCCGTGCCGAGCCGGCGCCCACGGCGACAGGCCGTACTTCGCCGGTCCACCACACGTCCCCGGCCTGCCAGCCGTGCCCAAACAACGGCCTGCAGTGAGTGGCCCCTCGCGTCCGACGGCAAACAGCCGCACACAGCACCCTCAGCGGTCATCAACGCAGAAATCTCACAAAGGCAGGATCTCCATCGCACGCAGCCGAGCCGTGTCGGTGATCGCGTCGAAGGCGGTGATGCGCCCGTCAGTCACGGTGAGGGTGATGACGAGCAGGGTGTCGTCGCCCGGGGCGACCCGGATGCCGAGTGAGCCGTCGACCAGGGCGGGGAGAGCGTTGCGGGCCTTTCCGGTGAAGAAGCGGGCCAGCGCGTCCGATCCTTGCATTTCGGCCGGGAGGGCCAGCTGCTCCTGGCCGTAGGCGTCGACGCGCAGGCGTACGTCGGGGTCGAGGAGGCTCAGCAGCGTTTCGAATTCTCCGTTGCGGGAGGCGGCCAGGAACGCGTCGACCACCTCGCGGCCGGCGGGGCGTTCGGCGGGCTGGGCGCGTACGCGGCGGCGGGCTCGGCTGGCCAGCTGGCGGGCCGCGTCGGGTGTGCGGCCGACTATGGGGGCTACCTCGTCGAAGGGTACGGCGAACAGGTCGTGCAGCACGAAGGCGAGCCGTTCGGCCGGGGTCAGCGTCTCGAGGACCACCAGCAGGGCCAGGCCTACCGAGTCGGCGAGCAGGGCTTCGTCCTCGGGGTTCGGCTTCGCGGCGGGTTGGTCCGGCGTGATGGTGACTTCGTGGCGGGAGCCGCGGGAGCGCAGCATGTCCAGGCAGACGCGGCCGACGACCGTGGTGAGCCAGGCGTCCAGGTTGTCGACGCGGTCGGCGCCGGTGCGGTTGAGGCGTAGCCAGGACTCCTGCACCGCGTCGTCGGCTTCGGTGGCCGAGCCGAGCATGCGGTAGGCCACCGCGCGCAGCCTTGGGCGGTTCTGCTCGAAGCGCTCCTGCACGTCCATCGTCTCTCCCTCTGTGGTGTGCGCCACATCGGTCACACCGGGGCGGCTTCATCCGTCGGACCCCTGACGGATCAGAGCGCGCCGATGTGACGTGCCGCCGCGCATACGGAGGAGAACAATCATGCAGGCTCGGATGGACAACCCCGCCGCTCATCTGCCGGACTCGGTCAAGGCGATCAACATCCTCTACAAGTCGGCTCACTCGGCCGGCGTCGACCCGGCCACGCTGGAGCTGGTGCACCTGCGGGCGAGCCAGATCAACGGCTGTGCGCCCTGTGCCGAGTCGGGCGCCCGCAACGCCCGCAAGAACGGCGAGACCGACGAGCGGCTGATGACGGTCGCGGTGTGGCGGGAGACGCCGTGGTTCACCGACGCCGAGCGGGCGGCGCTCGCTTTGGCGGAGCACGCCACCCGGCTCGCCGACAGCCCCGACCCGGTGCCGGACCCGGTCTGGGACGAGGCCGCCAAGCACTTCGGAGACCGGGAGCTGGCCGCGCTCGTCCTGTGGATCGCTACGACGAACTTCTTCAACCGGATCAACGTCACGACCCGTCAGCAAGCACCCCAGAATTGGGGATGATCGGAGGAGTAGCGCGTGACCCGGCAGGTCTAGCATCCGGGGCATGGCGGGCGTGGAAGTGCCCCGGGGCGTGCGAGTGGCGACGCTGCTGGCCTGGCTGATGGTGCCGGCCGGCGCCCTGCTGCTCGCCGCCGGGGTGCTCGACCTCGCCTACTGGGCCTCACCCGGCGCCGAGCGGCTGACGGTCCTGATGAGAGACGTCGAGACCGAGCACGGTGTGCCGCTGCCGGCGATGATCCGCGACGGCCGGGGGGCGGTGTTGCTGGTCGTTCTGGGCGCGGCCGGGGTGGCGTACGCGGGCCTGGCGCCCTTGATCGGCCGGGGGGTGCGCTGGGCGCGCAGCTGGGGCGTGGGCCTCGGCTGCGCGATCTTCCTGATCGGGTTGACGACGATCGGGGCCGACGCGAGCCGGCCGAGCTATCTGCGCGACTACTTCACGGCGATGACGTGGCAGGGCATCGGCGACCGCATCCCGCAGGTCGAGGCCCTGCTCTATCCCCAGTGGTACGCCTGGCTCGAGGACATCGCCCAGGGCACTGTCACGCTGCTGGGCCTGGGCGTGGCGGTCGCGTTGATCTGGGCCGCGATCTCGCACGCCGACCACTTCATGTCCCGTGGCGACGTCGGCCGGCCCGACGAGTGGGACGACGCGATCGCCCGCATGCGAGCCAACCGCCGGCCCGGCGACCGGGGCTGACCCTCAGCCGTCGGCCCGCAGCTCGTCGATGCGCTCGCGCAGCAGGTCGGGGCGGCGGTGCAGGCCCGAGACGAGCAGCCCGACCAGCAACCGCACGTGCGGGCCGGCGTTCGGCAGCCGCATCCGGCCGACCAGCGCCCGTTCGAAGAGCAGCTGGAGCGCCTCGGCGGTGATCCCCAACCGGTCCCGGATCTCGGCGTCGGTCCACCCCTCGGCGCAGAGTCGCAGGGCGTGACGTTCCTGCTCGGTCATCCCCATGTCCTGAGGCAGCTCGCCGTGCCCGGCCCGGCTCAGTGCGGCCCGGAGACCGCGCAGCTCGTGCTCGTACCGGTCGTAGGTCAGGCCCGTGATCTGGAGCGCCGCGGTGAGTCGCCGTCCGTGCCGGAGCAGGACGAGCAGGTCGCGCAGGGGGTCCGCGGCGGGTATGCCGTACTGGTCGAGCACGGACAGGATCGCCCGGGCGAGTGTGGGGCCGACGCGACAGGGACGGTTCACCGCCTCGCAGAGGGTGTCGGCCAGCGGCCAGCGGCCGAGGTTCTTGGCCACCACGTCGTTCGCGCCGTTCACCCAGACGGCGACCTGGGCCCGCGGGTCGGCGCCGGCGGTCTGCACGACCGTCGGCACGGCGTCGGCGAGCAGGGCGCGGATCTCGTCCACGGGACCCACGTGGTCCGGGTCGAGGAGGCGTACGTCGTGCCGGAGCCGGGCGAGGCCGGCCACCGTGCCGACCGGTGGGAGGATGCGGAGCCGGGGATCGTCGCGGAGCAGTTCGGGGACGCTCCGACGGGTCGGGTCATGGTCGTCGACAACAGCCACGTGCAGGACCACCGGGAAGCTCCTCGGGAAGTCGGTGTGACGTCGTCTGCCGAGGCTAACAACGACTGCCCGGCAACCGTCCTCCCCGAACGGGTGGCCGCCCGATTCGGTAGCGTGCCGGGGTGTCCGCACCGCTGTTTCTCGTCGAGGCCCTGCCCGCTGCCGACCTTCACACGCTGGACGGGCCCGAGGGGCACCACGCCGCCGACGTCCAACGGCTGCGGGCCGGCGAGACGATCATCCTCGCCGACGGACGGGGTGGCAGCGCGACTGCCAAGGTGACCGCGGCGCGCAAGGGCAGCGTCGACGTCGAGATTCTCGATCGTGAGCACGTGCCGGCGGCCGACCCGCGCCTGGTCGTGGTGCAGGGCATCGCCAAGGGCGACCGCGGCGAGCTGGCCGTGCAGGCGATGACCGAGATCGGCGTCGACGAGATCCTGCCCTGGGCCGCGTCCCGCTCGGTGGCGCAGTGGCGCGGCGACCGGGGCGCCCGGGCCCGCGACAAGTGGGCGGCCACCGCCCGCGAGGCCGCCAAGCAGGCCCGGCGGGCGTGGCTGCCGCTGGTCGGCGGCGACCCGGACTGCTCGACGAAGCAGATCGTGGCCCGCCTGGCCGCCGCGGACGCGGCTTTTGTGCTCCATGAGGAGGCGACCGGCTCGCTGAGCGCGGCCGGCCTGCCCGCGTCGGGCGAGATCGCGCTGGTGGTGGGCCCCGAGGGTGGCATCAGCGACGCGGAGCTGGAGGCGTTCACAGGCGCCGGGGCGACGGCCGTCCGGCTCGGCCGCGAGGTGCTGCGCACTTCGACGGCGGGCATGGCCGCGCTGTCCGTGCTGTCCGCGCGGTTAGGCCGATGGTGAGCGCAGCCCGCGGTAGCGGCGGCGTTCCAGGCCGGGCAGCAGGATGTGCTCGTCGAGGTCGCGGCCGGTGGCGACCTGGTCGGACAGGCGGGCGGCGAAGCGGCGCGCGGGCAGGCGGCGCAGGCCCCGTGCGGGCAGGCGGCCGGCGAACGGACCGGTGAGTCGGCGCAGGCGACGGCCCTGTGCGGCGATCGCGGCCTCCACGGCGGCGAAGGGGGCGTAGACCGCGTGCACCTCGCCGGCCGGTTCGGCGCCGGCCATCGGCACGAACGGGAAGCCGAGGAGCGTCAGCTCGCCGTGGGCGCGCTGGTCGAGCAGAGCAACCAGATGGCGTACGCCCGCACGCTGGCCCGCCCGCAGCAGTGACCGATACAAAAGAGCACTTACAGTAACGGCCGATCGATCGCTGCGGTAGTCGGGAAGAACACTCAGAGTAGCGAGATCCCAGATCGTGCCGCCGTCGTGCAGCCCATGCGCCTCGACCACCGCGGACAGGTCGCGCCCGATCCGCTCGGGGCCGTCGTCCAAGGCGCGGCCACCCCCGCGGACGACCTGGCCTACCCCTGCCGGCAGCCCGGTCCGCCGGTCCAGCACGATCATAAAGATGCTGTTCACGTCGTGTTCGGTTGCGCTCGACGGTGCCACCGTGCGGGCGACGTCGGCGGTCGGGTCGGTCGGCCCGACGGCCAGCGCGGCGAACCGTCCGCCGGTCGGATGCGCCGCCAGCGCCGCGGCGCAGTGCCGGGCCAGCGCCTTGGCATCGAGCTCAGGAATCCGCGTCATGCAAGGCGTCCTAACGGGCTTAACGGATCAACCGGACCAACACACTTTAGGCTTGAACTACTCTACGTGTCAGCGATCTTGGTCACAATGAGTTAGATCTTGCGATGGAGACGCGACCCCCGCCCGTGACTAAGGGAAGTCGCTCGATTGCTCTCCGGCCTTGATCTGATGAGGCAGCCGGGCCAAGGTCGATAGTCGATGACTGTCGAATTCCCGCCGACCCTCCCGTGGGCATGACCCTGCTGTGGCGGACGCTGCTCCGCAACCGTGGCCGGGTCGCGTCCGGCAGCCTGCTGATCGGGCTGCACCAGGGCTGCCAGGCGGTCGTCCCGATCCTCATCGGCGTCATCGTCGACCGGGCCGTCGCGCCCGGGCACCTGGGCATGCTGGCGCTCTGGGTCAGCATCCTCGCCGCGCTGTTCCTCGTGCTGACGGTCGCCTACCGGGCGGGCACGCGGCAGCTCATGCGGGCGATCGCCGACGAGGCCCACGGGCTGCGGCTCGAGGTGGCGGCCAAGGTGCTCGACCCGCGGACGGAGGTGCGCACCGGCGACGTGCTGACCATCTCGACGACCGACGCGGACACCACGTCGTACCTGCTGGACTATCTGCCCCGGCTGTTCGGGGCGCTGGTCGCCACGGCCATCAGCGCGGTCGGGCTGTGCCTGATCTCCGTACCCCTGGGCCTGGTGGTGTTGATCGGAACCCCCGTCGTGCTGGTCGGGTTGCAGCGGGCGGCGCCCCGGATCACCCGCCGGGTCGCCGCCCGGCAGGAGGTCGCGGGACGGGCCGCCTCGCTCGCCACCGACCTGGTCACCGGACTGCGCCCGCTGCGGGGGATAGGCGCCCAGGACGCCGCCGCCCACCGCTACCGCGACGTCAGCCGCGAGTCGCTGAGCGCCACGCTGCGCGCGGCCAAGACGCTGGGCTGGTTCCAGGCCGCCTCGGACACGGTCAGCACGCTGGTGGCCTGCGGCATCGCGATCCTGGCGGGCTGGTTCGCGCTGAGCGGGCGCATCTCGGCGGGCGAGCTCGTGACGGTCATCGGCCTGGCCGCGTTCCTGGGTGAGCCGTTCGCCACGCTCTCGGCCGCGCCCGGCTGGTTCGCGTCGTCGCGGGCCTCGGCCGAACGGATCGAGGCGGTGCTCGACCTCTGCCCGGCCGCCCCGCCGACCGGCGCCAACCCGGTGCCGCCGGTGGCCGGCGAGTGCGTCGGGGTGGTGGTCGAGCCGGACGCGGGGGCGCTGGTGGCTCTGCTCGACGACGGCTCCCCGGACGTGCTGGTGGCGCCCCACCTGCCCGAGCTGTTCAGCGGCACGATCCGCGAGAACCTGCTCGAACCGGCCGGCCCGGACCTGTTGGGTGAGGTGCTGCGGGCGTCGGCCGCCGACGACGTGGTGGCGGCCCACCCGGACGGGCTCGAGCATGCCATCGCCGACCGGGGCGCGGCGCTCTCGGGCGGTCAGCGGCAACGGCTCGCCCTGGCCCGCGCGCTGCTGGCCGGCCCGCGGCTGCTGGTGCTGCACGAGCCGACCACGGCGGTCGACGCGGTGACCGAGCACGCGATCGCCCGCGGCATCCGGGAGCTGCGCCACCGGCCCGGCTCGACGCTGGGGACGCTGCTGGTCACCACCAGCCCGGCTCTGCTGGCCGTGACCGACCGGGTGATCGTGGTGCGTGACGGCCACGTGGTGGCGACCGGGACGCACGCTTCGCTGGCCGCGGGCGACGAGACCTACCAGGCGGCGGTGCTGCGGTGACTCACGCCCTTCCGATCGCGACCCCGCGGCAGACCTGGCTGTGGCTCTGCTCGCAGTTGCGGCTCCGCCGGCTCGAACTGGCGTTCACGGTGGCCACCGGGCTGGGCGCGGCCGCCGCCTCGGTGGTTCCGGTCACCGCGCTCGGTCAGCTGGTCGATCTCGTACGGGACGGCGCCGCCTCGGCCGCCCTTGTGCCCATCGGCCTGCTCGTGACCGGGATCGCCCTGCTCGGCGGCATCGCCGCCGGGGCCACCACCACCCTGGTCACTCGTCTCGGCGAGCGCATCCTGGCCAACCTGCGCGAGCAGACGGTCAGCGTCGCGCTGCGCCTGCCCGCCACCACGCTCGACCGGGTCGGGCGGGGCGACCTGCTGGCCCGGGTCGGAGCCGACGTGGCCGCGGTCGGCGCGGCGGTGGCCGAGGTGCTGCCGACCGTCATCTCGGCGCTGTTCCTGGCCCTGCTCAGCGTGACCGGGATGTTCGGACTGGACTGGCGGCTGGGCCTGGCCGGGCTCGCGGCCATGCCCGCCTACCTGCTCGCGCTGCGCTGGTACCTGCCGCGGTCGGCGCCGATCTACGCCGCCGAGCGGGCCGCGGTCGGCGCCCGCTCGCAGCTGCTGATGGAGAGCCTGCAGGGGGTGCGCACGGTCCACGCGTACCGGCTCGAACGCCGCCACCTGGACGCGATCAACGACGCCTCGGCGCGCGCCCGGGATCTCTCGGTCGGAGTGTTCGCGCTGTTCACCCGGTTCGTCGGGCGGATCAACCGGGCTGAGCTGATGGGGCTGGCCACCATTCTGGTCGCCGGTTTCTGGTACGTGCGCAACGGCTGGGTGACGGTCGGCGAGACCGCCGCGGCCGCGGTGCTGTTTCACCGCCTGTTCAACCCGGTCTCGATGATCCTGTTCACCTTCGACGAGATCCAGGCGGCCGGCGCGGGGCTGGCCCGGCTGGTCGGAGTGGGCACGTTGCCGGTGGCCCCGACCGGCGTGCGCCCGCTGGCCGACGCCGACCTGACCCTGCGCGACGTGACCTTCGGGTACGAGGAGCGGGTGCCGGTGCTGCGCGGGATCAGCCTGCGCGTGGCGCCGGGGGAGCGGGTCGCGCTGGTCGGCTCGACCGGGGCCGGCAAGACCACGGTCGCCTCGATCGCGGCCGGCGTTCTGCGCCCGCTGAGGGGCACGGCCACCGCCGGCGGGGTGCCGGTCGACCAGCTCGCGCCCGGCATCGTGGCCATCATCAGCCAGGAGGTGCATGTCTTCGCCGGTCCGTTGATCGAGGACCTGCGGCTGGCCCGCCCGGGCGCGACGACCGAGGCCGCCGAGGCTGCGCTGGCCCTGGTCGGCGCGCTGGACTGGGCTCGGACCCTGCCGGAGGGCCTGGCGACCGTGGTGGGTGAGGGCGGGCACCCGCTGACCGCGGCCCAGGCGCAGCAGCTGGCGCTGGCCCGGCTGGTGCTGCTGGACCCGGCGATCGCCGTCCTCGACGAGGCCACCGCGGAGGCCGGCAGCTCGGGCGCGCGCGAACTGGAGGAGTCGGCGCTGGCGGCCACCAAGGGGCGCACCACGCTGCTGGTGGCGCACCGGCTCACCCAGGCGGCGGGGGCCGATCGCATCGTGGTGCTCGAGCACGGGGCCGTGGTCGAGGAGGGCGCCCACGACGATCTGGTCGCCGCGGGTGGGCGTTATGCCACGTTGTGGTCTGCGTGGCAGTCCCGTAGCCAGCCCACTGGGCCCGTTCAGCCCACCCCGCCCGACCAGGGGGCGGGCCCAAATTACACCGGGCGGGGTGGGCCGGACGGGTTGTCCACAGGGGATTTTCTGTGAGCCTGTCTACATCTTGAGGGTGGCGGTCAGGCGGGGGTCGTCCAGGGCGTGCGCGGCGATCACCCGGTATTCGCCCGGGCGGCGCTGCCAGCCACCGTCGGCCCAGGTCTCGAAGGTCCGCGGCGGCAGCGGGATGCGCACGGTCACCGTCTCCTCGGGCGCTGCCTCCACGTTCGCGAAGCCGGCCAGCCAGCGCTCCGGCCGGTCGGGGTCGACCGGCGACGGCCCGACGTAGATCTGCACGACCTCGCGGCCGGCCCGTGCGCCGGTGTTGGTCAGCGTCACCACGGCCTCCGTCTCGTTGACGTTCAGCTCGTCGTACTGCCAGGACGTGTAGCCGGCGCCGTGCCCGAACGCGTACAGCGGGGCCACGCCGGAACGGAGCCAGCCGCGATAACCGACGAAGATCCCTTCCTCGTACGACACCACGCCGTCCCGTGGCTCGACCGCGAGCACCGGGCAGTCCTCCTCGAGGCGCGGCCACGTCGTGGGCAGCCGGCCGCCGGGCTCGGTCACGCCGAGCAGCACGTCGGCCAGCGCGGCGCCCGCCTCCTGCCCCGGGAACCAGGTGAGCAGCACCGCCGCGACCTCGTCGGCCCACGGCAGCAGCACCGGGGAGCCGGCGTTGACGACCACGACCGTACGGGGATTGGCCGCGGCCACCCGCGACACGAGCTCGTCCTGCCGGCCGGGCAGCGCGAGCGACGTGCGGTCGAAGCCCTCGGACTCGGTCTGCTCGGTGGTGCCGACCACGATCACGGCGACGTCCGAGCCGGCGGCCAGCCGCACCGCCTCGGCGATCAGGCCTTCGTCGTCGGGGCCGGGCGGGCGGTGGCCGAGCGTGGTGGAGACCGTGTGGGCCATGCCGCGGGCGATGCTCTGCCGGATCACGACCGGGACGGGCACCCCGGCCTCGAGCGTGGCCGTGGCCCGCTGCTCGCGCGGGGAAAGCAGCAGGTCGGCCCGGGTCGCGCCCGGGGGGTGCAGCGTGCCCTCGTACAGAAGCTCATCGCCGACCCTCAGCTCGAACGTGCCGAAGCCGGAGACCGCGAAGGTGTGCTCGCCCCCGGCCTCGGGTGTGAACGTCGTCTCCAGGCGGATCTCGTCGATGCCGGCCGGGTCGAGCCCGCCGGGCAGCGAGCCGATCCAGCGCACCGCGGCCGGGTCGACCTGGAACGAGTAGTCGCCCATGGTGACCGTCGCGGGGGTCCAGCCGGGACCGTGCGCGGCGGGCAGGAACGGGCGCGGGTCGGCGCCGGTCGCGTACTCGACGTCCACTCCGGACAGGCGCTCCCTGAGGCCGTCGAGCGGTGAGATCACGTGCGGCGGCGAGACCTGGGCGCTGCCGCCGCCGAGCACCCGGGCGTCGGCGGCCAGGGCGCCGATCACCGCGACCTTGGTCAGGGCGGCCGGCTCGAGGGGAAGGGCGAAGTTCTCATTGCGTACGAGGACGAACGAGCGCGCCGCAACCTCGTGCGCGATGGCGTCGCCGTCGAGGTCGGCGGGCGGGGTCACGGCCGGCCCGCCGTCGAGCACGCCGACCCGCTGGGCCAGCCGCAGCACGCGCCGCACCTTGTCGTCGACGACCTCCTCGGGCACGTCGCCGGCCCGGACGGCGGCCACCAGCTTGTCGCCCCACGGGTTCTCCAGCGCCGGCATCGCGATGTCGAGCCCGCCCAGCGCGGCGCCGACCGTCGAGCGCGCGGCCCGCCAGTCCGAGACCACGATCCCGTCGAAGCCCCACTCGCGCTTGAGAATCTCGTCCTGGAGCGGCCCGTTCTGCGCCATCGACTGCCCGTTGACGCTGTTGTAGGCGCTCATCACGCCCCAGCCGCCCTCCTCGACGACGCGTTCGAACGGGGCCAGGTAGATCTCGCGCAGCGCCCGGTCGCCGATCCGGACGTCGACCTCCATGCGGTCGGTCTCGAAGTCGTTGCCCACCAGGTGCTTGACCGTCGTGCCGACGCCGTGCTGCTGCACACCCCGGACGAAGCCGACCGCGATCTCGCCGCTGAGCAGCGGGTCCTCGGAGTAGCACTCGAAGTGGCGGCCGCCCAGCGGCGTGCGCTGCAGGTTGACCGTCGGCCCCAGCAGCAGGTGCACCCCCTTGCGCCGCGACTCCTGTCCCAGCAGCTGCCCGGCCCGCTCCGCGAGCTCGACGTCCCAGGCCGCGGCCAGCGCGGTCGGGCTGGGCAGCGCGATCGACGGGTCGTCGGGCGCCCAGCCGACGCCGCGCACCCCGATCGGCCCGTCCGACATCACCAGCGAGCGCAGCCCGATCCGCTCGATCGCCGGCAGCGACCAGAAGTCCTGCCCGGCGAGCAGCGAGACCTTTTCCTCGAGGCTCAACTGTGTGAGCAGATGCTCGACATCGGTCATGGAAGCGCTCCCATCCTTCGTGCCCGTCGCTGCCACCTTAGGATCTTGGGGATGGAGACCCATCCCCCGGTCCGCTACGAACGGGCCGTCCGCAAGGCGCAGGCCGACGGCCGCGTACCCGCCCTCGCCGTCGCCCTGCACCGCGCCGACCGCGATCCCTGGGTGCTGACTGTCGGCGATTCGGGCAACCCGGCGCATCCGCTCGGCCCCGGCACCCGGTTCCGGATCGGCTCGATCACCAAGACTTTCACGGCGGTGCTGGTCCTGCAGGCCCGCGACGACGGGCTGCTCGACCTGGACGACCCGATCGCCAAGCACCTGTCCGTGCCGGCCCACGGCGACGCGACGGTCCGGCGCCTGCTGTCGCACACGGCCGGGTTCCAGCGGGAGCCGTACGGGGACATCTGGGACACGCTGCGGGCGCCCGACGACGGCGAGGTGCTGGCCCAGCTCGACCGGGCCGAGCGGGTGCTTCCCAACGGCCGCCGCTTCCACTATTCGAACCTGGGCTTCGCGGTGCTCGGGCAGCTGGTCGCGAAGCTGCGCGGCAGAACCTGGGCCGAGGTCGTGACCGAGCGGGTGATCGAACCGCTGGGCCTGGGCGCCACGACGCTGCACCCGCCGCGGGAGGCCGCCGTCGGCTACGTCGTCGACGACTTCTCGGACGCGGCCCGCCCCGAACCGCAGACCGACCTCGGCGGCGCCGGACCGGCCGCCCAGCTCTGGAGCACCGCCGGCGACATGGCCACCTGGGGCGCTTTCCTGGCCGACCCGGCGACGGTCGACCCGAACGGCAAGGTGCTGGCGGCCGCGACCCTCGACGAGATGCGCTTCCCGGCCACGGTCACCCACGAGGCGTTGTGGCTGGACGGCTTCGGGCTGGGCCTGATCGTCGAGCCGCAGGGCCGGTTCGTGACGCATGTCGGGCACGACGGCGCGATGCCGGGGTTCCGCGCCGCGGCGTACGGGCGCCGGGGTGGCGACGGGCTGCCGCCCGGGCTCGGCTGCGCCGTCCTGGGCTCGTCGGGTACCGCCCGGGTGATCAATGAACTGGTGCACGACCTGCTGAAACTCGCCGTCGAGCTCGACCCGGCAGAGATCTCGCCGTGGCGGATCGCGCCGCCCGCGCCCGAGGAGTACCGGTCGATCCTCGGTCACTGGTACAGCGAGGGCACGCCGCTGGTCTTCGCGTGGCACGGCGGCGCCCTGCAGGCGCGGCTGGCCGACGGGGCCGCGGACGTCCCGCCGGCGATCTTCGAACCCCTGCCGGGACGGCCGGACGTGCTGCGGACGGTGAGCGGCCGGGAGACCGGGGAGCTGCTGCGCCTGAGCCGGGACTCCTCGGGCACGGTCGTCCGGATGCACTGGGCCACCTACCGCGTGACCCGGGTGCAGGACGGCTTCGACGGCGGGCCGGCGTCGGCCGGTGGTTTCGACGCCTGACGCGGCGATAATGGCATCGGCGCGCGGGCGGCCGAGCGGATACGATGGCACGATCCTCAGGTACGCCGTCCACCCGGGCGACGAAGAGAACGAGAGCAGGTGGCGGAGGCCCTCTGGGCCGCCCTATGACCGGTACGCCGAACCCTTCCAGCGCGGGCTCCAGCGGCGCGGCGCGGGTGCAGACCAAGATCTCGGTCAACGACCCCAAGATCATGGTGAACCTGCTGGGTGCCAAGGACGAAATCCTGCGGCTCATCGAGCGAACCCTCGCCAGCGACGTGCACGTCCGCGGCAACGAGATCACCATCACCGGTGACCCCGCCGAGAACGCCACCGCCGAGCGACTCTTCTCCGAGCTGATCGAACTGATCGAGCGCGGCGAGACGCTCAGCGTCGACTCGGTGCGCCGCACCGCGACGATGCTCGAGGACGCGACCGCCGAGCGCCCGGCCGAGGTGCTGACGCTCAACATCCTGTCCCGTCGCGGCAAGACCATCCGACCCAAGACGCTGGGCCAGAAGCGCTACGTCGACGCCATCGACGAGAACACCATCGTCTTCGGCATCGGCCCCGCCGGCACCGGCAAGACGTACCTGGCGATGGCCAAGGCCGTCCAGGCGCTGACGGCCAAGCAGGTCAGCCGGATCATCCTCACCCGCCCCGCGGTCGAGGCCGGCGAGCGGCTGGGCTTCCTGCCCGGCACGCTCAACGAGAAGATCGATCCCTACCTGCGCCCGCTCTACGACGCGCTGCACGACATGCTCGACCCCGAGTCGATCCCGCGCCTGATGGCCGCGGGCACGATCGAGGTCGCCCCCCTGGCCTACATGCGCGGCCGGGCGCAGCCGTTGACGGCCAAGGTGCTGACGCCCGACGGCTGGCGGCAGATCGGCGATCTGCGCGTCGGTGACCTCGTCGTGGGCTCGGACGGCCTGCCGACTTCCGTGCTCGGGGTCTATCCGCAGGGCAAGAAGCCGGTGTACCGGGTGACAACTCAGGATGGCGCCTCGACTCTGGCCTGTGGCGAGCATCTCTGGACGGTTCGCACCGTCGACGACCGCAGCCACGGCCGTCCCTCGCGGGTGCTGCAGACCCAGGACATGATCGGCAAGCTCCGCCGCGGTCCCGTCCACCGATACGAACTTCCGCTGGTGGACGCGGTGGAATTCGTTCCCCAGGACGTGCCGATGGACCCGTACGCACTGGGGCTCCTACTCGGTGACGGCTGCCTGACCACGGCGACCACGCCATCGTTCTCGACGAACGACCCGGAGCTGGCGGAGTCGCTCGACGCGGCCCTGCCGGGCATCACGCTGTTCCGCAAAAATGAGGTCGACTACATCTTGCGGCAGTCCGGCGGCGGTGGCCGAGGTGGTGTGATCACTGCGAATCCGGTTACCGCGGTGCTTCGTGAGCTTGAGCTTGCCGGAACCCGGTCGGACACCAAGTTCGTGCCGGAGCGCTACTTGATGAACAGCGCCGCGGTGCGACTCGCTGTTCTGCAAGGCCTGCTCGACAGCGACGGCGGGCCGGTCGCGCAGACCGGGCGCACCTGCCGTGTTCAGTACACGACCTGCTCCGAGCGGCTCCGCGACGACGTGGTCTTTCTCGTCCGCTCGCTCGGCGGGACCGCCACCTGGCGGACAAGGCCGGCTGCAGGTCGTAAGGCGGGCCTGGCGAAGGGCCGGCCGGTCGGATACCGGCATGACGCCTACGTGCTGGAGATCCGGCTGCCGGAGTCCGTGGAGCCCTTCCGGCTGGAACGCAAGCGTGAGATCCACACTCTGGCCGGCGGCGGGAAGCCGATGCGGTTCATCCACGCGATCGAGCCCGAGGGCGAGACCGAGACGGTCTGCATCCAGGTCGCGGCCGAGGACTCGCTCTACGTCACCGACGACCTGATCGTCACTCACAACACCCTCAACGACGCGTTCATCATTCTCGACGAGGCGCAGAACACGACGCCCGAGCAGATGAAGATGTTCCTGACGCGTCTCGGGTTCGGTGCCAAGATCGTGGTCACCGGCGACGTCACGCAGGTCGACCTGCCCGGCGGCACCAGCAGTGGTCTCAAGGTCGTCCGTGAGATCCTGCAGAATGTCGAAGATGTGCACTTCGCCGAGCTGTCCAGCTCCGACGTCGTGCGCCACCGGCTCGTCGCCGAGATCGTCGACGCGTACGCGCGCTACGACGACGAGCAGGAACGCGCCGCCACTCAATCCGTCCACGCCGTCCCCGGCCGCGCCGCCAGTGGCGGCCGCGCGGGGCGCCGGCGCTGATACCAAGGGGTAAGAGCACCACTATGTCCATCGAGATCGCCAACGAGTCGGGAGTCGAGGTCGACACCGACGCGATCCTCGCGGTGGCCCGGCACGCCCTCGACGAGATGGGGGTCAACCCCCTCGCCGAGCTGTCGATCCTGCTCGTCGACATCGACTACATGGCCGAGCTCAACCACCGCTGGATGGGCGGTGACGGTCCCACCGACGTGCTCGCGTTCCCGATGGACGAGGGCAGCGTCGACCACGGCCCCGGCGAGGCCGGCGTGGGCGAGCCGGCGCTGCTCGGCGACATTGTGCTCGCGCCCGAGGTGGCCGCGAAACAAGCCGTCGCCGCCGGGCACTCGGCCGCCGACGAGCTGCACCTGCTGACCGTGCACGGTGCTCTGCACCTGCTCGGCTACGACCACGCCGAGCCGGAGGAGGAGCGCGAGATGTTCGCCCTGCAGAACAGGCTGCTCCAGAGCTGGCGGGCCGGACGGGCCGGCGGCTGAGTCGTGGACCCCGCCCATCTGATCGCGGCCGGTCCGGCTTCGGCCGGCCTGCCGGACGTGCAACTCATCATCTTCGCGGTGCTGCTGGTGTTCCTGGCCGGCCTCGCTTCGATGGCCGACGCGGCGCTGGGCAGTGTCTCCGCGGCCCGCGCGACGGAAATGGCCCGCGAGGGCGAGCGCGGCGCCGCGGCGCTGGCCGCGGTCGCCGCCAACGTGGTGCGCCACCTCAATCTGCTGTTGCTGCTGCGACTGCTGTGTGAGCTCACCGCGACCACGCTGGTCGCGCTGGTCGCCGTCGACAGCTGGGGCATCGGCTGGACGGCGGCGCTGGTCACCGCGGGCACGATGACCGTGGTCAGCTTCGTGGTGGTCGGGGTGGCGCCGCGCACGGTGGGGCGCCAGCACGCGTACGCCGTGGGTAAGGCCGCCGCGCCGCTGGTGCGCTGGCTCGGCCGGGTACTCAACCCGCTCGCCTCGCTGCTGATCCTGATCGGCAACGCGGTGACGCCGGGCAAGGGCTTCCCCGAGGGGCCGTTCGGCAGCCAGGTCGAACTGCGGGAACTGGTCGACCTGGCCGAGCAGCGCGGCGTCGTCGAGCACGGCGAACGCGAGATGATCCACTCGGTCTTCGCGCTGGGCGACACGATCGCCCGCGAGGTGATGGTGCCCCGCACCGAGATGGTCTGGATAGAGGCCTCGAAGTCCCTGCAACAGGCGCTCTACCTGTTCCTGCGGTCGGGCTTCTCGCGCATCCCGGTGATCGGCGAGAGCGTCGACGACGTGCTCGGCGTGGTCTACCTCAAGGACGTGATCCGCCGCACCCAGAACGGCGACCCGGCCTCGACCGCGCAGGCGGTGGCCGACCTGATGCGGCCGGCGACCTTCGTCCCCGAGTCCAAGCCGGTCGACGACCTGCTCTCCGAGATGCAGGCGGCCCGCACCCACCTGGTGATCGTCGTCGACGAGTACGGTGGCACAGCCGGCCTGGTCACGATCGAGGACATCCTGGAAGAGATCGTCGGCGAGATCACCGACGAGTACGACGTCGAGCGGCCCCCGGTGGAACACCTGGACGACGGTGCGGTGCGCGTCACGGCCCGGCTGCCGATCGAGGATCTGGGCGAGGAGTTCGGGGTCGAACTGCCCGCCGACGAGGTCGAGACGGTCGGCGGCCTGCTGGCCCAGACTCTGGGCCGGGTGCCGATCCCGGGCGCCACGGTCGACGTCGGCGGCCTGCACCTGGTCGCCGAGGGCACGACCGGCCGGCGCAACCGGATCGACTCGGTGCTGGTGCGCCGGGTCGAGCCGCCGGAGCCCGCCGTCGACACCCCGTCCGACAACACGACCGAGAACGAGGAGAAACAGACCGCCGATGCCTGACACGGACACCTTGAGCGCCGAGGACACCAAGCTGGTCACCCTGGCGCGCAGCGCTCGCGCCCGGGTGGGCGCGGCCGAGGGGGCGGCGGTCCGCGACCAGGACGGCCGCACCTACGCGGCGGCCACGGTGACGCTGCCCAGCCTGTCGGTGACGGCGCTGCAGCTCGCGGTGGCGTCGGCGGTGGCGTCGGGCGCCAAGCTCATCGAGGCGGCGGCGGTCGTCACCGAGACGGCTGCGCTCGAGCCGGCGGGCCAGGCCGCGGTGCGTGACCTGGCGGCTGAGGCCCCGATCCACGTGGCCGACCCGGCGGGCAGCCTGTGCGGCACGGTCACGGCATGAGCGACTCCGCTGCCTCTCCCGGCCAGACCCCCTCTCCGTCCTCGCCCGAGAGCCCGCGGGCCGGCGGGGGAGCCCGCAAGCCGCGCTCTCGTGGCGCATCGTCGGCGGCCGGCTCTTCGGCGGCGGGCGGCGGCGGTTCGCAAACCGCTGCTTCTGCGTCGAGTGACGGCACCCCTTCTGAGTCGCGTGCGGGTGGGGATGGGCGTAGTGCCGGTTCTTCCCATGCCGGTGGGGATGGCCGTGGTTCCGCTTCTTCGCGTGCGGCGGACGGCGGACGCGGTGCTGCGGCACGCGGTGCCGGCGGGAAGGCGGGGCGCTCGGCGGGCACTTCGCGCTCTCTGGCGTCCCGGAACTCTGCGGCGGGTTCTTCGGGCTCGAGTGGCGCACGTTCGGCTGGATCCTCGGCTTCGGCTGGTGGGCGGTCGGGGGGATCCGCGGCCTCGGGCGGCGGACGGTCCACGGCGTCCGGCGGTGAGCGGCGGCTGACGGCGGGGGAGCGGAACGAGATCCGGCGTCAGGAGCGGCGGGCCGCGCGGCGGGCCGAGAGCTCGTCCGGAGGACGGCGGGAAACTCCGAGAGCCGGCGGCGAGCCGGGTCTGCGGGCGGGAGCCAGGCCGGAGTGGGTGCGCGGCGAGTCGCGCGGTGACTCTGATCGGGCCGGTTCCGGCGGGAGAGACATGGCGCGTACGTCAAAAATGCGGGACGTCGCCGCCCGGGGTGACCAGCGTCCGAAGCGGGTCGGAGCTGACGGTGAGGCTCGGCCGAAGCGGGTTGGTGCTGATGGTGAGGCCCGGCCGAAGCGCGTGCCGCGGATCAACCAGCGGCTGAGGCAGGCCGGCGCTCCGAGCAGCCAGAGCACGAAGCCAGCCGCTCCGAGTCAGAGCGCGAAGCCAGCCGCTGACCAGAGCGCGAAGCGGGCCGACGCTGAGAGCACGCCTATGGTTCGTCCTGGCCGGCGGGTCCATAAGCATCGGGAAGCGTCCATTGCCGCGGCGTCGGGCGATGTTTATCGTGCCGGGTTCGCCTGCTTTGTCGGGCGGCCCAACGCCGGCAAGAGCACGCTGACCAACGCGATCATCGGGCAGAAGATCGCGATCACCTCGAACAAGCCGCAGACGACGCGGCACGTGATCCGGGGCATCGTCCACCAGGAGAACGCGCAGCTCGTGCTGGTCGACACGCCGGGCCTGCACCGGCCGCGCACGCTGCTGGGCGAGCGGCTCAACGACCTCGTGCGCGAGGTGTGGAGCGAAACCGACGTGATCGGCGTCTGCTTCCCGGCCGACGAACCGGTGGGCAAGGGTGACCGGTTCATCTCGTCCGAGCTGGCCGAGCTCAAGGCGACGGTGATCGCGGTGGTGACCAAGGTCGACCTGGTCGACTCGGCGACGCTGGCCAAGCACCTGCTCGCGGTCAGCGAGTTGTACGACTTCGCGGAGATCGTGCCGGTCAGTGCGGTTTCCGGGCATCAGGTGCAGACGCTGGTGGACGTGCTGGTCAAGCACCTGCCGGAGTCGCCGCAGCTCTACCCGGACGACGTGCTGACCGACGAGCCCGAGCAGGTGCTGATCGCCGAGCTGATCCGCGAGGCGGCGCTCGAGGGTGTCCGCGACGAGCTGCCGCACTCGATCGCGGTGCTCGTGGAGGAGATGATGGTCGAAGGCGGCGTCACCAAGATTTACGCCGATCTTTATGTGGAGCGCGACAGCCAGAAGTCGATCGTGATCGGTTCGCGGGGAGCCCGGCTGAAAGAAGTCGGCAGCACCGCGCGCGCCGAGATCGAGCAGTTGATTGGCGCTCGCGTGTATCTCGATCTTCATGTGCGGGTGGCCAAAGAGTGGCAACGTGACCCACGTCAGCTGCGCAAACTCGGCTTTTGATTTCGTTTCTGCCCTATCCCGTAAGATCTAAACGTCGCGATATATTGATTATGGGATAGTTCACGCTGGTTTGCGACCTTAGTGCTGAGTTGGGTAACAACGACGCCTATGCGAAACCGGTACCTGGATCTGCTGCGCGCTGCCGCAACCGTCCGGGTCGTGGTCTATCACTCGTCCGGCTGGGCGGCCCTGACCATTGTCTTCCCGGCCATGTCGGTGATGTTCGCGCTGGCCGGCTCGATGATGGCGGCCTCGCTCGACCGCTACGGGCCG
Source organism: Paractinoplanes hotanensis (assembly GCF_023717965.1). Taxonomy (NCBI): domain Bacteria; kingdom Bacillati; phylum Actinomycetota; class Actinomycetes; order Micromonosporales; family Micromonosporaceae; genus Paractinoplanes; species Paractinoplanes hotanensis. The sequence goes on along the minus strand of NZ_JAMQOL010000032.1, from coordinate 87,504 downwards.
TTCGCGGTCGAGCGGCGCCTGCATCGTCTGCTGCCCGCGTTGTGGCTGCTGGCCGCGGTCGCCGTGCCGATGATGTTGATCGGCGGCATGGCCTGGGAGTGGCAGGTGCTGCTGTGGGCCTTCCCGCTGGAGGACCCGCCGGCCGCGGGCTTCTGGCTCGAGGGCCTGGCCGCGACGTGGTACTTGCGGGACTTCCTGTGGTTCGTCCTGCTCTCGCCCCTGCTGCTGCCCCTGTTCCGCCGCTTCCCCTTGACCACCCTCACCCTTCCGTACGCGGCTCTGGCGCTGATCACCTTCACCGGCGCCACCACCCACGTAATCGCGCGCGACCTGGCCCTCTACGGCGGCGCCTGGCTGCTGGGTTTCGCCCACCACGACGGCCTCCTGGCCCGCCGCCCGGCCCGGTCCGCCGCCCGCCGCCTGATTGCCCCGCCGTCCCGCCTCTCGACCTCACCCGCCGCCGAGTCGGCGTCCCGCGCCGTCTGGTCTGCGACCCGCGCCTCACCGGCAGCGCTCTCCTGCTCGTCGGCGGGCAGCGAGGCCCTGGTCCGCGGGGCGGCGCTGGCCCGCTACCGCTGGTGGATCGTCGGCGTGCTGGCCGCCACCGCAGCGGCCTGGGCGGTGACCCACCCGGGCCCGCGCGGCTACGACCTCAACGACATCCCGCTGGCCAACGCGCTCTGGTCGGCCGCATTCATCCTGGTCGCGCTGAGCGTGTCCCCGCGGGTGGCCCCACGCCGCATCCTGACCGTGCTCAACGCGCGGGCGCTCTCCATCTACCTCTGGCACGTCCCGCTGATCATCATCGTGGTCCGCTTCGCCGAGGCCACCGGCCTGCCGGTGCACGGCTGGGTAGGCATCTCCTGGCGCCTGGCCGTGGTGTCGGTGCTGCTCGCGATCGTCGTCATGCTGGTCGGCTGGGTGGAAGACATCTCCGCCGGTCGCCGCCCGTCGCTACTGCCCGGCGCCACCCGCCGCGTAGCCCCTGTCTCCCCAGCTCCAACCGGGGCCGTCGACCTGCAACGCGCCGGCCGCTGAGCCGTCCCGTTGTCCACATTCCCGGCTTGTCCACAACAAGGCCGGCGACGCCGACACGATCAAGCGCAACTTCGCGATAATGACCAGCGGGGGCTCCCCCGGTGGAGGGCGGGCTCGGCTCGACGGGTGATCTTGGGCTCAGCGGGCGCGGATGACCAGCGGCTGCGCCACCTGGCCGATGCTGCCGTCGAAGTCGTAGAGCTCGCCCGAGCTCAACCCCAGCCCGTCCGCGCTGAGGACGGTACGGCAGGCCAGGTGCACCCATTCGCCGCCGGCCGGGCGCAGCAGCGTGGTGGTCATCGTGGGCGGGATCGAGAGCCACTTGTCCATCGGCAGCACCGCCGAGACGCCGTTGGCCGAGTCGGCCACGATCAGCGCCCTGTCCTGCCCGTCGATCTGCTGCCCCTCGATCAGGGGCATCCGTACCCGGGTCCAGACGTGGGTCTCGCCGTCGGCCACACCCAGCTCACCCTTGGTGGCCCGCCACTCGATCGCCTCGCCGTAACCCCAGCCCTCGTAGTTAGGGAAGTCCCCATGGCCGTCGCCCTTGGGCAGGGGGTCGGCGTGGTCGGCGGGGGTGGTCACCGGCGGCTGCGGGCCGGGCGCGATGTGCCAGGCCCGGGCGGTCACCGCGACCCGGCCGTCGACGACCATGCGGGCCTCGTTGAGCGTAGTGAGCCGGCCGGGCTTGAGCGGCGAGACCTCGATGCGGAAGTCGCGGCGCGGGATGGGGCCGAGGAAGTCGACCGAGATGCGGGCCAGGCGCAGGCCGTCGACCGTGAGCACGCGGCCGAGCAGCGCGGCGGGCGGGCCGCCGTGCTGCATCCCGGAATCCCAGGGGCTCTCCGTCGATCGGGTCGGGCGGTAGTGGTCGTCGCCGAGCGGGAGATAGAAACTCATGCCCCGATGACTACCGCATTTCCGCTTCCCGTGCGCAGGTTGATCTCGTTCTTGGCGGTCGGGTCGTTGGTGATTCCCTGCACACCCTCGTCACCCGAGCCGCTGCTGGTGCTGATCTTGTAGCTGCCGACCGGCACCTGCACCTCGACGTCGCCGCTGGTGGTCTGGGCGGTCACCGAGTTGGGGGTGGAGAGCACGGCGTTGATGTCGCCCGAGGTGACCTTGAGCTTCACCGGGGCGGCGATGTCCATCGCCTCGATGTCGCCCGAGGTGGACTGCACGTCGACGGCCTTCTTCGCGTTGACCACCCGGATATTGCCCGAGGTGCCCCGCAGCTTGACCGTGCCGGCCGGGTCGACCACGGTGACGTCGCCCGAGGTGAGCTTGACGTCGGTGTCACCGAGCGAGTCGAACGAGATGTCGCCCGAGTCGAGCGCGCCGCTCACCTTCACCCCGGCCGGGGCGACGATCTCGTACGACACCGAGCAGTTGTGCCCGCACGAGGTGTCGATGATCAGCGTGCTGCCGTCGAGCCGGTAGGACTCGCCCGGGTCGGTGCTGCGGCGGATGATCCGCTTGATGCTGGTCTCGGTGACCGCGGCGGTGCTGATCGCGATGTCGCCGCTGCCACCGTCGAGCCGGATCGCGGTGATCTTGGTCTTCTCGGTGTCGTCGTACGTCATCTTGGCCCCGACCACTCCGGCGCACCCGGTCAGGGTGGCCGCCGTCGTGGCGGCGACGAGGACGAGAACTCCGGCACGCCGGGCGAGTGTCGCGGTCATGATGTCGACGCTATTGCCGGGGCCGGGTGGGCACCATCGGTCCTGTCACTGACCGGCCCCCTAGATGACCCTGAGATCCGGGTCAGGGTCGGTCGCACCCAGGGGGCAGAATGTTGGGGTGCCGACCGCCGGATACCGCCGCCATCTCTACCGCGACGACGCGGTGGTGCTGCGCGTGCAGAAGCTGGGCGAGAGCGACCGCATCATCACCCTGCTCACCCGGCGCCACGGCCGGCTGCGGGCGGTGGCCCGGGGCGTACGCCGCACCACCTCGCGCTTCGGCGCCCGGCTGGAGCCGTTCGGCCACATCGATCTGCAGCTCGCCGGTTCGCCCGAGGGCGTCGGCAGCAGCCTGCACTCGGTGAGCCAGGTCGAGGCGGTGGCGCTCTACGGCAAAGACTTCCTGAGCGACTATCCGCGCTACACGGCGGCCAGCGCCATCGCCGAGACGGCCGAGCGGCTCACCCCGGTCGAGCGCGAGCCCTCGCTGCGCCTGTTCCAGCTCACCCTGGGCGCGCTCAAGGCACTGGCCAAGGGCGAGCACGCCGGCAGCCTTGTGCTCGACGCCTACCTGCTGCGCGGCATGGCGGTGGCCGGCTGGGCGCCGGCGATCATCGAGTGCGCGGTCTGCGGCACCGCGGGGCAACACGCCGCCTTCTCGGTGCCGGCCGGTGGCGCGGTCTGCCCCGACTGCCGCCCGCCGGGCGCGGCCCACCCCAGTCCCGCGACGATCGGCCTGATGAACGCGCTGACCATCGGCGACTGGGTGGTGGCCGACGCGTCCGAGGCCCCGGTGCGCCGCGAGTGCAGCGGCCTGGTCGCCGCCCACCTGCAATGGCACATGGAGCGGGCGTTGCGCTCGCTCCCGCTGGTCGATCGACGGGAGAACTCATGACGCCGCGTCCACCGACCCCGCACATCTCCGGGGTGAAGCCGCCCGAACTGCCCAAGGCGGCGCTGCCCAAGCACGTGGCGCTCGTGATGGACGGCAACGGCCGCTGGGCCAAGGAGCGCGGCCTGTCCCGCACCAAGGGCCACGAGCAGGGCGAACACTCGCTGTTCGACACCATCGAGGGCGCCATCGAGCTGGGCATCCCCTACCTTTCGGCGTACGCGTTCTCGACCGAGAACTGGAAGCGGTCGCCCGAAGAGGTGCGCTTCCTCATGGGCTTCAACCGCGACGTCATCCGCCGCCGCCGCGACCAGCTGGTCGACCTGGGCGTACGCGTCGTGTGGTCGGGCCGCCGGGGCCGGCTGTGGAAGAGCGTCATCTCCGAGCTCGAGACGGCCGAGCAGATGAGCCAGAAGAACAAGAAGCTCACCCTGCAGTTCTGCGTCAACTACGGCGGCCAGGCCGAGATCGCCGACGCCACGGCCGCGATCGCGCGCGACGTCGCCGCGGGCAAGCTCGACCCATCCAAGATCAATGAGAAGACGATCGCCAAATACCTCTACCACCCCGAGGTGCCTGAGGTCGATCTCTTCCTGCGGCCCTCGGGCGAGCAGCGTACGTCGAACTTCCTCCTCTGGCAGTCGGCCTACGCCGAGTTGGTCTTCCTCGACACCCTCTGGCCCGACTTCGACCGCCGCCACCTGTGGTATGCGTGCGAGTTGTACGCCAGCCGCGACCGCCGCTTCGGCGGCGCCGTCCCCAACCCGGTCAGCCCGACCTGATGGTCCGCTGTCGTCGCCCGGCCGGTGTCTGCGCTTCTGACGGCGGTGTTGTGGGCGCTGAGTGCGGTTTCGCGGGCGTTGGCTGCGGTTTCGCGGGCGTTGGCTGCGGTTTCGCGGGCGGTGACTGGTGAGCCGGCTCTGGTTGGCGCGGCATGCTGAGGCGGCGCCGGGTGGCATGGAGTTGTCCGCGACCGGACGGCGTCAGGCCGAACTGCTCGGCGAGCGGCTGGCCGGTGCGGGAATCACGCGCATCAGCCACAGCCCGCTCCCTCGTGCGGTTCAGACCGCGTCGATCGTGGCCGCGGCGTTGCCCGGGGTGCCGGTCGTGGCGGCCGAAGAGCTGACCGACTCCGACCCCACCGAAGACCCCGCGGCGGCCGAGGCGATGGTGGCGCGCTTCGCCGACCCGCCGGCCGACGAACTGTGCATCACCCATATGTTCCAGGTCGGCTGGTTCGTGCGCGCCGTCCTCGACGCGCCGGCCGCCCGGTGGTCCGCGCTCAACTCGGCCAACACCGGCGTGACCGTGCTGCGCTGGAGTGCGACCCCCGGCGTCCCAGTGTCGCCCCTGGTCTTCAACGACCTCACCCACCTGCCGCCCGATCTGCGCTGGACAGGTTTTCCACCCGAGCTGCGCCTGCCCTGACGGCGGCCCGGGCCGGCGCCGGAGCTGGGCACACCGTCACGTCACGCCGGCCGAAGTTATCCACAATTCCCGCCTGCCCACAGGCTGCCCGCGGTGATGCCCGGATTTTCGGGACAATGGACTGCGGGGGCTCCCCCAGGGAGGGTGGGGTTCGGCTGGTTGGCGATCATGGGCCTGGCCTGGCTGGTCAGTGGGTCAGGGGCTGGTCGAGCGGGTCCGCTTCGGCCAGGAGGACGCTGACGGCGGCGTCGACATCGGAGAGATCCGGGAGCACCGCGTGGGCGCCGGCCAGGGCCAGGTCGGCCATCTTGGTTCTGCCGGTGGCCACGGCGACGGCGTACGCGCCGTTGGCCAGGGCCGCGGTCACGTCGTGGACGGTGTCGCCGATGACGACGGGCTGGAAGGGCTCGCCGTACTTGGCCTCGGCCCGTTCCAGGCTGCGGCGGACCAGGGTGGCGCGCACGCTGTCGTCGGTGCCGTAGCCGCCGACCTCGGCGTCGAAGGAGGCGCTGAGGTCGAAGGCAGCCACCTTGGCCGCCGCCACCTCGGGCACGTTGCCGGTGACCAGCGTCTGCACCACGCCGGGGTCGTCGCCCAGGCGGGCCAGCACCGCCCGCACGCCGGGCATCAGGGTGCCCTGCTCGGCGAACAGATGCTTGACCCGGTGCACCTCGGCCACGTACCGCGGAAAGAACTTCTCGGGCGTGCAGTCGGTGACCCCATGCGTCGCGAAGACTTCGGCGCAGACGTCGGTGTCGGTGCGCCCGCCGAAGTTCGGTGTCTCGCGCCAAGCCACCCCGGTGACGGCGGTGAAGGCCGCCTGCCAGGCCATCGTCGTGACGCCGCCGCCGCGCAGGAGGGTGTGGTCGATGTCCCACATGATCAGGCGCCTCATTCGCGCAGCGCCCGTTCGATGTGTTCGACCTTGGCGTCGAGGGCCCCGGTGACGCCGGGGCGCACGTCCGCCTTGAGGGACACGCTGACCCGCGGCGCGTGCGCGGCCACCGCGTCGACGGCCTGTTTCACGACGGCCATCACCTCGTCCCATTCGCCCTCGATCGTGGTGAACATCGCGTCGGTGCGGTTGGGCAGCCCGGAGGCGCGCACCACGCGCACCGCCTCGGCCACGAGATCACCGACGGAGTCACCGACGCCGAGCGGCGTCACAGAGAAAGCAACCAGCACGCCCACATAGTCGCAGCTCCAACCCGGTTTCGGGCAGCCCGGCGAGCAATACCGTCGATGGCGCGTCCAGGGCCTGAGAGCGCTCTCACGGCATGTTCGCGCAGTTGGCGACGGGTTTGGCAGGGGTCGGATGCGACGAGAATCGGATCGCGCTCCCGCGAGAAGTGCGAGCTGTACCTATGTTGCATTCTTATGGTCGGGTGACTAGTCTAGTCATATAACAACTAGGCGCTAGTCGTCTAGGCGCTAAGATGAGAGGAGGTGACCGAATGGAGGCGTTGATGAGCGCGACCAAGATCAAAATTGAGGTCGAGATCGACCGCGAGGTGCTGGCTTTCGCCGCCCGGATGTTCGGCACGGAGACACACGAGAAGACGGTCGAAGCCGCGGTTCAGGACGCGGCCGACCAGCAGCGGCGCGGGGAGGCGTTCGAGCGGCTCGGCAAGATGGGGGATGCGGGCGATTTCGACATCCTGCTCGACAAGAGGAACTACCGCATATGAGCCAGGCGAGTTACCTGGTCGACACCAGCGCCTACGTGCGACTGACGACGAATCCTGGCGTTCGCGCCGCCTGGGATCACAAGGTCAGGCGCGGCACGCTGGTGGTCTGCCCTCTCAGCGAGTTGGAGATTCTCTTCAGCGCCAAGTCGCGAGAACACCGTGAAGAGATGATCGCCAACTTGCGGGAGTCGTACCGATGGGTGGTCATGCCCGACCGAGCCTTCGAGCGGGCAGAGGAAGTGCAGCAACAGTTGGCCGATCAGGGCCGTCACCGAGCGGTCGGTCCCCTCGACCTGCTGGCGGCGGCCACGGCTGAGGAGCACGAGATGGTGCTGCTGCACTACGACAAAGGGTTCGAATGCGTCTCGGAGGTGACCGGGCAGCGCGTGCAATGGCTCGCGGAGCCCGGCACGATCTCCTGACAGGTCAGCGCTTGGCTTCGGCCAGCGCCTGGCGAATCTGGTCGGCGCTCGCAGGAGTGCCGGCCTCTACTCCGTACGTGCCGTAGGGCGGGCCATAGACCGGAGTACCTGGCTCCTGGCGCCAGCTGTCGGCCAGCGTCCCCGCGTCGACCGCGTCGTAGCCGATGGCGTCGAGGAACTCGGTGGCTGTCTGCTTCGCGGCCGCGTCGTCGCCCGCGATGGGCAGGGCCGAGCGGTCAGCCGAGCCCGACGGGCGGGGCAGCGAGGCCAGGTGGCCCGAGTAGATGTTGTTGAACACTTTCACCACGCGCGCCGAGCCCAGCGCCTCCTGCTCGAGCTGGGCGCTGGTCTTCTCGCCCTCGTCGAGCGCCTCGAAGGCGCCGTCGCGCTGCGGGTAGTAGTTGTTCGTGTCGAGCACGACCTTGCCGGCCAGCTCGGCCACCGGCAGCTGCGGGAACGCCTTGAACGGCACGCTCACCACCACGATGTCGCCGGCCGCCGCGGCCTCGGCCGCGCTCGCTGCGCGAGCCTTGGGGCCGAGCTCGTCGGTGAAGTCCTTGAGGGTCTCGGGACCGCGGGAGTTGCTCACCACCACGTCGTAGCCGCCCGCGACCGCGAGTCGCGCCACCGTGCCGCCGATGTTCCCGCTACCGATGATTCCAATCGTCGTCATGACCGCGACAACCGCCGGCACGTACGCATCATTCCGTGTTTAAACAAGCTAGCAAAGGTGTGTACAAAACGGTATCGAGCGGACGGCGGAGTGCCTTCGGGTAGATGTCGCCCTAGCGTTGCCGCGATGATCACTGCACACGCCGCCGGCGCCTGGCAGCTCGGCGATCAGGTCGTCAACCGCATGGGCTTCGGCTCGATGCGGCTCACCGCGAACCCCGACCGCAGCGTCGCGATCCGCGTCCTGCGCCGGGCGGTCGAACTGGGCGTCAACCACATCGACACGGCCGCCTTCTACGTGAGCCCCGGCGGCATCATCGACACCGGCAGCGGCCCCCGGAGGTATGCCACCGAGCTGATCCGGGAGGCCCTTTTCCCGTACGACGGAAGCCTGTTCCTCGCCACCAAGGTGGGTCCGGGCTTGAGGCCGGAAGGCGACTGGGAGACCGCCGACACCCCGGCCCGCTTGCGAGCCCAGGTCGAGGAGAACCTGCGCCGCCTCGGGGTGAACCGTCTCGACCTGGTCAACCTGCGCCTGACCAGCCGCACCGCGCCCGTGGCCCCGCGCTTCGAGGCGCTGGCCGCCCTGCGCGACGAGGGCCTGATCCGGCACCTGGGCATCTCGAACGCCACCCTCACCCAGATCGACGAGGCTGCCGCTGTCGCCCCGATCGTCTGCGTTCAGAACAGCTTCGCCGTCGACCTTCGCCGGGACGCTGCGCTCGTGAAAGAAGCAGCGTCGAGGGGCATGGCTTTCGTGCCGTTCTTCGCCATCGCCGGCCCCGGCCGCGAGGGCGGCCCCACCGCGGGCACAGACAACGCCGTACGCGAAATCGCCGCCGCCCACCACGTCACCGAGCATCAGATCCGTCTGGCGTGGACACTGCACCAGGGCGGCAACGTCCTCGCCATCCCCGGCACCGGCGACGAACAGCATCTGCTGGACAACATCGCCGCCGGCGCCGTGCGTCTCACCGCTGAGGATCTGGCCCGCCTGGGCTGAGGTCAGCCGCGGAGCAGGGTGGCGATCTCGCGGGCCAGCTCGGTGGAGGCCTCGATCTCGGCCTTGCGGATGGAGACGCTCTCGACGTTGAAGCCGTAGGGCATGCCGAGGCGTCGGCAGAAGGCCTTCAGGTCCTCGGCGATGGCCAGGGCCTCGCGGCGAGAGGTGGCCAGGGGATCGGAGGACTCGAGCAGCTCGGTGGCCAGCCACGGCGGGACCTGCACGCCCAGCCAGCCCAGGAACTCGAGCGTCTTGGCCGACCCGCAGAGCGACAGCGTGAAGATGAGCGGACGCGGGGTGATGCCGGCCTCGCGACAGGCGTAGAAGTAATCGGAGACCAGGTTCTTCGTCTCGTTGAGGTCGTACACGACCTGGGAGATGAAGTATGTGCAGCCGCGCTCCTGCTTGGTCAGCATGCGCAGGTGCTCGTCGCCGTGGCGGGTGTGGCGGTCGCCGATCACGACGGCTCCCAGCGGCAACTGGGGGCGTACCTCGGCGTGCAGTTGCTGGGCCCGCCGCAGCGACGTCTGCACGGGCTTGCCCCCGGAGGAGGCGCCGACGAAGACGCTCAGCGTGCGGGCGGCGTCGGCCGTGGCCAGCCAGCCGCGCAGCTCGTCCTCGGTGTACTTGCCGACGCAGCGGTAGATCACCGTGGGCCGGTCCCAGTCGCCGAGGTGGTCGGCGTAGTACGACGCCGGGTCGAGGGTCGGCAGGTACGGGAACGGGCGCTCCCCGGCGACGCGGTCGGACTCGTCGTCGATGTCGTAGAGGATCAGGCCGTCGAGGTCCAGGCCGGACAGCCGGCGCACGGTGATCTCGGCGATCTCTTTGACCCGCTCGGGAGCGGTGTTGCGGCGCGGCGGGGTGATGCTGAACAGCATCACCCCGCGCTGCGGGTCGGCTAGCTTGGACTGCAGCGAGTTACGAGGCACCGGCCCAGCGTAGAGAATCGGCTAGGCGTGGTCGGCGCAGCAGGGGGTGGGGTCCCGCGTTTCGAACGGCACCAGCAGGCCGCCCGCGGCCGGCATCGTCACCAGAACGAGGTCGCCCCCGCGGAACTGCGGCCGGACGAAGTCGCGCGTGTCGAGCTTCAGCGCCTCGTCGGCCGGACCGGAGCCCAGCACCTCGACCCGGTCGATCGCGCTGCGGGACAGCACCTCGCCGACGGAGAGGGTGCCGGTCAGGTCCCGCGAGCCGGGGAAGATCACCGCGCGGCCGAATTTCCCGGTTGCTGCCTCGTCGGCGGCCGTCTGAAGCGGAGCCGGCGAGGCCGGTGCGGACGCGGACGCGCCGACCAGGCTGATCGCCACGTGCGGGAACGGCGTCCGGACCAGGTGCGTGCACGCCAGCGACGGCGCCGGGTCGAGCGAGAGGATCCAGTGATCGGCCGCGCCGACCTCCCGGTGCCCGAGCGAAACGCCGAGAACCGAGGGGCCGGCAACCGAGCGGTACAGGGTCACTTGGGCAGGACCCAGATCGGGTTGGTGTAGAACCACAGGTCGCCCCACGGGTCGGCGTCGCCGATGACGTCGAGCTTCGGTCCGTACGGGTCGACGCCCACCCCCATCAGGCCGGGCTGGGTGCGGTTGCCGTCGGTGCCGCGTACCCGCACGTAGAACGGCTTGTCGAGGCGGCCGAACGAGTACGTGATCGACACCCGGCCCGAGGTCTTGGACACCTCGAACGACTTGACCACCTTGGTGTCGGGGGCGGTGTAGGCGTCCTTTTCGGTGACCGGGCCGGTGACCGTGCCGACGATGAGGTCGACGCGCTTGAGCACCGGGACGAACTGCGCCCAGTTGGGCACGTCCTGCAGGTCGATGTCGAGGGTGATCTCGGTGGTGGTGCCGCGCTTGACGTGCAGCACGCCGCCGAGCCCGGTGCCGGTGGCCGAGCGGCGGTCGCCGGCCACGCGGACGCGCGCGTCCAGCCCCTTGATCAGCCGGCCGTGGTCGACCCAGACCCGGCCCGCGCGCAGGCCGTCCATGACCTGCTTGTAGCCCCACGACGTGGCGCCGACCGTGGTGCGGCCGTAGAAGCCGGGCCAGAAGTCGCCCGCCGTGGTCAGCGTCTTGCCGGTGTGGACGGGGTCGTTGTACTTGCCGTTGACCTCGAAGTTGCTGCCCGGTCCCCGGTCCGACTGGTCCAGGTAGTTGACGTGCGAGTCCGAGTTGACGGTGATCCACCACGCCTTGCCCTCGGCGAGCAGGCTGTCCCACAGGCCACCGACGGTGGCGGTCATCCAGTCGAAGCCACCCCAGGTGCGGTAGCTCTCGAGCGGGTAGCCCGGGAACGAGGCGGCCGACGGGTTGTTGTCGTAGTAGCCGCGGGCGCCGCCGCGGCCGTTCGGGGCCGGGATGCCGGCGGCCTGGTGGCCGGGCGCGCCCTCGAAGCCAACGGCGACGGTCGGGTCGGCGTCGCGCCAGTTGCGGATCTCGTGCGGCGAGTCGATCCCGCGGCGGGCCGGGTGGTTGGCGAAGAACAGCGCGCCGTCCACCTTGCGCGCCTTCACCTGCGAGGCGAGGAACTTGATGCCGGCGATCGCGGCCGCCTCGTTCTGCTCGGTGGTGTTGGTGGCGGGCAGCTGCGAGCCGTCGTAGCTCTGCTCGAACTTCTTGAGGACCTCGACCTCGTTCCGGCTCGGGGTGACGAAGACGGTCGCGTGCTCGGCGCCCGGGATGTTCCACTCCAGACCCTGGAACGTGAGCAGGTCGCGCAGTTCGTCGCGGGTGGCCCGGATGTCCGGGTTGACCTTGTCGACGCCGATCTTGGCGTGGGTGGCGCTGCCGTGGTCGGTGATGACGACCCAGTCGAGGCCGAAGGCGCGGCCGTGCCGGGCCTGGTCGATCACCCGGTACTGGGCGTCCGAGCTGTACTGGGTGTGAATGTGGTGGTCACCAGACAGCCAAACTAGCCCCTTTCCCGACGAATTCTGCCCGTGGGCCACAGCCGGGGCGGGGTTGGCCAGCACAGACGCGGCCGCACCGGCGCCGAGCAGGCCCGCGCCGCGCAGGAACCCACGGCGGGACACGTCGGACGGCGAGAGCTCGCTGTCCGGGATGGTCAGGTCGAGAGCGGGCGAGACGTCGCTGCCCTCGTGCACGTTGTCGTGGTGGTGGTGATGGTCGTGGCCGTGACCCATATCGGTGATCTCCCACAGATTGACGCATGCGGACTCCAGCACACATTCGCGGCGGTAGATCAACAGCCCGTGTATCGAGCATGACTTTCGTCAGTACGCGCGACTGCCGTTCGGGTCGGGTGGCGGCGGCACCTGCGGTTCTACCGTGCGGCGCATGGTGATAACCCTGCAGACACTGACGAAGAGATACGGCGCCACCCTGGCCGTCGACGGGCTTGATCTGGCGGTGCGGCCCGGCCTGGTCACCGGGTTTCTCGGACCCAACGGCGCCGGCAAGTCGACCACGTTGCGCATGATCCTCGGGCTCGACCGCCCGACGTCGGGGCGCGCGCTCCTCGACGGGCGACCCTATTCCTCGTACGCCTGGCCCCTGCGCAAGGTCGGGGCCGTGCTCGAGGCCAAGGCGGCTCACCCCGGCCGTACGGGAAGAAACCACCTGCTCGCCATGGCGCGCAGCAACGGCATCCCGGCCGCACGGGTCGACGAGGTGCTGGCCCTGGCCGGACTCGGCGGAGCGGCCCGCAAGCGGACCGGCACGTACTCGCTGGGCATGGGGCAGCGGCTGGGGATCGCGGGCGCGCTGCTCGGCGACCCGCCGGTGCTGATCCTCGACGAGCCGGTCAACGGCCTCGACCCGGACGGGGTGCGCTGGATCCGGGGCCTGATGCGCGACCTGGCCGCCGAGGGCCGCACGGTGCTGGTCTCGAGCCACCTGCTCAGCGAGATGCAGGTGACCGCCGACCACCTGATCGTCATCTGCAACGGGCGGCTGCTGGCCGACGCGCCGATCGAGCAGATCCTGGCCGGGCACGCCTCGCTGGAGGACGCCTACTACACGCTGACCGAGGGGAGCGCGCTCCGATGACGATGCTACGAGCCACGATCAGCGCCGAATGGATCAAACTCTGGAGCACTCGTACGGTGTGGTGGGCGCTCACCGCCGCACTCGTGCTCATGGCCGCGGGCGCCGGACAGTACGCGCTCTACGCGAGGAACGGCGACATCGACGAGAGCTCGGCCGGGGAGATCGCCGCGCTCGGCCTGAGCTTCGCGCAACTGGCCTTCATCGCTCTGGCCTCGATGGTGATGACCGGCGAGTACTCGGCCGGCACGATCCGGGCCACGCTCACCTGGACCCCGCTGCGGCCCCGGCTGCTGCTGGCCAAGAGCGTGGTGGTCGCCGCCGTCACGCTGGTCGCGGGCACGATCGTCGGCTTCGTGGGCACGCTCGTCGCCGCCTCGATCCTGGACGACAGCTCGATGGGGGCCGCGGCCCCGAAGATGGGCCTCTACCTGGCCCTGCTCGGCGTGTTCGCGGTCGGCCTCGGTGCGGCGCTGCGCGGGCCGGTGGTCACCCTCGTGGTGCTGCTGATGCTGGTCGTGGTGGTGCCGCCGCTGCTCCAGGTGCCGGATCTGGCCGTGCTCAACACGATCGCCGACGCCCTGCCCGGGGTGGCCGGCGAGCGGTTCCTCAACGAGAACTCGTACGCGGGGCTGCTGATCGTGACAGCCTGGGCGGCCGCCGCTTTCCTGATCGGCGCCCGCCTGCTCGACCGCCGCGATGCCTAGACCAGCCCGGCTTCGTAGGCGACGATCGCCGCCTGCACCCGGTTGCGCGCGCCGAGCCGGCTCAACAGGCTGCTGACGTACGCCTTCACGGTGCCCTCGACGAGGAAGAGCCGCCGCCCGATCTCCGCATTGGACAGTCCCTCACCGATCAGGGCCAGCACCTCGCGCTCCCGGCCGGTGAGGGAATCCACCTTCGACCGGGCTTCGGCTCCCGCACCCAGCCGTGCGCCGGCCAGCTCGGTGATGACCCGGTGGGCCACTCGCGGCGACAGGTAGGCCGCGCCCGCCGCGACCGCCCGGATCGCCGCGGTCAGCTCGCGCGGGTCGCTCGACTTGAGCAGGAAGCCGGCCGCCCCGGCGGCGATGGCACGCACGATGTACTCGTCCTCGCCGAACGTCGTCAGCATGAGCACGCCGGTGGCGGGCGCGACCCGCCGGATCTCGGCCGCCGCGGCCAGCCCGTCGCGCCGCGGCATCCGGATGTCCATCAGCACGACGGCGGGCCGGTGCCGCCGCACCAGGTCGACCGCCTCGATCCCGTCCCCGGCCTCGGCGATCACCTCGATGCCGGCGTCGTTGTCGAGGATCGCGCGGATGCCGGCCCGGATCATCGCCTCGTCGTCGGCGATCAGCACCTTCACCGCAGTCGTTCCTTGCCGGTCAGGCGGCCGTCGGTGAAGCACAGCCGGTAGGTGGCGCCGGCCATCGGGAAGTTGCCGTCGGTGTAGAGCTCGCAACCCCGGGGCCGGTCGCCGGGTGTCTGGCGGGCCGGCAGCACGTCGACGAGATCGGCCCGCGGTGTGCCCGTCCTCATCGCGTCGAACGCGGCCTCGTCGAGCACCGAGCCGGCGACCGCGAACGGGTAGTAGCCGATTGCGGTGACCGTGGCCAGCACGAGCGGAGTGAGGATCGCGGCGGCCAGGCTGCGGCGCGCGCGACGCCGGGCATCGTGCATCTCCTCCTCCACCGGCGGGTTGTCGAGCACAGGCGTGGCATCGTGCGGAATCTCGGCCGTGGTGCGGAAGCCCCCGTCGGGAGTGGGCTCGGCGGTCAGGGTGCCGCCGGCCAGGCGCAGTCGTTCCCGCAGCCCGGCCAGGCCCAGCCCGGTCGTTGCCGCGGGCCGGGGCGGTGTGGCCGGCGCCTCGCTCGTCACCGAGACGGTCGATCGGGTGCCGTCGTCGGCCATCAGGACCCGTACGGTGGCGCCCGGCGCGTGCCGGCTCGCGTTGGTGAGCGCCTCGCGCAGCACGTGGTGGACGGTCGGCGCGGCCGGTGGGGGCAGGTCGCCCGTCCGCGTGAGCAGGACAGTCATCCCGGTCGCCCGGTGCCGCTCGACCAGCGCTTCGGCCTGTTCCCCGGCGGGCTCGAGGGGCGCCGCGTCGTCCTCGTCGCGCAGCACCCCGATGATCTCGCGCAGCCGGTCGGTGGCGGCGGCGGCCGACTCGCGGATGCGGCCGGCAGTGGCGCTCTGCTTCTCGGCCAGCCCCGGAGTGGTTTCGAGGGCGCCGGCGTGCAGGGCGATCAGGCTCAGCTCGTGCCCGAGCGAATCGTGCATCTCCTGCGCGATGCGGGCCCGCTCGCGCAGCCGCACCTCGCGCACGACCAGCCGTCGCTCGTACTCCAGGCGGGCCGCGCGTTCCCACCCGGCCGACACGAGCCGGGTCTGCTGCGCCCGGTAGCGCCCGGCCAGCCACGGGAAGACGCCGAGCAGCAACAGCGACATGGCCAGGAAGAACCATTCGCCCAGGCTGGTGCCGAACACGGTGAAGTTGAGCGCCGTCCCGCCGGCCGCGATCACCGCGAACGCGGCGGCGACCACGCGGATCCGTTCCGTCCGCAACCCGGCCAGGTAGCTCATCACCGGCAGGCCGAACACGAAGTTCCCGTCGGCCAGCGTGCCCACCAGCACCACCAGCAGACCCACCACCGGCGACCGCCGCACGGTCACCACCAGCACGGCTGCGACCACGAGCGCGGCCAGGACCCTGAGCACGTCGCCGTTCATCACCTGGTGCACCAGGACCGGCGCGATGAGCACCGCCCCGAGCAGCCCGTCGGCCAGCCACTCCCGCCGTCCCCGCATCCGGCCAGGTTATCGACGCGCCCGGCCCGCCACTACTGCCGAAAGTCAAGGGTGGCCGCCTGTGGATGACGAACGCGGCGGTCAGTGCTGATCGGGTAGCGTCAGCCCGCTTCCCTCCCTCGTGGGCGGGGGAGGCGGCGGCTCAGCGGCGGCGGGTCAGATGATCGGGCGGAAGAGGCCCAGCGCGATCGTGGTGCCGAGGATCAGGGCCGACAGCACCGCCGCGCCGGCCACGAGCATCGCGTCGGCCCGGCGGAAGACCTGCCTCCGGGCGTACGTGCGGGGAACCCCCGAGTCGAAGCCGCGCGCGTCCATCGCCACCGCGAGCCGGCCGCCCCGCCGCAGGGCGCCGACCAGCAGGGCGAAGGCCGTCGAGACGAAGAGTCGCAGCACGGCCACCGGATTGCGGCCGGCGTCGATGCCGCGGGCCCGGCGGGCCAGCGTCAGCATCTGCCATTCGGCGCCGAGCAGCGGCAGCAGGCGGAACGCGGCCAGCGCGCCGAGGGCGAACCGGGCCGGCGCCTTCGCGTTCTGCACCAGGGCGTCGGCCAGGTCGGTCGGGTCGGTGGTGGCGAAGACCAGCACGCCGGGAACGGCCACCGCGAACAGACGCAGGATCAGGCCGAGCGCTGCCATCAGCACGCCGGTGGTGACGTCGAACGGGCCCAGGTTCAGCAGCAGCGAGCCACCGCGCTCGGCGGCGAACAGCACCATCGTGACCAGCAGGCCGAACGCGCCGATCAGCAACGGCCAGGCCCGCCGGACGAGGGTGGAGTACCGCAGGCCGAAGAGCGGGACGACGGCCAGTTCGACAGCGAGCGCGATGGCGGGGGTCAGCGGGTCGAGTGTGGAGATCAGCGGAAGCGAGAAGAGCAGCGCGGCGGCCAGCTTGGCCACCGGGTTGCGGCGGGCCAGCGGGGCCGAGGGGTTCGCGACGGGCTGGAGCGCGAGAGTCATGGGCCGCCGCCGGGGCGGCGGTGGGGGAGGGGATCGCGCACGCGGGCGGAGCCCAGGCGATGGGTGCGGTCGGCCACAGTTTGCACGAAGTCGTCGTCGTGGGTGACCGCGACGATGCCGTGGCCGTCGTCGCGCAGCGTGGCGAGCAGGGTGACCAGCTCGATCCAGGTGCGCCTGTCCTGGCCGAAGGTCGGCTCGTCGAGCACCAGCAGGCGGGGCGCGGTGGCCAGCGCGGTGGCCACGCTCAGGCGGCGGGCCTCGCCGCCCGAGAGCGTGTACGGGTTGGCCCCGGCCAGCTTGCTCAGGCGCAGCCGGTCGAGCAGATCGTCGACGATCCGGGTCACTTCGGCCGCTGACCGGCCCAGCCGCCGCGGGCCGACGGCCAGCTCGTCGGCGACGCGGGCGGTGACGAACTGGTGCTCCGGGTTCTGGAAGACCGAACCGATCCGCCCGGTCAGGGTGGCCGCCCGCCACCGGTGCGGCGGGCGGTCGTCGCCGAAGCCGTGCACCCGGCCGCCGGTCGGCGCGAGCAGGCCGCCGAGCGTCAGTGCCAGCGTCGACTTCCCGGCGCCGTTGGGGCCGGTCACGGCCAGCACCTCGCCGGCGTTCACGGCCAGTGACACCGGCGCGAGTCTCTGGCTCACCGCCACCTGCGAAGCACGGACGAGCTCGGGTCCGGGCGGGGTGGCCGACTTGAGCGGGGGGATCGTGAAGCCGGGCACCCAGACGCCCTCGTCGGCCAGCCGGTCGCCGTACGCCGCGAACACCATCTCGGGCGCGCCGTCGGCTCGCACCCCGCCACCCGCCTCGAGCACGACCACCCGGTCGACCAGGGGCAGCGCCTCGGCCACCCGGTGTTCGACCAGGATCGTGGTCTGGTCCCGCAGCGCGGCGAGCGACTCGCGCACCAGCTCGGCGCCGGCCGGGTCCAGATTGGCGGTCGGCTCGTCGAGCAGCAGCAGGCCGGGCCGCAGCGCCAGCACCCCGGCGAGCGCCAGCCGCTGTGCCTCGCCGCCGGACAGCGCTGCCGTCGACCGGATGATCGGGTAGGGAAAGCCGACCCGGTCGAGCGCGTCGCTGACCCGGGGCCAGATCTGGGCCGGCGGCACGCCGCGATTCTCCAGGCCGAACGCCACGTCGTCGCCGCTGCGGGCCATGACCAGCTGGGTCTGCGGATCTTGGAAGACGATGCCCACCCCTTGCCCGGGTTCTCCGTGCCGTCCGGAGGACCAGGCTTCGGTTGTTGCGCGGTGGCGGGCCTTGAGCGGATCGAGGCCGTCGATCTCGATCGTGCCCGCGGCCTCGCCCGAGTCCTCCGGGAGCAGGCCGGCCAGCGCCGCGAGCAGGGTGCTCTTGCCGGCCCCGGAGGGACCGAGCAGGAGCACCCGCTCGCCGTGCGCGATGTGCAGGTCGACGTCGCGGACAGCCCAGGCGCGCCGGCCGGCATGCCGCCAGCCGAATCCGCGGAGGACGACCTCACTCATATCTACCAATCGAACCAAATCAGACGAGCGCGCGCGACCGGCCCGCCGGGAAACGATCGAGAACGCCGGTCTGGGCCAGCGCGCGGGTCAGCAGCACGCTGCCGAGCCCGGCGATGACCAGAGCCGACACCCCGGTGATGAGGATGTACGGGATCCGCATGGTGGCCCACGACGTGCCGCCGTACCAGACGAACGCGTCGTAGACCGCGGCCACCACCCCGGCCGTCGCGCCCGCCAGCAGCGCCACCGGCAGGCGGTAGACCTTGTAGGCGAAGATCGCGAAGATCAGCTCGGCGCCCAGCGCCTCCAGCGGGCCCTGCACGACGATCGTCCAGCCCCAGCTCACGCCGATGGCCACCGAGACGAGCGAGGCCAGCGAGAGGGTGTAGAACGCCGCGCCCGGCTTGCGCACGATCAGCGCGCCGAGCACGGCCGGCACCAGCCAGACGCCGTAGAGCACGGCCCGGCCGGGCAGCGGGATGGCGTCGGCGGGGCCGTTCCAGAGCAGACCCCACGCCCAGAAGATCACGCCGAACGAGACGGCGATGATCGAGGCGATCACGATGTCTATCGTGCGCCAGCGGTTGTTCATGGTTGGAACCTCCCAGTTTGTACCGGGAGGAGACGCACGCCGTCTCCCGGGCGGGCCCGGGACACGGCGCGGCTGGAGAAAAGACCGAACTTCCTGCGCTGGCATTACCCAGATCAGGTGCGAGGGTCTGCGGTCGCCCGCACTCTCAGCGCTGTGCGCTCCCCTGTCGGACGAGCTTCGTTCGCGACGTACGGTGACCGTCGAGGACAAGGCTCGGTGCTGTTGTGCTGTGTTTCGATGAACGTAACACCGTAGCGGGTCGCCGAACAGCGAGGGAGTGATCACATGGAGATCAAGGCGCGTGGCCTGACCTTCGACGTGTACGAGGGCGGGCCGGCCGACGGCGATCCGGTGCTCCTGCTGCACGGTTTCCCGCAGGACCACCGCGAGTTCGATCTGCTCGCGCCGAAGTTGCACGCCGCCGGTCTCCGGACGTACGCCCTGGATCAGCGCGGCACCTCGCCCGGCGCCCGCCCGGCCGAGGTCAGCGCCTACCACCTGAGCGAGCCGACTGCCGACGCGGTGGCCGTGCTCGACGCGCTCGGCATCGAGTCGGCCCACGTGATCGGGCACGACTGGGGGGCGATCGTCGGCTGGTGGCTGGCCTCGGCGCACCCCGATCGCCTGCGCACCCTGACCGCCGTCTCGGTGCCGCACCCCAAGGCGCTGGGCCTGGTCCTGCGGACGCGCGCGTCCCAGCGGGCCCGGATGACGTACTTCAAGGTCTTCCAGTCCCGGCAGGCCGAGCGGTTGCTGCTGGCCCGGGACGGCGCCGTGCTGCGGGCCATGTTCAAGCCGATCGGCCACCGCGGCGACAAGTACGTCGAGGCGATGCGCGACGACCCGGGCCGGCTCACCGGCGGCCTGAACTGGTACCGCGCGGCAACCGGCAACCCACCCGGCGGCCCCGGCCCCATCGAGGTGCCCACCACCTACGTCTGGAGCGACAAGGACGGTGTGGTCTCGCTGACCGCCGCTCTGCGTACGCGCGACTGGGTCCAGTCCGACTACGAAATGGTTGCTATGCGGGGTATCAGCCATTGGGTACCGGAGCAGGCCGCGACCGCCCTCGCCGAGGCGGCGCTCCGCCGGATCGGCCGAGTTTGATTTCTGTTCACTTTGGGGAATCCGCAGCGTCATGGCAGACGAGGTACGTGGCAGGCACGAAACAGAGAAGCAGCGCTGGGACCGTAATTTCGCCGATCTGTTGCAGGAGCTGCGGGTCGCCCAGACCGGCATCCAGATCCTGTTCGCCTTTCTGCTGACCCTGCCCTTCAGTAACCGGTTCCCCGAGGTCACGCAGTTCCAGAAGGACGTCTACGTGGTGGCGCTGCTGGCCGCGGCCGGCGCCACCGCGATGATCATCGCGCCGGTCGCCTTCCACCGGGCGCTCTTCCGGCAGGGCCGCAAGCCCGAGCTGGTGCGCTACGCCCACGCGATGGCCACCGGCGGGCTGTTCTTCCTGCTGGTCTCGATGGTCAGCGCGGTCCTGCTGGTCACCGACTTCATCCTGGCCCGGCCGATCGCGTTCGTCTTCACCGGGATCACCGCCGCCTTCTTCCTCACCTTCTGGGCCGCTGTGCCGTTCTTCCGGCGCAACTGGATCGAGGACGAGGACGAGGAGGAGGAGGAGGACGAGCGGGTCAGCCGGACGGAGGTCACCCCCGGCGAGACCGCAGACCGAGTCTCCTGAGCTCGAGCTCGGCCAGCGCGTCGACCGCCTCGGCGTCGCCGTTGCGCCAGCTCTGGGCGATGTCCGGGCCGAGCTTGGCCAGGCGGTTCAGCGGCTGGCCGGCCAGGGCACGCAGGGCCAGCAGGTCGCGGCCGGCGGGCTGATCGCGTACGGCCGAAGCCACCGCGGCCCGGCGCATCCAGCGCAACCGCAGCGGGAGCCAGCCGAACAGCACCAGCGCCAGCGGAACGGCCACGGCGATCAGCGCGACCACGAGCGCCAGCGTGTCGACGATGTCCTGCTGCTGGCGTCCGGCCTCGGCGATTGACCGGGCGGCCGAGGCGGCCCCCTCGAACGGCTTGACCAGCTGGTCACCGACGAGCGGCACCCCGCCGACCTTGCTGCCGGCGTCGGTCAGGTTGTCGGCGATGCCGCCGCCGGCGCTCTCGAGCTTGGCGCCCGGCACAGCCAGCTTCTCGACCATGTCGTTGACCCACAGGCCCGCCCGGACCCACGCATAGACCCAGAGGACCACGAGGATGTCGGTGAGGAGCTGGCGTACGGCGGCGGGGACCCGGTCGGCATAGATCTTCACGCCGCACAGCGTCCCATGGGGACGAAGTCAGCGCTTCGCGCAGACGGGGCACGTTCCGAAGATCTCCAACGTGTGCGAGACGTCGACGTAGCCGTGCCGGCTCGCCACCTTGTCGGCCCACGACTCGACCGCCGGGCCCTCCACCTCGACCGCGCTGCCGCACTCCCGGCACACGAGATGGTGGTGGTGGCCCTGGCTGCACCGGCGGTAGAGGTGCTCGCCGCCGGGCGGGCGCATGACGTCGATCTCGCCCGCGTCGGCCAGCCCCTGCAGGGTGCGGTAGACCGTGGTCAGGCCCACGCGCTCACCGCGTTCCTTCAGCCGGGCGTGCAGCTCCTGCGCGCTGTAGAAGCCCTCGGCCTCGGCCAGCACGGCGCTCACCGCGGTGCGCTGCTTGGTGTTGCGCTGCCCGACGTTCTGTTCGGTGCTCACGATCGGACCTCCCTCGCGTGACTGACCGCGTCGGCGACGATGTGCGCGACGTGATCGTCCACCAGCGAGTATGCGATCTCCCGGCCACGTCGTGCACCCCGGACCACCCCGGCGCCCCGCAGCACCCGCAGGTGCTGGGAGACCAGGGGTTGCGGCGCGCCGAGCTTCTCGACCAGCTCGTGCACGCAGCGTTCACCGGCGCCCAGCTCGGCGACGATCGCCACCCGGATCGGCGCGGACAGGGCTCGCAGCAGCTCGCCGGCGGATTCGTACGCCTCGTATCCGCTCGTCATCGGACCTCCTGCAGGACCTGGCTACTGGGCGTGGTTGTCATTGTGGGCTCAGACCTTTTGCAGGACGACGTCAGGTGGTTCGACTTCGTGGGGCGGGTGGACACGTCGCCGCACCACGCGCCAACCGGCGGCGCCGACCGTGATCGCGACGAAGACGGCCAGGGCCAGGATCACCGTGGTGGCGCCGGGCGGGGTGTCGGCCTCGGCCGAGACGACGACCCCGGCGCCCGCGGCGACCAGGCCGATCGCCATCGCCGCGGCCATCGTGGTGCGGAAGCCGCGGGTGACCTGCTGGGCGGCGGCAACCGGAATCACCATCAGGGCCGAGACGAGCAGCAGTCCCACCGTACGCATGGCGATCGTGACCGTCACGGCGGTGGTCACCGCCATCAGGATGTTGAGCGCGCGCACCGGCAGGCCGCTGACCCGGGCGTATTCCTCGTCGTTGCAGACCGCGAAGAGCGCCGGCCGGAAGGCCAGCATGGCGATCAGCACCGCCGCCCCGAGCACGGCGATCACCGCGATGTCCTCGGGGGACGTGGTGATCAGCGAACCGAAGAGGTACTGCACCAGGCTGTTGCTGCTGGCGTCGTCGGAGAGCGCGACCAGCACCACGCCGCCCGCGATGCCGCCGTAGAACAGCAGCGCCAGGGCCAGGTCGCCCGAGGTGCGGCCGCGCTCGCGGATCAGCTCGACGCCGACCGCGCCGATCGCGGCCACGATGACCGCGCTGAGCACGGGGGACTGGTTGAGCAGCAGGCCCACCCCGACGCCGGTCAGCGCCACGTGGCCGATGCCGTCGCCGATCAGCGAGAGCCGGCGCTGCACCAGATAGATGCCGAGCGCGGGAGCGGCCAAGCCGATGATCAGCGCGCCCATCAGGGCCCGCATCATGAAGTCGTACTGGAAAAGGTCCATCGCTAGCTGGCCGCGATCCGGTCGGTGGGAGCGACGCAGATGCCGGTCGCCTGGGGCACGGCGTGCGGGTGAACGTGGTCGTGGCCGGGCTCGGCGTGGTGGCCGGCCGGCTCGGGCGGCGGGCCCACGTGCGCGATGCGGCCCTCGTGCACCACAACCGCCCGGTCGATCAGCGGCCGCAGCGGGCCGAGCTCGTGCGCGACCAGCAGGATCGCGCCGCCGGTGGACTGGAACCGGCTCAGCGCGGCCGCGAACGCCTCCTGGCTGGCCGCGTCCACCCCGGCCGTCGGCTCGTCGAGCACCAGCAGATCGGGCTGGCCGGCCAGGGCGCGGGCGATGAGCGTCCGTTGCTGCTGTCCACCCGAGAGCGTGGTCACCGGGTCGTTGATCCGATCCAGCAGGCCGACATCGGTCAGGGCGTCGCGCACCGCGGTCTTGTCGGCGGCCCGGGACATCCGGAAGATGCCGCGCCGCGCCAGGCGCCCGGAGGCCACGATCTCGCCGACCGTGGCGGGCACGCCGCTGCCCGCGCCCAGGCGCTGCGGCACGTAGCCGACGCGGGCCCAGTCGCGGAATCTGCGCTGCGGCGTGCCGAACAGGTCGATCTCGCCCCGGGTGAGCGGGGTCAGCCCCAGGATCGTCCGGATCAGGGTGGACTTGCCGGAGCCGTTGGCCCCGAGGATCGCCACCACCTCGCCCGCGCCGACCTCGAACGAGACGTCGTGCAGGATCTCGCGGCCGTCGTAGCCGACCGCGGCGTGGCGCACCGTCACGACGCTGCGGGTGTTGCCGCTCTCCACGCTCATCACGAACATCCCAATCCGGTCTTCAACGTGGCCAGGTTCTGCCGCATGACCCCGAGGTAGTCACCCTGGGCATCCACGAGCCCCTCCAGCGGGTCGAGGACGGCTGTCTTCGCGCCGACCTCCCGCGCGATGGTCTCGGCCACGGCCGGGCTCACCAGGGTCTCGAAGAAGATCGTGGTGGTGCCGGTCTCCCGGGCCTCCTGGGCCACGGCGGCGAGCCGCTGCGGCGAGGGCTCGGCCTCGGGGTCGATACCGGAGATACCCACCTGGTGCAGGTCGTAGCGGCTCGCCAGGTAGGCGAAGGCCGTGTGGCTGGTCACCAGCTCGCGGCGCTCGCAGGTCTTGAGGCTGTCGGCGAACTCGGTGTTCAGCGTGCCCAGCTCGGCCACCAGGGCCTGGGCCCGCTCGCGATAGCCGGCCGCGTGCTCGGGGTCGGCCTCGGCGAGGCGCTCGCCCAGCTTCCCGGCGATCGTCGAGAACCGCACCGGGTCGAGCCAGACGTGCGGGTCCTCGCCGTGCCCGGCCTCTTCGTGCTCGTGCCCGTGGTCGTCCTCGCCGCCGGCGGGCAGCAGGGTCACGACCGACGCGGCGTCGAACGAGCGGTCCTTCGCCTCCTGGGCGACCGCCTCGTCGACGGCCGGCTGGAAGCCCTTGATGTAGACCGCGAGCTTGGCCTCGGCGACGTCACCGACCTGGCGCGGGGTGAGCTCGATGTCGTGCGGCTCGGCGCCCGGCTTGGTGAGGTTGGTGACGCTGACCACGTCGCCTCCGATCCGCTCGCTGAGGAACTGCAGCGGATAGAACGCCGTGACGATCTCGAACTTCCCGTCCGCCGTCCCGGCCTGGCCGCCGCAGCCGGCGAGAGCGGCGGTGACGAGCAGAGCAGGAAGCAGACGGCGGCGCATAGCAACCACTGTCTCCGAGAATGATAATGATTGTCAAAACCGCATATGTCTAGAGCGCCTTGGCGACGATCACGGCGATGAGCAGGCTGAGGATCAGCAGGCGAAGTACGCGGGTCGACGGGGTCTGCACCGGCCAGGTGGTGAAGGTCAGCGCGATCAGGCCGACCGCCAGCACGGCCAGCAGCGCGGCGCCGACGATGCCGGGCAGGAACAGGCCGGCGATCATCACCACCAGCGCGACGATGAACGCCTTGGTCGGGCTCACCTTGGACAGGCGTTGGATGGGTGTCACTGGCCACTCCTGTTCGCTGCGTACCCTCGTCGCATGCTTGTGCTGAACCGCTTTGTCGTCCCGCCCGACACCCAGGAC
Organism: Paractinoplanes hotanensis; assembly: GCF_023717965.1. Lineage (NCBI taxonomy): Bacteria > Bacillati > Actinomycetota > Actinomycetes > Micromonosporales > Micromonosporaceae > Paractinoplanes > Paractinoplanes hotanensis. The sequence continues at coordinate 62,861 of NZ_JAMQOL010000032.1, read as the reverse complement.
GGCTTCGTCGTGCAGGCGCACGCCGCGCTGGCCGCTCTCGCCGCCTGCCCGGGCTACCTCTCCGGTCGGCTGACCCGCGCGATCGAGGACCCGGCCGCGTGGACCCTGCTCACCGAGTGGGAGTCCGTCGGAGCCTACCGGCGGGCCCTGGGCGCCTTCGACGTCAAGGTGCACGCCACCCCGCTGCTCGCCCGGTCGGTCGACGAGCCGTCCGCCTTCGAGACGCTGGCCAACGCTTCGCCGGGCGGCGCGGTCGAGGTCGCGGAAAGTGACCGGGCCGCCGAGCCCTGGCGCTGACGACTAATGTTGGCGTCATGACGACGGCGCCGCACGTTCCCGCCCCGCCGCCAGGGCCGGGTGTCCAGCCGCCGTTCCCGGCCCCGCCCGTCGAGGGCAAGGGCAAACGCATCGGCTGGGGCCTGGGCATCGGTGCCGGTGTCGTGCTGCTCATCTGCGGTGGCGGCGTGGCCGCGCTGATCGGGCTCGGCACCTCCGTGCAGGGTGCGCTCGACGAGCAGGCGCACGCCGCCGTCGACGACTACCTCGAGGCGCTCGAGGCGCGGCTCTACGACGACGCGTACGGGCAACTCTGCGCCCAGGCCAGGCGGGCCGAGTCCGCGTCCGAGTTCCGTACCCGCATCGAGGGCGGCCAACGGATCACCGACTGGCAGCTGGGCGCCCTCGACACGATCAACATGACCGTGCCGGTCGATGCCACCTACGAGGACGGCCAGCGCGACCAGCTGGAGGCCTCGCTCGACCAGAACACGTCCACGGGCGCGTTCGAGGTGTGCGAGCTCGGGGAGTAATCTCTCCCTTTGTCCTGATCGTACGTCCCGATTCTTGTCCCCGCCGACACCCAGCCGGCGTAGGAGGAACATGCCCGCCGACCGTATCGACTCCGTCGTCAGCCTGGCCAAGCGCCGCGGCTTCGTCTTCCCCTCCAGCGAGATCTACGGAGGAACCCGCTCGGCCTGGGACTACGGTCCGCTGGGCGTGGAGCTGAAGGAGAACGTCCGCCGCCAGTGGTGGCGCACGATGGTCCAGCAGCGCGACGACATCGTCGGACTCGACTCCGCCGTCATCCTCTCGCGTGACGTGTGGGTCGCCTCCGGCCACGTCGAGGCGTTCACCGACCCGCTGACCGAGTGCCAGTCGTGTCACAAGCGCTTCCGGGCCGACCACCTCGAAGAGGCGTGGGAAGAGAAGCACGGCTCGCCGCCGGGGTCCCTCGCCGAGCTGAACTGCCCCAACTGCGGCAACAAGGGCACCTTCACCGAGCCGAAGAACTTCAACGGCCTGATGAAGACGTTCCTGGGCCCGACCGAGAGCGCCGAAGGCCTGCACTACCTGCGGCCCGAGACGGCGCAGGGCATCTTCGTCAACTACAACAACGTGGCCACCGCGGCCCGCAAGAAGCCGCCGTTCGGCATCGCCCAGATCGGCAAGAGCTTCCGCAACGAGATCACCCCGGGCAACTTCATCTTCCGTACGCGCGAGTTCGAGCAGATGGAGATGGAGTTCTTCGTCGAGCCCGGCACCGACGAGAAGTGGCACGAGTACTGGCTCCAGGAACGCTGGAACTGGTACCGCGGTCTCGGCCTCTCGGAGAGCAACCTGCGCTTCTACGAGCACCCGGCGGAGAAGCGGTCGTTCTACTCGACGCGCACGGTCGACATCGAGTACCGGTTCCGGTTCGGCGGCACCGAGTTCGCCGAGCTCGAGGGCATCGCCAACCGCACCGACTACGACCTGTCGACCCACTCCAAGCACTCCGGCGTCGACCTCTCCTACTTCGACCAGGAGAAGCAGGAACGCTGGGTGCCGTACGTGATCGAGCCGGCGGCCGGCCTCACCCGGGCCGTGCTGGCGTTCCTGCTCGAGGCGTACGACGAGGACGAGGCCCCGAACACCAAGGGCGGCGTCGACAAGCGCACGGTCATGCGCTTCGACCCGCGCCTGGCGCCGATCAAGGTGGCGGTGCTGCCGCTCAGCCGCAACCCGGAGCTGTCGCCCAAGGCCCGCGGGCTGGCCGAGACGCTACGCAAGCGCTGGATCGTCGAGTTCGACGACTCCCAGGCGATCGGCCGGCGCTACCGCCGCCAGGACGAGATCGGCACCCCGTTCTGCGTCACGGTCGACTTCGACACCCTGACCGACGACGCGGTGACGGTCCGCGACCGCGACACCATGAAGCAGGAGCGGGTCGCCCTCAGCCGGATCGAGGACTACCTGATCAAGCGCCTGCCCGGCTGCTGAGTCTCAGAACTCGAACCCACCGGGCCGGTCGTTGCGATCGGCGATGAGCCCGGCCAGGGTCGCCACGGCGATCTCGGCCGGCGTCCGGGCCCGGATGTTGAGCCCGATCGGCCGGTGCACCCGGGCGATCAGCTCCTCGCCCACACCCCGAGAGCGGAGGGCCGCCACGTGCGGCCCTTCCTTCTTGGGGTTCCCCATGATCCCGACGTACCGGGTCTCGGCCGCCAAAGCCTCCACGAGCACGTCCCCGACCTCCGCCCGATCATGGTCGGTGAGGACGACATCGGTGTTCGCATCGAGGTTGGCCGCCGCCAGGTCGCGCACGACCCTGTCCCCACGGGCCCGCGGCGTCCCGGTGAGCCTGGTCGCGTCCGGCTCCACCAGCACAGTCTGAAAGCCCAGATCCGGCGTGAGCCGCAGAATCGCCTCAGCCACCGGCGACTCGAAAACCACAACCAGCCGCCGCGCCCCGTTCTCAACGCCCATGAGTCGACTGTGCCAGACCCGCGCTCTGTCCACAGGCGGCCCGGTCTTGATGCCAGACAGGTTGTCGCGCGTCTAGTATGTGCCCGCGCGAAGCGGTTCTGGACAAACGGAAACCCCGGCCGCATGCAAGCAGAGGCTGTCCGGGGTTTTCGGTCAGAACTCTACCGGACACTGGGGGAGGAGGCCATGAGATGCGTGCCGACCTGACCGAAACGAGAACTATGACCCGCCGGCTGTCGCCCGAAAGGCTGGGGCCGTATGTCGTCGCCGCCGGCGGCGACATAGCGGCGGCACTCGATCTGTACGCCTGGAACACTCACGTGTCGGCCGCCCTGGCGACGACGATCGGCCACGTCGAGGTCGTTCTGCGGAACGCAATTCACGAAAACCTGTCAAGCTGGTCCACTCGCCGGTTCGCCGAGCCCAGGTGGTATCTGGATCCCGGCCGCCTTCTGCAGCCACGCCAGGCCGAAGTGGTTCGAGGTGTGCGGCGACGGCTTCGTGGGCGCGAAAGTCCAGGACATGTGGTGGCGGAGTTGAGTCTGGGTTTCTGGCGTTACCTTCTGGCCAACCACTACGACGCGACACTGTGGCGCCAGACCCTTCACCAGGTCTTCCCGGGCCAGGCTGATCGCCGGATAATTCAGGACGCGATCGCGGTGGCCCATCTTTCGCGCAACCGCGTGGCGCATCACGAGCCGATGTTCAACCGGCCGATCGCCGACATCCGGTTCGCCGCTCTCGAGCTGGTGGGCTGGGTCTGCCCAGTGAGCAAGAACTGGATAGAGCGGCGCTACTCGGTGAGCCGGGTCCTCTCCGGGCGACCCTGGCCACCGCCACTCTAGGCGGCTGCTGCGGCTGCTTCGGCGTCCCATTTGCTGATGACCACGCCGAGGATGAAGAGCTGCAGGGCGGGCGTCAGACTGGGGAGTTCCACGTTCACGTCGCCGCGCCAGAAGCTTGTCTTGCGGACGCTGCCGACCCGGGTCTCGCCCAGCACCAGCTCTTCCTCGCTGGCCCAGATGGAGCGGCGGCGGAAGTGGTAGGTCTGGCCGTCCGCAGTCACCGTCCAGCGCTTGCGGCCCACGCGGTCGGCGGCGGCGAGGACCGTGTCCGAGTCGTCGGTCATCGTGTACTTGTTGCCCCAGCCGTTGGAGCGGACGCGGTAGCGGCGGCCCTCGAGCGTGAACTCGCCGCCGCTCTTCCAGGTCGACTTGTCCCACGTGGCGATCTCGCGACCACGGTCGGTCACGACGTAGTTGCTCTTCCAGGCGCTGGTCTTCCGGGCCTCCATGAATCAAAGATACGAAGGAAGGGCAACTATCCTGTACGACGTGACTGCACCGCTCATGCTCGGCGACCACGCCGTGAAACCGCCCGTTGTGCTGGCCCCGATGGCGGGGATCACGAACGTGGCCTTCCGGCGACTCTGCCGTGAGCAGGGCGGGGGCGTCTACGTGTGCGAGATGATCACCACGCGGGCGCTGGTCGAGCGGATCCCCAAGACGCTCAAGATGATCGCGTTCGACGAGGACGAGGATTTTCGCAGTCTGCAGCTGTACGGCGTCGACCCGGACGTGACGGCGGCCGCCGTGCGGCTGGTCGGCGAGGACGGGCTGGCCGACCACATCGACCTCAACTTCGGCTGCCCGGTGCCCAAGGTGACCCGGCGCGGCGGGGGGTCGGCGTTGCCGTGGCGGCGCCGACTGTTCGGTCGGCTCGTGCGGCAGGCCGTCGAGGCGGCGCGGCCGTACGGCATTCCGCTCACGATCAAGATGCGTAAGGGCATCGACGACGACCATCTGACGTACGTCGAAGCCGGTCTGGCCGCTCAGGAGGCGGGCGTGGCCGCGGTGGCGTTGCACGCGCGCACGGCCGAGCAGCGCTACTCGGGTAATGCCGACTGGGATGCGATCGCCACGCTCAAGCAGGCGCTCGACGTGCCCGTGCTGGGCAACGGCGACATCTGGGAGGGCTCGGACGCGCTGCGCATGGTCGAGCACACCGGGGTCGACGGCGTGGTGGTGGGCCGTGGCTGCCTGGGCCGGCCGTGGCTCTTCGCCGACCTCGAGGCCGCCTTCACGCAGGGCGCCGACTACAAGCCCGTGCTGCCGGTGCTGGGCGAGGTCTCAAAGATCATGTCGCGGCACGCGGAGTTGCTGGTCGACGCGCTCGGCGACGAGAAGCACGGCTGCGCCGACTTCCGCAAGCACGTCGCCTGGTATCTGAAGGGCTTCCCCATCGGCGGCGAACTGCGGCGGCGGCTCGCCATGATCTCGTCGCTGGCCGAGCTGGACGACCTGCTGGGCAAGCTCGACCCGGGCGAGCCGTTCCCGGTGGCCGAGCTGGGCAAGCCGCGTGGCCGGATCAACGCCCCGGGCAAAGTCTCCCTGCCGCACGGCTGGCTCGACAGCCGCGACGACGACATCGTCCCCGAGGACGCCGAGATGGAGAACAGCGGCGGCTGACCGCCCTGTGGATATCGGCGTTCGCTGGTGGCCGCTCGCTGTGGACAACGGTCTCGTTTCGCTTGACAGCGCGTAAGTTCCATCCCGATCCCCGAGGCGGGTGGGGGCTAGGGATGGCAGCGGCGGCCACGGTAAGATCAACGGCGAGCGATCAGCGCTGTGAGCAGCAAGGGCACGGCGCAGAGGGCGAACAGCAGCGGCATCTCGAGCGGAAGCGCGAAGGTGGCGTAGAGCAGCACGGCGAAGACCTCCCCGCCGAAACCGGCCACCGAGAGCACGGTGGTGCGGGCCGGGCCGGTGATCGTGTCCTGGAGACGGGTCTCCGAGCGGATGATCGAGTACTCGAGCAGCCCGAACGCCGCCGAGACCGCGACCATGCCGGCCAGGTGGGGGACGAGCGCGCCGACAGCCAGCAGTGCTGCCGCCAGCGGGAGCGTCACCAGCAGCGGGAACGGGCGTGACGCGAGCGCGCTGCCGGCAGCCATGGCGAGAGCCGTGACGGCGTAGAGCAGTGGTACGGCCGCGGTTGACGCACCCTTCTCCTGGGAGAGCAGCGGGAGGTATTCGTCGAGCGCGGTGAAGCCGGGCACGAGGGCCGCCACCAGGGTTGCCCGGGCCACGAGGCGGGAGCCGAACGCCTCGCGCACACCGCCCTTGAGCGTTGCCCAATAGCTCGCGGCCTCATCTTCGGACGACGAGGGATCGGACGACGAGGGATCGGACGACGAGGGATCGGACGACGAGGGATCGGACGACGAAGAAGGGGAGGAGTCTGGACGGGAGCGGTTTTCGGGCAGACGCAAGGCGAGTAGCGCGCCGGCCGTCTTGATCGCGACGCTGAGGGCGCCGACCAGGGCGTAGCCACCCCACTGCCAGGCGGGCGTGGCGACCAGAGTCGCGGCCAGCATGGCCAGGATGGCGATGGTGCCGCCGCGGCCGGCCACGCGGGCGTAGTCCGCCTCGCTTCCGGACGCGGCCAGGTCGTCGTACACGAGGGCTTCGAGCGAACCCGACGCGAGCGACCCGCCCAGACCCCAGAGCACAAAACCCAGGGCGAAGCCGGGGTACGACGGCCAGAGGATCCACAGCAGGTATCCCGCAGCCGTCAGCAGCTCACCGAGCGCGTACAGCCGCTTGCGGGACCAGGCGTCGGCGAGCGCGCCGGACGGGACCTCGGCGACGAACGCCACCACCGACCAGATCGCGAACAGCGACGAGACCTGAGCAGTCGAAAGACCAGTGTCGGCGAACAGCAGCGCGTACACCGGGTAGAGCGGCACGGCCTCGGAACAAGCCCGCACCGCATAGAAGGTTCAGCGTCAACGTGGAGGAGACATGCCCTCAGTCTGACCCGCCGGTCGGGGGTGGCTCAACCGAGTTTCGCCTCGTCGGCGGCGGCCCGGCCGGACTCCCAGCCCTCCAGGCTGTCGACCCGGCTGCCGCGCGACCGCACCGTACGGGGGAAGGACTTCTGCATGGCCTCGCGCACCTGGAGTTCGCGGTTGCGCAGCACCGGCAGCAGATCGCCGGGCTGGGCGGCGATCTCGTGCCGGGTCGCCGCGGCCAGACGCTCGCCGATCCGGGCACCGTACGCCACCAGGAAGCTTCGCCGGAAGGCCTTGATCCGCGCCTTGCCCTTGGCCGGCTCGTCGCGCGCCATCGCCCGGTTGGCCTGCACCAGCAGCGACGTGTAGAGCAGTTCGACCCCGTCGATGTCGGCGTCGAAGCCGAAGAGCGTCGAGAAGCCCAGCTCGGGCGACCACACGGTGTGACAGTGGTTGGCCCGCGCCACCGCGTCGAGCAGGCTCGCCTTCTCGCTCTCGTAGGGGTGGTCGACGCCTATCCGCCGCGCGAAAGGCACCACCTCGGCTCGGTTCACGCTGGTCAGCGCCTCGGCGATGCTGTGCCGGGCGATCAGTTCCTGCGCCTTGGCCGAATACGCCTCGGCCTCGGCCGGGAAGTCGGTCGACTCGGCCTTGGCCAGCAGGGCTCGCACCCGTTCCAGAACGCGGTCATCCGCGGCGGGTGACCGGTTCACGCCGATTGTTCCGGGTGGGGGAATGAGCACCTCGACGGCCGGGAGCCGGCGCAATTCGGTGAGCAGCCCGAGCGACGAGTCGAGCAGCGTGATCCGGTCGGGCCGCCGCGACGGCGCCGCCGGCAGGGAGGAGACCTGCTGCTGCCAGCGGGGATCGGTGTCGGAGAACCGGGACGCGTACGCCGCCGCGCCGGAGGCGACGAGCCCGGCCTTCACCGGGTCGCCGAGCCGGGCCACCACCCGGTGCAGCTCGGCCGGCTGCCAGCCGCCCCGGAACAGCCTTTCCAGGGCATCGCGGAGCGCGGCGCCCAGCGCCGCGTCGACCTCAGCGGCCGGGGCGACGGTCAGAGCGTCCAGACCGGCCTCGTACGCGATCGCGCCGCCCACGACGTCGCGCAGGACCTCCGGCACAGACACAGGTCAAACCCTAGAGAACGCAGGTGGGGAGGGCCAACGTGGCCCTCCCCACCGTGCCTGGCGTCCGAGGATCAGACGTCCATGTCGTTCTCGATGCGCTTGAGCTGGTGCCGGGCCATGGCCAGGTTCGACCGGTCGCGTCGTAGCGCCACGTAGAGGAACAGCCCCTTCCCGGCCCGGCTCGTCAGCGGCCGGATCAGGTGATACTGGCTGTCCAGGGTGATGAGGATGTCCTCGATCTTCTCGGTGATGTTGAGCATCTCCATCGCCCGCAGCTTGGCCCGCACCACATCGGTGTTGCCGGCCGCGGCGACCGTCAGGTCGAGCTCCTTGCCGCCGCCCACGGTGCCGAGGGCCATGCCGCTCGTGTGGTCGACCAGCGCGACGCCGACGGCGCCGTCGATTTCCATGATCTCTTTGAGTGCGGTGTCCATGTCAGCCATGGATTTGTCCTCTCACGCGGTGGGATGGCGGTCCGCGTCTCGTCGGCGGACCGTTCGGAACGAGCGGGGCTCAGCCCGCTGCCTGCCGACGGCGGGCATTGGTCGACAGGGTGGCCATGGGTGTGCGCCGGGCGAGGGGGCTCGGCGGTCCCGCCTGTTGCGGGATCTCCGGCCGTACGAGCGGCTTGTTCTCCAATTTCAGGATCCGCACGAGCCGGCGGACGCACCGGCGCGCTTCCAGGTGCACCATGGCCAGGTTGGCGTCGCCCGTGGTGACCAGGGTGAGCAGGGCGTCCGGGCCCGCGGTGTACGAGGTGATGTAGCCGCGGTCGCACTCCACCACCGACTCCCGCAGCTCGCCGTGGCTGACGGCGTGCGCGAAGCGGCGGGCCAGCGCCAGGTGCGCGGCGGCCAGCGCGGCGATGCTGTCCGGCTCGATGCCGTGGGCGTCGTGGGCGACCACCAGCCCGTCCGTGGTGGCCAGCACGCTGCCGGAGAGTTCGTGCAGCCGTCCTCGCAGGCGGTCGAGCTCCTCGAGCACCGCCGGGTCCACCGTCATCGGAGCCTCACTCCTTCTCGTGCGGGGGTGCGCGTGTCACCGCAAGGCCCGCAATGCGGTGCGGATGCGCTTGAGCAGGACTTCGTCGGTGCCCTGATGCACCGGCGGAGGTTCGCCGGCGAGCTCCTTGGGCAGCTTGGCTCCGGGTTTGCGGCGGGCCAGGCGGGGCGGCCGATAGACCAGCTGATTGGCCCCGGACTCCTCGGCGAGGGGGTGACGCGGCGGGTCGGGGGGTGGATCGGGAGCCGGTACGGAGGCGCGTGCGCCGGCCACCACCGGAACGGCCGGGGTCTCCTGCGGCCGTACGACCGGGCGCTGCACGTCCACGGCGGTGCCCCGGGCCCGGGGCAGCCGCACGAACTCCGGCGTCTCGGTGCGGGCCTCGGGCAGTTCGAGCAGGCCCATGGCCGCCATCCGGCGCAGCTCCTGGATCGTGGCGTAGCCGGCCCGGCCGAGCAGCAGCGCCAGATCGGCCGGCGTGCGCTGGCCGTCCGCGTGCACCAGCAGCTCCCACTGCAACGAGGTGAGCGTGACCCGCTCCCGCGGCGGACGGGTCACCGGGGCGACCGCGGCGGTGTCGACCCGGCCGTCCGGGAAGATCTCGTCGAGCAGGCCCACCCGGCGGCCCACCTCGCGGTTGATCGCCGCCGGATCGACGTGCACCACCGGACCCAGCCAGTGCGTCGCCCCGGTCAGGAACTCCACCGGCGCCGCCGCCGACGAGAGCACAAAATAGGCCGCGTCGTAGATCGCCCCCAGCACGCAGAGCTCCAGCTCGCCCTGGGTCAGGTGACCCTGCTCGACCAGCAGCCGGCCGACCCGGGCGGTCGAGGTGCCCAGGTCGAGCGCGTTCTGCCAGGTGCGCCCGGCCAACCGGCCGGACGCGGTGAGCAGCTCGCCGACCCCGGGCGCGGCCGGCGACTCGGCGTAGATGACCCGGCCCTCGAGGACGTAGACCGCGCCGCCGGGGTGGCCGCCGACCACCAGCACGCCGGTCTGCCGTTCGCCGGCCACCTGCGTGAGCAGGCGTCCCGGCGGAACGGTCTTCGAGGCTGTCACGGTCAATCCCATCCTCGTTAGGAAGCGACGAGTTCGTCGGCGAGTTTCTGCATGCGGCGGCGGGCCACCGCGAGGTTGCCCTGCGCCCGGTCGAGCCAGACGTAGAGCACGAGCCGGCTGTCGAAGTCGGTCCGGACCATCCGCAGCAGGTGGTAGCCGCCGGCGGTTGTGATGATCAGGTCTTCCAGCAGGTCGTGCGGCAGGGCCGAGACGTACAGCGAGCGGCTGTTCGCGGCCTGCACCACGTCAGCCGTGCCGGCCGCCGCGGCCTCGTGGTCGGAATTCGGTGCGGCCCCGGTCGTGGCGACCGGGAAGCCGGTGGTGTAGTCGACGATGCTGGCGCCGACAGCGCCAGGAATCGCCATGGCCTCCTGTAGACAGTGGTCGACGCCGGGCACATCTCTCCTCAGCGCTGCGCTGCTCCCGCCGTGCCGTGCATCGTTGCCGCGGTCATCGGCGAGCCTCCGGTCGGTTCGGGCGCCGCGCCGCTTCACGTCGCCTCGCCGTCACCGTGGGCCATCCTCCGGCCGGGGGACGGCGGTCAGTCGCACCCGCTGTGCGTCATGGTCGGCGGCCGTGCGGCAGGGCCCGGGAAGCGCGTGTTGCGCTTCGGGCCGACCCGAAGGCGGCGGGCGGTGAGGTGGCCGAGAGCACCCGGACCGCCGCCACCACGCGCAGGGCCGGCTGGAATCACGGACACATCCTCAGCGGCATCGAGCTCAGCGGCATCGAGGACCGTCGCCGGACGCCGGGTGCGCTGTTTCCAGCAAGGCACAATTCAGTGTGGCGCGTAACATGATCGCCACTTCTCGATGAAGGGAACGTGTATGCCGAGCCAATGGGAGCAGATCGTCGTCGACGCGGAGGACCCCGCGCGGCTGGGCCGGTGGTGGGCCGAGGCGCTCGGCTACGTGATCGTGCACGACCAGCCGGGCGAGGTGGAGATCCGCCGCAGCCGCGACGAGTTGCCCGGCCTGCTCTTCGGCGTGTCGGCCGAGGCCAAGACGGTCAAGAACCGCCTGCACATCGACCTGCGCCCGGACGACCAGGAGGCCGAGGTCGAGCGCCTGGTCGACATGGGGGCCCGGCACGTCGACATCGGCCAGGGCGAGGTGAGCTGGGTCGTGCTGGCCGACCCCGAGGGCAACGAGTTCTGCGTCCTGTCCTCGAAGCGCGAATAGGCAGCCCTAGGGTTGACCCCATGCAGGCGTTCGAGGCCCAGCGCTGGATCCCCGAGCCCGCGAAGGACAGCGGCTACGGACGTACGCCCTATCAACGCGACCGGGCCCGGGTGCTGCACTCCGCCGGGTTCCGCCGGCTCGCCGCCAAGACCCAGGTGCACACGGCCGGGTCCGACGACTTCCCGCGGACCAGGCTGACGCACTCCCTCGAGGTGGCGCAGATCTCGCGCGAGATGGGCGAGCGGCTCGGCTGCGACCCGGACGTGGTCGACGTGGCCGGGCTGGCCCACGACCTCGGCCACCCGCCGTTCGGCCACAACGGCGAGCACGCGTTGCACCAGGTCGCCGAGTCGTGCGGCGGCTTCGAGGGCAACGCGCAGACGTTGCGCGTGCTCACCCGGCTCGAGGCGAAGGTGCCCGGGGCCGGGCTCAACTTGACCCGGGCCTCGCTCGACGCGTGCTGCAAATATCCGTGGGCGCTCGGGCCCGGGCGGCGCAAGTTCGGGGTGTACGCCGACGACCGGCCCGTCTTCGACTGGGTGCGGCCGGCCGAGCTGGGCGAACGGCGGTGCCTGGAGGCGCAGGTGATGGACTGGGCCGACGACGTCGCCTACTCGGTGCACGACGTCGAGGACGGGGTGCACGGCGAGTACATCAAGCTGTTGCCGCTGCTCAGCGACCCCGACGAGCGGGCCGCGCTGTGCGCCGACGTCGCCGCCGCCTATTCCGACGCGCCGGTCGACGAGCTGGCCGCGGCCCTCGATCAACTGCTGGCCGATCCGGTGGTGCGGGAGGTCGCCGGCTACGACGGCAGCTACGCCGCGCAGGTCGGCCTCAAACGGATGACCAGCGTGCTGACCGGCCGGTTCGTCGCCTCGGCGGTCGGCGCGACCCAGAGCCGGTACGGGACGGATCCGGTACGGCGCTACGCCGCCGACCTGATCGTGCCGCGCACGGTGCGTAATCAGTGCGCGCTTCTCAAGGGCATGGCGTTGCGGTACGTGATGCGGACGAGAGCGGCCGAGGGCTGGTACGAGGAGCAGAGGGTCATCCTGGTCGAGCTGGTGGCGGCGATCCTGCGTACGCCGGACGCTCTTGACCAGGTCTTTGCCCCGATCTTCAAGGCTGCGCAGAGTGATGCCGAGGCGTTGCGGGTGGTGATCGACCAGGTGGCGTCGCTGACCGACACGGCCGCCGTGAACTGGCACCGGACCCTGGTGGCAGCCCGGGCCTGAGGCGAGGCAGGATGTATGCCGTGGCGGGACGGGTCAAGGACGAAGACATCGCGCTCGTCCGCGACCGCACGTCGATCGCCGACATCATCAGTGAGTCGGTGACGCTGCGTCCCGCGGGCGGCGGCAACCTCAAGGGGCTGTGCCCCTTCCACGACGAGAAAACCCCGTCGTTCACGGTGGCACCGGCCCGCGGCGTCTACTACTGCCACGGCTGCGGCGCCGGTGGCGACGCCATCAAGTTCCTCATGGACGCGGAGCACCTGTCGTTCATCGAGTCGATCGAACGGCTGGCCGGGCGGGCCGGCATCCAGTTGCGCTACGACCTCGACGGGGCTCCCAGCGGGCCGCGGCCGCAGGTCGGGCAGAAGCAGCGGCTGCTCGCCGCGCACACCGCCGCGGCCGACTTCTATCGCGACCAGCTCGGCACGCCGGGGGCCCGCAAGGCCCGCGAGTTCCTGGCTCAGCGCGGCTTCGGGCGGGAGGCGGCCGAGCGCTACGGCTGCGGCTTCGCGCCCGACTCGTGGGACGCGCTGGCCAAGCACCTGCGGCAGAAGGGCTTCACCGCCGAGGAGCTGAACACGGCCGGGCTGACCAAGCCGGCCCGATCGGGCTCGCTCATCGACCGGTTCCGGCGTCGTCTGCTGTGGCCGATCCGCGACCTCTCGGGCGACGTGATCGGCTTCGGCGCCCGCAAGCTGTTCGACGACGACGACGGCCCGAAATACCTCAACACGCCCGAGTCACCGCTCTACAAGAAGTCGCACGTGCTCTACGGCATCGACCACGCCAAGCGCGAGATCGCCAAGCGCGGCCGGGCGGTGATCGTCGAGGGCTACACCGACGTGATGGCCTGTCACGAGGCGGGCGAGCCGACCGCGGTCGCCACCTGCGGCACGGCGTTCGGCATCGATCACATCGGCGTGCTGCGGCGGCTGCTGATGGACAGCGACAGCTTCACCGGCGAGATCATCTACACGTTCGACGGTGACGCCGCCGGGCAGAAGGCCGCCCTGCGCGCCTTCGAGGAGGACCAGCGCTTCGTCGGGCGCACGTTCATCGCGGTCAGCCCCGACAACATGGACCCCTGCGAGCTGCGGCTGGCCCGGGGTGACCTGGCCGTCCGCGACATGATCGCCGGGCGTGAGCCGCTGGTCGACTTCGCGCTGCGGCACACCATCAGCCGCTTCGACCTGGACACGGTCGAGGGTCGCGTCGAGGCCATGCGCAAGGCGGCCCCCCTCGTCGCCAAGATCAAAGACCGGGAGAAGCGGCCCGAGTACGCGCGGAAGCTGGCCGGCGACCTCGGGATGGACCTGGAACCGGTGCAGCGGGCCGTCGCCGCCGCCCAGCGCGGCGCCGAGTCGGAGCAGCAGCCGCGCCGGCCCACGCCGGTCGCCGAGGCCCCGCAGCGGCTCGTCGAACGTGAGGCGCTCAAGCTCGCCCTGCAGGAGCCGGTGCTCGCCGGCCCGATGTTCGACGTGGTCGGCCCCGAGAACTACGCCGACCCGGTCTACGCGTCCATCCGCGTGGCGGTCGACGGCGCGGGCGGGGCGTCCTCGGTGTCGTCCGGCGGCGTCGTGTGGATCGAGAAGGTGCGTGACACTTGCACCGACCTGGCCGGGCAGGGCCTGATCTCCGAGCTTGCGGTCGAGCCGCTGCGCGTCGACGGCGCGGTCGACCCGATCTACGTCCGCAAGACGCTGGCCCGCCTCCAGTGGGGCGCGGTGACGACCCGGATCCGTGATCTCAAGTCCAAGGTGCAGCGGATGAACCCGGTGGCCAACAAGGACGCCTATCTCGCCCTCGCCGGCGAGCTCTTCTCGCTCGAACAGCAGGCCCGTGCCCTGCGCGACCAGTCAGCAGGTGCAGAGTGAACTTCCTTCGGCGGAAGCCGTCCCTCCCGGCGGCGCTCAAGCCCCGGCTCTCGCCCGACGAGCGGGTGGTGGCGTGGTCGCTGGTCGCCGGCGACAAGGCGGTCGTCGCGACCAACCACGGCCTGTGGCTGCCCGGCTCGCCCGAGTTCCTGGGCTGGCACGACATCCACAAGGCGGCCTGGTCGGGGCGTGAGCTGCGGATCACCCCGGCCGAGATCGCCGAGGAGCGGGAAAGCTACACGGTCTACGTCGACGGCCCGATCCTGACGTTCCTGCTGCTCGAGCCGGGTGACCTGCCCGACCAGGTACGCACCCGGGTGACGAAGTCGGTGGCGTACACGACGCACCACCCGCTCGCGTCCGGCGCGGGCGGGGTGCGGGTGGTGGGGCGGCGCGTCGCCGGTCGCAACGGGCTTACGTGGGCGGTCCGCTACGACGCGGGGACGCCGGTCGAGCTGCCCGCCGTCGTCGAGCTGACCGACCAGCTGGTGGCCACGGCCCAGGGCACGATGGCCGCGCCGGACTGAATTCCGGTCGTTTCTGTCGTACCCCCTCTCTAGGGTCTGCCCGGTGGACTCTCTTATTCACGCCCGCGGCCTGATCAAGCGGTTCGGCGACTTCACGGCGGTCGACGGCATCGACGTCGACGTGCGCCGCGGTGAGGCGTTCGGCTTCCTCGGGCCCAACGGCGCGGGCAAGAGCTCGACCATGCGCATGATCGGGTGTGTGTCGCCGCCGACCGGCGGCGTGCTCGAGATTCTGGGCCTCGACCCGCGGCGTGACGGCCCGCGGATCCGGGCCAAGCTGGGCGTCTGCCCCCAGCTCGACAACCTCGACATCGAGCTGACGGTGCGGGAGAACCTCACCACCTACGCGCGCTTCTTCGGCATCCCGCGTAAAGAGGCCCGCCGCCGGGCCGACGAGCTGCTCGAGTTCGTCCAGCTCGCCGAGCGGGCCGACAGCAAGGTCGAGCCGCTCTCGGGCGGCATGAAACGCCGGCTCACGATCGCCCGCGCGATGGTCAACCAGCCCGAGATGGTGCTGCTCGACGAGCCCACCACCGGCCTCGACCCGCAGGCCCGCCACCTGGTGTGGGAGCGATTGTTCCGGCTCAAGCAGCAGGGCGTGACGCTGGTGCTCACCACCCACTACATGGATGAGGCCGAGCAGCTGTGCGACCGGCTCGTGGTGATGGACGGCGGCCGCATCGTCGCCGAGGGCTCGCCGCGGGCGCTGATCGAGCGGTATTCGACCCGCGAGGTCGTCGAGCTGCGCTTCAACACCGACGATCAGGCGGCCTACGCCGACAAGCTGGCCGGCATCGGCGAGCGGCTCGAGGTGCTGCCCGACCGCATCCTGCTCTACGTCGGTGACGGTGACGGCGCGGTCGACGAGGTCAACCGCCGCTCGCTCAGCCCGGCCGGCGTGCTCGTGCGCCGCAGCAGCCTGGAAGACGTGTTCCTGCACCTCACCGGCCGGACGCTGGTGGACTGATGACGGCCACGCTCTCCGTTCTCGAATACCACCTGGTCAACTACCGTCGCACCTGGCGGTCGAGCGCGCTGTCGACGCTCGTCATGCCGCTGCTCACGCTGCTCGGGTTCGGCGTCGGCGTCGGCGCCTACGTGCGGGGCGGCATCGACGGCGTGCCCTACATCGACTGGATCGTGCCGGGCCTGATCGCGTCGACGGCCATGCAGGCGGCGTTCGGCGAGGCCACCTGGCCGGTGCTGAGCTACTTCGAGTGGCTCAAGGTCTATTTCGCGCAGGCCGCGGCGCCCCTGCGGGTGGCCGACATCATCGGCGGTCATCTCGCCTTCATGCTGTTCCGGGTGCTGCTCACGGCGGCGGCCTTCCTGGCGATCGCGGCGCTCTTCGGCACGCCGCACTCGTGGTGGGCGCCGATGACCCTGGTCGTGGCGCTGCTCGTGGGCATGGCCTCGGCCGCGCCCACCATGGCGTACGCGGCCGGCATCACCAGCGACAGCTATCTGATCATCCTGATGCGGTTCGCCGTGCTGCCGATGTCGTTGTTCTCGGGCGTCTTCTTCCCGGTCGAATCGCTGCACGTGCTGCTGCGCTGGGTGGCCTACGTGTTCCCGCTGTGGCACGGCGTCGAGCTGAGCCGCGACGCGATGCTCGGCCGCGACCCGGGCCTGTTCGGCATCGTGCACGTGGCCGTGCTGCTGGCCTGGTGTGCGGCCGGTTGGCTGCTGGCCAACGCTCGTTTCCGCCGACGGCTGGTGGTCTGATCATGGTGAGTCTGGTGATGCCGCGCCTGCTGTCCTTCGAGGGCACGGGACGGCGGGCGGCCTCGGTGACCGAGCGCAACATCTCGACGCTGCGGTCGGCCTACTGGGTGGTCATGGTGTCCGGCTTCCTCGAGCCGGTGCTCTACCTGTTCTCGATCGGGATCGGCGTGGGCGCGCTGATCGGCGACATCACGCTGCCCGGTGGCGAGGTCGTCGGCTACGCCGAATTCGTGGCGCCGGCCATGCTCGCGGCGTCGGCCATGACGGGCGCGCTGGCCGAGACCACGTTCAACTTCTTCGGCAAGATGAAGTTCGTCCGGCTCTACGAGGGCATCCTGGCCACACCCGTGCGCCCCATCGAGATCGCGCTGGGCGAGCTGGCCTGGGCCATGGCCCGCGGCGTGATCTACTCGGCCGCGTTCGTGGTGATCATGACGTTGATGGGGCTGACCACCTGGGGCCGGGCGCTGGCCATGCTGCCGGCCACGCTGCTGGTGGGCCTGGCCTTCGGGGCGCTGGGCATGGCGGTGGCGACCATCATCCGCAGCTGGCAGGATTTCGACCTCATCGCGGCCGGCCAGTTCGCCCTGTTCCTGTTCTCCGGCACTTTCGTCCCGCCCACGGCCTATCCCGCGATAGTGCGCTGGCTGATCGAGGCGACGCCGCTCTACCGCTCGGTCGACCTGATCCGCGCCCTGAGCACGGGCACCACGGGCTGGCTGCAACTGCTCGACGTGGCCTATCTGCTGGCTCTGATGGCCCTCGGCCTCACCATCGCCGGTCGCCGGATGGCCCGGCAGCTCTGCAAATAGCCCACCGGCGCCCTGAGCGTCCGCGTTCCCGATCGAGGAGAAGGTGGTTAGGGCGGGGTGGTGGCGGGCATCACGTCAGTGGGCCGTTGCGAAACGTCACCGCGGAGCCGGGGTGACGGGCCGGGCGACCCGGCCGAGGACGGTGTGCGCCTGGAGGAACCACGATGAAGCTGCGTCACGAGCACGACGAGCCCGGCGCCGAGCGCGCCCGGACGAAGGGCGCCGAGGACTACGACGTCGCCTCCACGAAGACCGGGGAGGACAAGGCGAACGACCTGTCGGCGCCGTCGCCCGACGCCGGTCCGGACAGCCCGGCCGGGCTCAAGGGCAAGGGCGTGTTCGCCGCTGTGAAGCGGACGTTCAAGCAGTTCTCGGAGGACAACGTCTCCGACTGGGCGGCCGCGCTCACCTACTACGGCGTGCTGTCGATCTTCCCGGGCGCGCTGGTGCTGGTCTCGATCCTGGGCATGCTGAGTGACGACGGCCAGCAGACCGTGCAGGACACCGTGGGTGAGATCGCCAACAACGAGCAGATCGAGGACCTGGTCAACACGGTCCTCAGCCAGGTGCAGGACACGGGCGCGGCCGGTTTCGCGGCGATCGTCGGTCTGGTCCTGGCATTCTGGTCGGCGTCCGGCTACGTGGCCGCCTTCATGCGCGCCTCGAACGCGGTCTACGACGTGCCCGAGGGCCGGCCGATCTGGAAGACGCTGCCGATCCGGGTCGGCGTCACCGCGGTCATCGGCATCATGCTGATCCTCTCGGCCGTCATCGTCGTCTTCACCGGTGACCTGGCCCAGGTCGTCGGCGAGAAGATCGGGCTCGGCGGCGTCGCCGTCACGGTGTGGAGCATCGCCAAGTGGCCGGTGCTGATTCTGCTGGTCAGCCTGATGTTCGCGATCCTCTACTGGGCCTCGCCGAACGCCAAGACGGGCGGTTTCCGCTGGGTCAGCCCGGGCGGCATCTTCGCCGTGGTGCTGTGGCTGGTCGCGTCCGGCGCCTTCGCGATCTACCTGGCCAACTTCGCCAACTACAGCAAGACTTACGGGACCCTGGGTGGTGTCATCGCCTTCCTGGTCTGGCTGTGGATCTCGAACATCGCGATCCTGCTCGGGGCCGAGCTCGACGCCGAACTCGAGCGGGGCCGCGCCATCGCCGCCGGCCACGACCCGTCCGACGAGCCGTTCCTCGAGCTGCGCGACGACCGCAAGCTCAAGAAGGGCAGCGAACAAGGCCTGAGTACGAACTGATCCGAGAACGAAAGACCCCCGGCCACCACCCTGGGCCGGGGGTCTTCTCGTGCCCGGCGCGGCCCGCGCGAAGGCACAAGCAGAGCTAGGTCAACGGCGGGTAACGAACCTAACTTTTGCTCCAGTAGACAAAAGTTAGCGATGATCTTCGAGAAGGTATGGACTCCGGAGCCACCACGCGCCTACTGTGACGGGCACAACACCGAGGGGTTACCCCGGTGTTAAGCGCCTCCGGAGGTCTTTTCGTGCACGTCGCCGACGCTCCCCACCTGCGGGTTCTTCGCCTGCTGAGGGACGAGGGACCGGTGTCCCGAGCGGAGCTGGGGGATCGCCTGGAGTTGACCCGGCCGCGGTTGCTGGCCGAGGTCGAGCGCCTCGTCGCCGCGGGCCTGATCGCCGAGGCCGGCATGGCCGCCTCGCGCGGCGGGCGGCGCTCGACGCTGGTCGAACTGCACCCGCGGCTGCGCTTCGCGGCCGTCGACCTCGGCGCCAGCTCGATCGACATCGAGGTGACCAACGGCCGGCTCGAGCCCGTGGCGACCTACCGCGAGTCGGCCGACATCCGCTCGGGGCCGCGGCAGATACTGCAACGGGTCAACGAGCTGCTGCACAAGGCTCGTACCGACGGCGCCTACGACCGGCTCGACGCGGTCGGCATCGGCGTTCCCGGCCCGGTGAGTTACCGCGACGGCGTCCCGGTGTCGCCCCCGATCATGCCGGGGTGGGACCGCTATCCCGTACGGGAGCTGCTGGCCCGCGAGCACGGCTGCCCGGCCGTCGTCGACAACGACGTCAACATCATGGCCATCGGCGAGCGCCACGGCGGCGTCGCCCACTCGGTCGACGACTTCCTGTTCGTCAAGATCGGTACCGGCATCGGCTGCGGCATCCACCTCGGCGGCACCGTCTACCGCGGTGTCGACGGTTGCGCGGGCGACATCGGCCACATCCAGGTCGACCCGAACGGCCCGGTCTGTTCCTGCGGCAACACCGGCTGTCTCGAGGCGCTGTTCAGCGGCTTCGCCCTGGCCCGCGACGCGCTGGCGGTCGCCCGCTCCGGCGAGTCACCGGCCCTGGCCGAGCGCCTCGCCGCCTACCAGGCCGCGCTCCAGGCGGCCGGCGAGGCCGGGGGCGAGGGCGACGACGAGCGCCCCGAGCCGGCCGTCCACATCTCCGCCCGCGACGTCGCCGAGGGCGCCGCCGAGGGTGACGTCACCTGCATCCGTCTGATCCGCGAGGGCGGCCGCCGCGTCGGCGGCGTCCTGGCCACCCTGGTGTCCTTCTCCAACCCTTCGATGATTGTCATCGGCGGGGGCCTGGCCCTGCTGGGTCATGTGCTGCTCGCCGAGATCCGCAGTGTGGTCTACCGCCGGTCGCTGCCTCTGGCTACCGGCAACCTCCCCGTTGTCCTTTCGGAGTTGGGCAGCCGGGCCGGCGTCACCGGCGCCGCCGTGCTGGCCAGCGACACGGCTTTCGAGCAGGCATCATGACCATTCCCGCCCCGCGCGACGGCGCAACGGCCGACGCGTCCACCGCCCTCAAGACCGATGAGACAGTGCCCGCCCCGCCGGTCGACGACAATGGTGAGGGCCCCGGCGACGTGGTCCTGCGCCTGACCGACGTGGTCAAGACCTTCCCGGGCGTCCGTGCCCTCGACGGCGTGCAGCTCGAGGTGCGCGCCGGTGAGGTGCACTGCCTTCTCGGGCAGAACGGCGCCGGCAAGTCCACCCTGATCAAGACGCTGGCCGGCGTGCACCACGCCGACGGTGGCGAGATCACCTGGCTGGGCGAGCCGTTCGCGCCGGCCACGCCGCAGGCCGCCATGCGCGCCGGGATCGCCACGATCTACCAGGAGCTCGACCTCGTCGACGACCTTTCCGTCGCCGAGAACGCGTTCCTGGGCCATGAGGACACCCGGTTCGGCTTCACCCGCCGGCGCTCCACAGCGTCCCGGACCCGCGAGATCCTGACCCGTCTCGGTCATGCCGAGATCCCGCCGCGGCAGACGGTGCGGTCGTTGCCGGCCGCGGGCAAGCAGGTCGTCAGCATGGCCCGTGCGCTCTCGCACGACGCCCGGCTGATCGTCATGGACGAGCCCAGCGCTGTGCTCGCTCATGACGAGGTGGAAAACCTGTTCCGCATCATCCGGGAGCTCACGGCCCAGGGCATCGCGGTCATCTACATCTCGCACCGGCTCGAGGAGATCCGCGAGATCGGCGATCGCGTGACGGTGCTCAAGGACGGCCGCACCACGGCGGCCAACCTGCCGGCCCGCAGCACGCCGACGCGCGACCTGGTGAGCCGCATGACCGGCCGCACCATCGAGTACGTCTTCCCGCCCCGCCGCCCGGCCGAGCAGCGCGACCCGCTGCTGGTGGTCGACGGGCTGAGCCGCTCGGGCGAGTTCGTCGACGCGAGCCTCACCGTGGCGCCGGGCGAGATCGTCGGCATCGCCGGACTGGTCGGGTCGGGGCGCTCCGAGCTGCTCGAGACCATCTTCGGCGCCCGCCGGGCCGACGCCGGGACCGTCACCCTCGACGGCAAGCGGATCACCAGCGTCGGCAGCGCGGTCCGCAAGGGCATGGGCATGGCGCCCGAGGAACGCAAGAGCCAGGCCCTGCTGCTCGACGAGCCGGTCTACAAGAACATGACGCTCGCGTCGTTCAGCAACTTCGCCAAGGCCGGGTTCACCGACACCGGCGGCGAGCGGAAGGCCGCCGAACGGACGGCCGACGCGCTGGAACTGCGGCCGCGCGACGTGAACCGCCCGATCCGCACCCTCTCGGGTGGCAACCAGCAGAAGGTCGTCGTCGGCCGGTGGCTGCTCGAGGACACGAAGCTGTTGCTGCTCGACGAGCCCACCCGCGGTGTCGATGTCGGTGCCCGGGCCGAGCTCTACCAGGTCATCCACGACTTGGCCGAACGCGGCGTCGGGGTGCTGCTGGTCTCCAGCGAGGTACCCGAGGTGCTCGGTCTGGCCGACCGGGTGCTGGTGATGCGCGAGGGCCGGATCATCCATGAGGCCCCGGCCGGCGAGATCGACGAGG
Organism: Paractinoplanes hotanensis; assembly: GCF_023717965.1. Lineage (NCBI taxonomy): Bacteria > Bacillati > Actinomycetota > Actinomycetes > Micromonosporales > Micromonosporaceae > Paractinoplanes > Paractinoplanes hotanensis. The sequence continues at coordinate 41,481 of NZ_JAMQOL010000032.1, read as the reverse complement.
AAGCCGTTCTCGACCTCATCATGGCCGCATCGCTCACGACTGAGTCCTTTCTGGAAGGGGAGCCAGCATGACTACCCAGACGGCGCCCCCGGAGGCGCCTGCCAAGCAGGAACGCCGGAAGCTCGACGAAGGGGTCCTGCGTAATCTGGGCCTGGTCGGCGTGCTCGTCCTCCTGATCGTGGTCGGCATCGTCACCAAGCCCGACCTCTACAGCGACCCGACCTGGGTCAAGAACAACTTCCTGACGATCCTGCAGCAGGCGTCGGCGATCGGCGTGGTCACGGTCGGCATGACCTTCGTGATCATCGGGGGCGGCATCGACCTGTCGGTCGGCGCGATCATCGCCCTGGCCGGGGTCTGGGCCACGACACTCGCGACCCAGAGCTACGGCGCCGGCGGCATGATCTTCACGGCGCTGGTCGTCGGCATCGCGGTCGGCCTCGTCAACGGCGTCCTCATCTCGTACGGGAAACTGGTGCCCTTCATCGCGACCCTGGCGATGCTGGTCGCGGCGCGGGGCCTGGCCGCTCAGATCTCCGCCAAGCAGACTCAGGTCTCGGCCAACGACACGATCAACAGCCTGGCCAGTGAGCGTCTGCTCGGTATCCCGCTGCTGGTCTGGATCCTGGGCCTGGTCGTCGCCGCGGGCTGGGTGCTGCTCAACCGCACCACCTTCGGCCGGCGCACGGTCGCGGTCGGCGGCAACCCCGAGGCCGCCCGGCTGGCCGGCATCAACGTCAAGCGGCACACGATGCTGCTGTACGCGCTGTCCGGCCTGTGCTGCGGCATCGGCGCGATCATGCTCACCTCGCAGGCGACCAGCGCTCAGGCCGCCATGGCCAACCTGTACGAGCTGGACGCGATCGCCGCGGCCATCATCGGCGGCACGCTGCTCAGCGGCGGCCGCGGCACCATCGTCGGCGCCCTCTTCGGGGTGCTGGTCTTCTCCACCATCACCAACCTGTTCGCCATCAACAACCTCTCCACCGAGGTCCAGAACATGGTGAAGGGCGCGATCATCGTGGCCGCCGTCCTGATCCAGCAGTTCCGCTACAAATCACTCACGCAATTGTTCAAGCGCTGATCTTCTTCGCCCGGATCCGCCCGGCCGGGTACCCCCTTGGGAGGAATCATGTCCGCTTTGTCCCGTAGGCGCGTTCTGTTCGGCGGCGCGGCCGTCGGCGCCGGCGCCCTTCTCACCGCCTGCACGAGCAACGAGCCCGACAACACCGCACAGGTCAACACCAACACCGACACGAACGCCAACCCGAACGCCGCGGCCGGCGAGAAGGTCATCATCGGCTTCTCGGCTCCGGCCGCCGATCACGGCTGGCTCGCGGCGATCACCAACAACGCCAAGGCGCAGGCCGCGGCGTACCCCGACGTCGAATTCAAGCCCGTCGAGTCGGGCGCCGACGCCGCCGCCCAGCGCGCCGCGATCGCGACGCTGGTCGCGCAGAAGCCCACCGTCATCGTGATGCTCCCGGCCGACGGCAAGGAGCTCGACGCGGCCGCCCTCGATGCGATGAACGCGGGCATCCCGGTCGTCAACCTCGACCGCGCGTTCCCGTCCCGGGCGGCGTTCCGTCTGCAGATCAAGGGTGACAACTACGGCATGGGCCTGGCCGCCGGCCACTACATCGCCGAGCAGCTCAAGGCCAAGAACGTCGCCAACCCGGTCATCGGCGAGATCCCGGGCATCGACTCGCTCGAACTCACCCAGGAGCGCAGCGAGGGCTTCAAGGTCGCCCTGGCCCAGTCCGGCTTCAAGGTCGCCAACCGGCGCCCGGCCGAGTTCACCGCCGACTCCGGTCAGGCCGCCGCGACGGCGCTGCTCCAGGCGCTGCCCAAGATGGACGCCCTCTGGAACCACGACGACGACCAGGGCATCGGCGTGCTCGCGGCGATCAACCAGGCCAACCGCAGCGAGTTCTTCATGGTCGGCGGGGCCGGCTCGAAGGCGGCCATCGACGCGATCGCCAAGGACGACTCGGTGCTCAAGGCGACGGTCACCTACAGCCCGTCGATGGCGTCGTCCGCCATCTCGCTGGCCCGGCTCATCGGGCAGGGCAAGGGCATGAGCGACCTGGTCGAGCTGCAGGTGCCCCAGGAGATCACTCTCGCCTCCGAGACGATCACCAAGGACAACGCCGCGCAGTACGCGAAGCTCGGCTTCTGACCGAGCCTCCCGGCCGGGTCTTTACGAACAGAGGAGAATCGATGTCGGAGCAGCTGCGGGTCGGCATGGTCGGCTACGCCTTCATGGGCGCCACGCACTCGGTGGCCTGGCGCACTGTCAACCACGCCTTCGACCTGCCGCTGTCGGCACAGATGACCGCGGTGAGCGGCCGCTCCCCGGAAGGGGTGGCGGCCGCCGCCGCGAAACTCGGATGGGCTGAACACACGACGGACTGGCGCACGCTGATCGACCGGGACGACATCGACCTGATCGACATCTGCACCCCCGGCGACACCCACGCCGAGATCGCCCTGGCCGCGCTGGCCGCCGGCAAGCACGTGCTGTGCGAGAAGCCGCTGGCCAACACGGTGGCCGAGGCCCGCGAAATGGCGGCCGCGGCGGCCAAGGCGGCGTCTTCCGGCGTACGGGCCATGTGCGCCTTCAACTATCGCCGGGTGCCCGCCGTTGCTCTCATGCGGCAGCTCGTGCGGGACGGCCGCATCGGCACGATCCGCCACGTCCGGGCCAGCTACCTGCAGGACTGGATCGTCGACCCGCAGTTCCCGCTGGTCTGGCGCCTGCAGAAGGAACTGGCGGGCTCGGGGGCGCTGGGTGACATCGGCGCCCACATCATCGACCTGACCCAGTTCGTGACCGGTCAGTCGATCAGCTCGGTGTCGGCGCTGACCGAGACGTTCGTCAAGCAGCGGCCGCTCACGTCCGGCTCGTCCGGGCTGTCGGCCGCGTCCGACGGCAACAACCTGGGCGACGTGACGGTCGACGACGCCGCCCTGTTCCTGGCCCGGCTCGACGGGGGAGCAGTGGCCACGTACGAGGCGACCCGTTTCGCGACCGGCCACAAGAACGCCCTGCGGGTCGAGCTGAACGGCTCACTGGGTTCGCTGGCGTTCGACTTCGAGCGGCTCAACGAGCTCGAGTTCTACGACGCCACGCTGCCCAGCGCCGAGCAGGGCTTCAGCCTCATCCAGGTGACCGAGTCCGAGCACCCGTACATGTCGGCCTGGTGGCCGCCGGGCCACGGCATCGGCTACGAGCACACCTTCACCCACGAGGTCCGCGACCTGATCGAGGCGATCGCCGCCGGTCAGCAGCCGACCCCGTCGTTCGCCGACGCCCTGCAGGTGCAACTCGTGCTGGACGCGGTGAGCCGCTCGGCCGAAACCGCCCAGTGGGCCACGGTGGAGCCGGCGCTCGAGCCCGCCGTCTGACAGACGTCCGTCGCGGGCCGGCGAGGGAAGGCGTGGTTGCGCCCCACGCCAGGCCGGCCCGTGACGGAACTCAAGGCCGCTGGTAGCCGCAGACGTCGTACAGCCAGTGGTCGTAGTAGCGACGCACGGCGTCGAGGTCGTGGTGGTCGAGGGCCAGCCACTCGCGGGCGGCGTCCGCGGCCCGGTCGGATTCCCACTCGCTCTCGCCCAGGCAGCCCCACACCAGATAGAGACTGGTCGCGAACGCCTCGGTCTCCAGATGATCGTGCAGGGCGGCCAGTATCCCGGCGGCCGGGATCGACGGGTCGTCGGACGCGATCACCCGGCTCATCAGCGGGCGCAGCTCGTCGAGGTAGGCGGGCGCCCGGCGCTGATCATTCACATGCGAACCATGACACGGTTACCGGCCGAAGTGATTACCGGTCTCACACGGCGGAGTGATCGGATGTCACCCGTTCACGAGGCGGGTCAGGTTGGTGAGGCTCGTCACCAGCGCGGTCGTGTAGCCGAGGATGCGGCCGGCCCACTTGACCACGGCCGAGGCGATCTGAGCGGCGACGATGGGGATGGTCACGACCAGCAACGCCTCGGCGGCCCACACGATAACCCGGGCCACCAGGTCGGCGATCAGGTCGCGGACCAGGTCACGGGTGAACATGACCAGGTTGCCGGCGGCCTGGGTGGCCGAGGACATCGTGGCGGCCAAGGAGGAGAGGCCGCCGAGGGCGTCGACGTTGTTCGCCATCAGGCTCTGGTAGGTCATCGCGGCCGGGCCCGTCCAGTCGGGCACGTCGGCGGCCAGGGCGCCCTGCAGGTCGGCCGACATGGCGGACAGCTCACGGGCCATGTTCTCCCAGGTGGCGGCGTGCGCGGCGACCCGGTCGGGCATGCCCGCCAGCTTGTCGAGAACCTCGCGCAGCGGCTCGAAATACTCCATCGCCCAGCCCAGTCCGTTGGCCAGCAGCGTGCTGAACGGGTCGAGCACGGCCGAGGCGGCCTCGAGCGCGAACGCGCCACCCGCGAGCGCCTGGTCGACCCAGCCGCCACCCGAGATCGACTGCTGCAGCCCCTGGAAGCTGTCGACCAGAGAGGCGCCGGACGTCCCCGGTCCGGTCGACGCGACAGCGATCAGGTTGGTCACAACAGACCCCCGGCCCGGCGTAGCCGGTTGGCCGCGTCGTCATCGGCACGCTCGTAGTCCTGACTGGTGCGGACGAGAGCGTCCGAAGCCAGGCGGAGATTCTCTTCGACGTACGCGTAGAGCTCGTCCTGCTTGGCGTGCCGCGACTCGAGAATGCCCGCCATCCAGCCGCACAGCAGCCCGTACGCGGCATCGTCCTGAACGATGGCCGAACTGGCCGCCTTGACGGCCGCGAACCGCTGCTGAAGGGCGTCGACCTTGGTGGCGTGCGCCCGGATCTGCTGCGCGTCGACCTGGAACCCGTCACTCATCGACCGCACCCCGCAGCCGATCCTCGATCGCACGCCCCGCCGCCGACCCCGGCCCCAGCGTCTCATCGATGATTTCCTTGCTGAGCGCAGCCACCTTGCGCCGCGCGATCCCCAGCGCGGTCATGACGGCCCGCGACACCACGTCGGGCGCGACCCGCTGAATGCGCTCGGTGAACCGCACGTCGATCAGCACGCCGCCGGAATCGATCGTCACCTCGACCAGGCCGTTCCCGTCGACGGCGCTGATCCGCAGGTCACCCAGCCGGTCGGCCATGGCCTGAGTGGCCGCGGCGGCCCGGTCGACGCGCCCTTTCCAGTCCCGCAGGTATTCCCGCGAACTGTCCGGGTCCAGGAGAGGCTCGGTCATCGTTTCTTTCTACCGCGCCACGTCAATCATCGATGTCCCGCCTCCGCCACGGCTTCGCGCACCCAGCCCGCCAGCTGTCGCAGGTAGACCGCCGCGTTGCCATCGGTCTGGACGTCGTCCAAGGCCCGGCCGCCGTCCCACACGACCAGATCCAACAGGGTGCCCGGCGGCTGTTCGTTGGCCAGGAGTTCGTCGAGGGCCTCCAGCGCCTGGTGGAGCGAAAGCGTGCTGTGCCGGGCGGTCATCCCCAGTTCGTCGCGGACCTCGTCGTCACTGACGGTGTCGGCAACGTTCCCGCGGATCAACCAACCACTTTTCGACCGCGGCCTATGCGTCCACCTCGCGGGTCCGGTCACGCGTCGGCTCGGTCATCGCCGCCTACCGCGCTGAGTCCAGAACCTCGCGGAGGATCACGGCGACCTGTCGGAGGAACACGGCCGCGCCAGCATCGGTCGGATCGTCGTCCATGCCGCGGTTGGCGTCGTCCTCGACAAGGTGGAGCAATGTTCCGGGAGGGAGGTCGGCCTCCAGGGCCCACTCCAGCGCCTCGAGTTCCTGACGCAGGGACCGGGTGGAGTAGCGGGCTGTGTCGGCCATTCCGGCGCGCGTCTCGTGAAACCCGTCGGTGTCCAGTACGTAGGCCCTCAGCAGGTCACGCACCTTCTGAATCGGTGGGCGAGCGTCCCGCTCAGCGATGCTGGCGCGCAACGGCTCCGGGAGCTGACTCATATCCACGGTCTCACAGTAAACCGGACGGGAAAGCAGTGACGATGAACGGCTGAGGCGGATCCGAGTCCGGCACCAGCCTGATGCGAACAGTGACCAGGCTGGTCGTCCCGTACTCGGCCTGACGTGGCCCGGCGCCGAACATCCCTTTGTTGTAGTAGCCCTCACCGACGCGATGGTGGGCGTCGAAACCGCCGTCATGTCGGCCGTCCTGCGCGAGGTTGCTGCGGATGGTCTGCCAGTTCTCCTGCACGTAGCGGTTGACCTCGCGGTTCATGGTCGTATGGTCGGTCCACTTGTAAGACCGGTTCTCGGTGTGCGGCCACGGCGGATCGCCGTAGATGCGGCCCTCGACGGTTCGCGTGTTCGGATCACGCCGCACCGGGACGTCCGGCCCGTGCCGCTCGACCGTGTGCGCACCCTCGCTGCTGAACGCGTCGTCGTTGCGGGCGAGGTTGAAGGTCGGCGGCGTGTCGCCCAACTGGTCGTAGCGGTCCATCATCGCGCTGAGCCTGAGATCGTCGGCCGATGGCGATGACCCGGTGCTGCCCGGCCCGATGTTGGCGGCGGTGTTGTGGCCTGCGCCGGCGCGTCCCTGGTGGGCCACCGACTGGGTGGACTGTTGGGCGGCGGCAATGTTGCCGGCCGGGCGGGGGCCGCCGGCGCCGTGGGGGCGGGAGCCGCCGCTGGACGGTGGGTCCGGGGTGTCGCCGCCGGAGCCGCCGTGGCTTCGTGGACGGGTCGGCACAGGTCGGTCCGTTCATCGCCGCTGGTCATCGGGTCGCGGGCAGCGTAACAACAGACGGCAATCGATCTGGTTCGCGCATTGTGGATCTTCGGGACGCGGAACGGCGGAATGCGATCAAGCAAACAAGGCGGAGAAACGGTCGGAAAGGCGACTCGGCCGAGACCGGCGTCACGGCAATCAGCCGTTCGGCGAGAAAAGCGTCACATCCGCGCTATGGCGTCGCCCGGGGGCGATTCGTAGGCTGTTCGGGACGTGCGGCGCGGGCTGGGAAAGGGTTGAGAACACTGTCGGATATCCCGGTCGACCGTGTCGTCGCGCTGCCCGATGCCGATATTGATGATCTCGCACATTCGCTCGCTGCGGGGCGCGGTGAATTGGCTCCCCTGGTGGTGCGCACTCCGTTTCGCGGGGCCACTCCGGGCGCTTTTGCCGAGGCCGCGGTCGAAGAGCTGGAACGGGCTGCCGTCGGGCTGCTGCCGGCCTGGCTGCCCGGCGTGAACGAGAGCCGGCCCGACGTCGGCGGCCTTGCCGCTGCCCGGCTGCTCGCGGCCGACACCGCCCGCACGAGCCGCTACCCGCATGCCTTTCTCGCCGACCTCGCTGTCCTTGCGCTCACCGGTCGCCGCCCGCACCGCTCGCTACCGCTCCGGATCCGCGCCCGGGAACTGGCCCGGTTGGTCGCGCAGGCATTCGGCCGCCGCCACACGGTGCTGCTGGTCGACGGCGCAAGCCTGCTGGTTGACGGCGCAAGCGGAAAGGGTAACGGCGGGTGCGGCGCGGCCGACGGCGGTTGCCACAGTGGGTGCGGCGCGGCCGACAGCGGGTGTGGCTGCGGGCGCGGCGTGGGCGGCGCGGGTGAGGTACGCGACGGCGTGGGCGACGCGGGCAGCGTGGGCGGGATCAACGGCGACGCGGTGGTGGCCGGCGCCGAATGGCTGGTGAGCAGCGGTGGGCCTGCCGTCTGGTTGGTCGGCGTTCGGAATGAGCGGCTTCCCTCCGTACGAGTGGGAATCGAGCCTGTGAAAGGCAGCGTCGCCGAGGCGGGCCGTCCCCATCCCGCCAGCGCGGTCGAGGCTGCTCTCGAGGCGGCGCTGGCGCGGGAGTCGTGGGCGACGGGTCGCCGCTGGAATCAGGATTACCGGTCGAATGCGCTGACCCCACCCGTACGGCTGGATCTCTGGTGGCCTGCTGAACGGTGCGTGGTGGAGATCGACGGGCCGGAACACTGCCGGCCCGAGCGGTACGAGCTCGACCGGCGGCGTGACGTGCGACTGACTCTGGACGGTTATGCCGTTCTGCGTTTCACCAATGCCCGAATCGTTCATGATGTCGGCGCCGTGGTTCACCAGATCGGCACCTTTGTGCGGGGCCGGCGGCGCGATGCAGCGGAAGGAAACAATTATGGCCGGCGATGACCTGACCCCGTCCGAGGGCGCGATCCTGATGGTGCTGATGGTCGAGGCCCGCGAGGTGCTGAACACCGAGCTCAAAGAGCGGTACGGGCTCGACGTACGCAAGGAACAGCGCGACAAACTCGGCCGCCTGCACTACGTGTCGAGCCGCCGCAGCGGCCGCACGGTCGCGATGCAGCTGGACGACAAGGGCTGGGTCCGGATGCAGAGCGACTTCGACTTCAACGCGCGTGGCGCGAAGGCTCTGGGGGCCGCGCTGACCGCCCTGCACGCCAACCTGCGCGAGCACATCCTCGGCCGCAGCGGCGCCGCCAACCTGACCGAGCTGTTCGCCCAGACCGAGATGCGCGCGCCGGCCGGCGGGCTGGGGCCGCGTATCACCAGTGCCTACAGCGCTTTGGCGGACGAGCCGGGAGCGTGGGTGAGCCTGCGCCGGTTGCGCCCGTTCTTCGCCGACGTCGCCCGGGACGACCTCGACGAGGCCCTGCGTGACCTCAGTCGCTCCGACGGCGTGAACATCGTGCCCGAGTCGAACCAGAAGGCTCTCACCCCGGCCGACCGCGAAGCCGCCCTGCGGCTCGGGGGTCAGGAGAATCACCTGCTGGCGATCGGCGTGTGATGAACGAGGAGCAACGAGCGGCGCTGGCCTCCCTGCGGTTCGACTGGGCGCCGGTGCCGGACGACATCTGGCGGCCGCTGCCGTTCCACGTCGAAGGGCTGCATCTGCCGGCGCTGCGCGACATCGCGGACGGATTCGCCGATGCCGCGGCCAGCCGCGACGCCAGTCCCATCGGCCTGGTCGTTCAAGGGCAGCGCGGCTCCGGCAAGACGCACCTGCTCGGCTGGGTGCGGCAGCAGGTCCAGGAGCGGGGCGGATACTTCTTCCTCGTCAGCCTGCTCGACGCCGGCGGGTTCTGGGACAGTGTGCTCGCCGCGATGCTCGACGGGCTGTCCCGGCCGATTCCCGGGGCCGATCAGACCCAGCTCACCGTGCTGCTGCGCCGCCTGTCGGCGATGGTCGGCGCGCCCCGCAAGTCGCGGCGCGCGGTCATGGGGGACACCGAGCTGACCCGCGCCGATCTGGATGCCTTCATCGAGGGACTCGGCGAGTTCGACCGGCAGGTCGCGCGTTCGAGTCAGGAGACGGCCCGGGCGCTCGCGCTGAGCGCCTCGGAGGACGTCGCCCACCGCGACCTCGCCGAGAACTACTTCGTCTCGGGCGAGGAGAACGTGCCGGGCGAACGCCATGCCTGGGGCATGCGCCGCTCACCACGCCCGGCGCGGCTCATCGTGCAGGACCTGTCGTGGCTGCTCGCGCTCACCGGTCCGTCGGTGATCGCGATCGACCAGATCGACACGCTCATCGCGCAGGTCGCGGTGCTGAGCGACCCCAGCCTGGCCGCGACGGCGGTGGTCGAGCCGGAGCAGGCGCTCATGCTGGCCCGGATGGCCGACGGGCTCATGACATTGCGGCAGCTCACCCGTCGTACGTTGACGGTCCTGGCCTGCATCCCCAACTCGTGGACCATCGTCTCGTCGACCGCCGCCGACACCGTGGCCGACCGGTTCCGGCTGACGCCGCAGCTCAAGCGCATCAACGACGACGATCTGGCCCGGGCCATCATCGAGAAACGGTTCCGGTTGCGCTACGCGGAGGCGGGTTTCGAACCGCCGTTCCCGACGTGGCCGATCGCCGCGGCGGCCTTCGCCGACGCGGGCCAGTTCACCCCGCGTCAGCTGCTGATCGAGATCGACCAGCACGTCCGCGCCTGCCTCGCCGACGGTGAGGTGCGCATCCTGGAACGGCTGGGCGAGCCCCGGGAATCCGCTCCGGGGCCTTTGCCCGCCCAGGGCGGAGACCTTCAGGCGTACGACTTGAGGTTCGCCGAACTGCGGAAGACGGCCGACGTGCTGGCTCCGCTGGGCCGGGCGACCGAGGATCAGACGGTGCCGCCGTTGCTGGCGGCCGGGCTCACGGCCTGGATCCTCGAACGCGGTGACGAGGCGTTCAGCGTGGATCCGCCGCCGAGCAACGATCCGCCGCTGCACGCCCGGCTGCGGCTTACGCTGGACGAGAGCACCGAGGACCAGGCGCACTGGTGCTTCCGCGCGATCAGCGACGAGCACCACCACAGCGCGGCGTTGTCGCGCATCCGCAAGGCTTCGATGGCGGCCGCGGTGGATGCGGGCACTCCCAAGCGGCGGCTTTTCCTGCTGCGTAACGGGAAATGGGCGGCGGGGGAGCGGACCCGGGCCGCGATCGCGAAGCTGGCGGAGGGGAGCGGGGCAACGCTCACGCTGAGCGAGGACGACCTGCGGACGATGTCGGCGCTCCGGGTCATGCTGGCCGAGGCCACAATGGACTTGCAGGGCTGGTTGACCGAGCGTCGGCCGGCGCACGGCCTTTCCTTTCTGCAGCAGGCACTGTCCGATGTGGAATTGCCCGTCATTGGAGCGCTGCCGACTCGGGCCCGGCCGCCGGTGGCTGGTTCCGTTGCCGGGCCCGCGTTCACCGTCGGGTACGACTATCAGGACGGCTCGGCGGCGCGGCTGCCGCTCGAGGCCTTACGGAAGCACGCGACCATCTTCGCGGGCTCCGGGTCCGGCAAGACGGTGCTGATCCGGCGGATCGTCGAGGAGTGCGCGCTGCAGGGCGTCTCCGCGATCGTGCTCGACCCCAACAACGACCTGGCTCGCCTCGGCGAGGGCTGGCCGTCACCGCCTCCGCAGTGGGGCCCGGACGACGCCGCCCAGGCCACCGACTATCTCGCGAACACCGACGTCGTCGTATGGACGCCGCGGCGCGCATCCGGCCGGCCGCTCAGCTTTCAGCCGCTGCCCGACTTCCGGAGCGTTCGCGACGACGAGGACGAGTTCCACGAGGCGGTCGAGGCTGCCGTCGCCGCCCTCACGCCACGGGCGGGGCTCACCGGTCGTACGAACAAAACGCAGTTGGGTCTGGCCGTGCTGCGCAAAGCCGTCGAGCACTACGGCCGGCGGGGCGGCGCCCGCCTCAAGGGGCTGATCGACACGCTCGGCAACCTGCCCGACGGCCTCATCGACATCGACGACGCCGAGAAGATCGGGCTCGCGCTGTCGCAGACCCTCACCGCGGCGATGGTCAACGACCCGTTGTTCGGCGGCCACGGCACCCCCATGGATCCGGGGCTGCTGCTCACCCCGGCCGCGGGCAAGCGGGCCCGCGTCTCGGTGGTCAGCCTGGTCGGGCTGCCGTCCGACGACGTACGCCAGAGCTTCGTCAATCAACTGCAGATGGCGCTGTTCGCCTGGATCAGGAAGAACCCGGCCGGCGACCGCCCGCTGCTCGGCCTGCTCATCATGGACGAGGCCCAGACGTTCGCCCCGTCCGGCGCCATGACCGCCTGCACCCAGAGCACGCTGGCCCTGGCTGCGCAGGCCCGCAAGTACGGCCTGGGCCTCGTCTTCGCCACCCAGGCGCCCAAGGGCCTGCACAACCGCATCCCCGGCAACGCCGCCACCCAGATGTACGGCCTCATGAACAGCCCCATCCAGATCGAGGCCGCCCGCGACATGGCCAAGGCCAAGGGCGGCGACGTCCCCGACATCTCCCGCCTCACGGTCGGCGAGTTCTACCTGGCCGCCGAGGGCGCCGCACCCCGCAAGATCCGTACGCCGCTGTCCCTCACACACCACCCGCGCAGCCCGCTGACCGCCGAGGAGGTGCTGGAACGGGCCCGCGCAAGTGATCAGTTTTCAAGAAGCGGCCCGACCGCTGAGCCCCCTACCGTAAGGCTCGTAACCAGCGAAAACGTGGGAGGAGCCGGAGATGGCCGAGAACTTCACCGCCGAGGAGCGGGCCGCGATGAAGGAGCGGGCGCAGGAGGTCAGGAAGAGCCGCGGCGCCAAGAAGAAGGATGAGGAGCCGGCTGTGCTCGAGAAGATCGCCGAGATGTCGGGGACTGATCGGGAACTGGCGGAGCGGGTGCACGCGATCGTGACAGAGTCCGCGCCGGAGCTCCTGCCTCGGTTGTGGTACGGCATGCCGGCGTACGGGAAAGGGGGTAAAGCGACCGTCTTCTTCCAGGCCGCCGCGAAGTTCAAGGCGCGGTACGCCACGCTCGGCTTCAACGAGGACGCACAGCTCGACGACGGCGCGATGTGGCCGACCGCGTTCGCGCTGACCGAGCTCACGCCGGAGGTGGAAGCGCGCATTGCCGAGTTGGTGAAGCGGGCCGCCGGTTAGCATCGGGGAAATGAGTGATCAGAACGGCTGGCTCAAGCTGCTCGACGAGAACCCCCAGCACTCGCAGTGGTACATCGACCGGTTCCGGTCGATGGCCGAGGCCGGCGCCGACCTGGCCGGGGAGGCGCGCTTCGTCGACGCGATGCTCGGGCGCGGAGCCCGGGTGCTCGACGCCGGGTGCGGCACCGGCCGGCTCGGCGGCTATCTCGCCGCAGCGGGGCACGAGGTGGTCGGCGTCGACCTCGACCCGGCCCTGATCGCCGAGGCTCAGGCGAACCATCCGGACGCCCGGTGGCTGGTGGGGGACCTCAGCGAGCTCGATCTGCCCGAGCGGTTCGACGTCATCGTCAGCGCCGGCAACGTGATGACCTTCGTGGCGCCCAGCACCCGCGTCGAGATCCTGCGCCGGTGCGGGCGCCACCTGGGCGACGGTGGACGCCTGGTCGTCGGGTTCGGCTCGGGCCGCGGTTATCCCTTCGACGACTTCCTGACCGACGCGGCCACCGCCGGGTTGACCAGCGACCTCCTGCTGGGCACCTGGGACCTGCGCCCGTTCGGGCCGGAGGCGGAGTTCCTGGTCGCGGTTCTGCGTATCGCGTAGCGCTTTTTTGGTTATCGGTGTCCTCGCACCACGTCTCCCTAGCCAGTGATCAAGCGCCTGGTAAGGAGCAAGCCCGTGTCGTATGCGACGGACAGCCGGCCCGAGGCGGCCGGGCCGCAGCACCGCCGCCGTCCCCGGCGGGCCCTGGCGGTCGTCTGCGCCGGCATCGCTGTGACCGCGGTGGCGGTGACGGTGGGTGCGGTCGCCTTGGCGGGTACGGGTAGTGAGTCGCCGACAGCAGCACCGGCGGAGGTCGTCACGTCCCGACCGGCAGAGGTTCCCTCCGCCACTTCGCCCAGCGCTGCCCCGAAGCCGTCGGCCCGTGCTTCCAAGACGGCCGAGGCTGCGCCGCCCGCCCGCGCGGTGCCCAAGGCGGGCTGGATCCCGGTCGATCAGCCGGCATGGAAGAAGCAGGTGGCGGCGTACAAAGGCAGGAAGATCGACCCCGCGCCCGGCAGCGTCGGCAATCTGCCCGAGTTCCGGGCCGACTGCACGTACAGCCACCGGCGGCCCGACGACCCGATCGTGCTGCCCGGCCTGCCCGGCGCGTCACACATGCACTCGTTCGTCGGCAACAAGAAGCTCGACGCGTACACGACGGCCGGTGACCTGATGAGGTTCACCGCCAGCACCTGCAAGCCGGCCCAGGACCACTCCGCGTACTGGGTGCCGACGCTCTACGACAACGCCACCGGCAAGCCGGTCGAGACCACGGGCTTCCGGGTGTACTACCGCTCGCTGCGCGACAACTCAGGCGACGTGCTGCCGATGCCCAACGGCCTCCGCATGATCGCCGGCGACGCCAAGAAGAAGGAGCCGACACCACGCGGCGCGCAGGGCCAGTTCTACTGCGCCTTCTACGGCCCCGGCGACCTCGACGGCGTCGCCCGCAGCGACAACGGCAACTGGCCGATCTGCGGCAAGGGCGCCACGTTCCACTTCATGATGCAGTTCCCCGACTGCTGGGACGGCAAGAACCTGGACAGCCCGACCCACAAGGCGCACGTGACCTTCGGCTCGGGCCGGGCCTGCCCCTCCAGCCATCCGGTCCGCATTCCAGCCATCACTTTCGACATCCAGTACGGCGTGACGGGCACGAAGGCCGGCTACTACCTCTCGTCCGACAAGCAGGGCAAGAGCGCCTCCTCCATGCACGGCGACGCCTTCGTCATGTGGGACCCCGACTTCATGGCCAAGCAGACCAAGAACTGCATCCTCCAGCGCCGCACCTGCGACAACAACGGCTATCTGCGATAGCTCCGGGGCTGTTCCTGCGCGTCTCAGCCGCGCCCCTCTAATCCTCGTCGGGAACATAGGGGTCAGTAGGAATGAGCCTGATGTCAGGGATGACGGCGGTGCGCTGCTCGGGCGTCGCGTCGAAGGAGAGCATGTCGGCGCCTTCCGGGATGCCGACCCTGGACAGAAAAATGCCGTTGCGTCCCACGTCGCACCACAGGGTCGCGAAGCCGATACGGGTCTCGGAACTCCCGGTGTAGGTGATGTGCAGGCGGCCGCCATCGCCGTCCGGGCAGGGCACATCGATCTGCGCGGGCCACGCATCCCTGATTCTCGTGAAGGCGTCGAACCACGCCTCCCAGGTGCGCTGGGAATCCGTCATCTCGGCCATGCCATCTACTCCGCATCCATCAGGTGCTTGTGCGCCTGCCACCATCGTTCCTCATAGGCGTACGCACGACTCTCGTAGGTGGCGCGGGCGGCTTCCTCCCACGGGAACTTGTAGCCACTCCGAAGCTCGTCGAGGTGGAACCGCTCATGCGCGAGGGTGCGAGCCAGTTGCTCTTCGTTCATGAACGCGTCGCGGGCCAGCTTGATCTCGCCGTCGGGCATGGTCACCCCGAAGAATTCCCGCCCCGGCCCCGATCCGCGACGAAGCATGTCCAGTGAGAACCTGACGCCGTCCATGTCCACGCCGTATTTCTCGGCGACCGCGAGAACGTTCTCCCGACTCATCAAGATCTTTTCCTTGTTCCGGACGATGCCGTCGCCCTCTCGGCGCAGACCTATCAGCCCGTCATCGGTGCTCGATCGTCCCTTCCGCGCCACGCTTGTGACGGCTTCTTGGGCTTGGGTCACGCTGCCGGCATTGTGCGATGGCGGCTCGGCAGGCTTGCGTCCGCGGCCCGTTGCAGTACCGGCCACGGTCATTTCCTCGTGCGGAGATCGAGGACGTCCAGTCATGGCCGTCTTCGCCTCGAGAGGCTTCCCACGGCTGTGAAGCTAACAACGCGCGTCCAGGATGGGCAGTCCACGCAGACCCTTGAATCGCCGACATCCGCGTGACAGCCGTCGATACGATGAGCGGCAGAGGGGCGTCGCCTTGTCATGGATCGGGGATGTCACATGGTTTTCTGTTCTCACCGCGTTCGCAGCCACGGCCGAACACAGGAAGAGGCCGGATCGAAGCGCCGGCTGTCGTGACGGGTCGACGTCGTGGACCGCGGGGCGGTGGGAGCGGGTCGCCGCGTAGCATCCGGGCAGCAGAGGGGCAGGCGGGGGACGCTGCCGTGGGCGGGCGTCTCGACGCGTCCGGGACGGGCACCGGCGCAACGCGACCGCCGGACCGTCGGACTGTGCCGCACGGCTTTGACAGCTTTCAGGCTTTCCAGAATTTCGCTGGGCCGTTGCGACAACGCATGCGTGAGCGCTATCCGGACCTCGAGATGGGCTTTCAAGGCAGCGCGGTCACCGGCCGCAGCGCCGACCAACACCAACCTTTCGACCTCGGCCGTACGAGTGACTTCGACATCGCCATCTCCGGCCATTCCCTGTACGCCGCCGCTCGTGAGCGGGGGGTACCGTTCCGCGGCGACGGCGTGTCGACCGGTCCGCTCGGTGACGACGATCTCCACATCCTGGGACTCGAGGACATCGTCAGCGACGCATCCGACGAGGCCGGTCGGCCCGTCAACGTGATGATCTACCGTTCGATCGCCGACGCCGCCGACCGTAAACCGACCATCAAGGTATGGTTTTGACCGGTCC
The DNA here is from genome assembly GCF_023717965.1 of Paractinoplanes hotanensis. Taxonomy (NCBI): domain Bacteria; kingdom Bacillati; phylum Actinomycetota; class Actinomycetes; order Micromonosporales; family Micromonosporaceae; genus Paractinoplanes; species Paractinoplanes hotanensis. The sequence continues at coordinate 25,539 of NZ_JAMQOL010000032.1, read as the reverse complement.
GGGCCTGAATGAATGGAAGACAGGCGTGCCTTTCATCTATGACGTGTACGGGCTGGCCAAGCCCACGCTCGGCAACGAGCCGGCGCTGCTCGCCGAGGCCCTGGGCGTCACGTGGGAGCAGCGGCGCAGTGACTACCGCGGCGAATACTTCCAAGCGCAGGGCCCGGCCCCGATCGGTGGTCGCCTGGTTCTGCAGTCCAACGACCTCCGGGATGAAACCGGCGAGTACCTTCAACTGCCCGACTTTCCTGATCACCGCTTCCTGTTGTTCGTCAACAAGTCGCAGCAACCCGACGAGGTACGACAGCGGCTGGCGGGCCTGCCGCAGTGGGCCTTGCTGCGCCGGCGAGAGCTGGACTGACCGGTGATGCGGCTGCTCGACCGCCGGGCAGAGCGGCTGGCGACTGTCTCTTATCAGGCGGCTACGCCCGGTGGGGGAACAGGAAGCGTGCAACTCGCGGTCGAGCGGGTGCGCGTCGACTCGGTGCCGGACGGGTGCCGGGCGATCCTGGCAGCCGGGGACCTGCAAGGCATCGCTCCGTCGCCGCTCGGTGGACAGCCCGGGCTGCTGGGCATCGCGGTCGCCGACTATCTCGAGATCTGGGCCGGGCAAGGCTTGCTGCCGCCGCCGTCCGAGGTCGGTGTCCTTCTCGCCGGCGACCTGTATTCGGCTCCCGGTGCGGACCGTCGCGGCGCCTCCGGCCCGGTGGCCGACGTTTGGCTGGCCTTCGTGGCTGCCGGGTGTTCCGCCGTATTCGGCGTCGCCGGCAATCACGATGAGGTGACCGCCGCGCAGGTCGCCGCGCTCGGACCCGATGTCGCGCTGCTCGATGGCGATCGGCGGCACTTCGGGGGTCTGACGGTCGCTGGTGTCAGCGGCGTCATCGGCGATCCCGGCCGTCCGTTACGGCGTACGGAAAAGGACTTCCACAGAGCCGTGAAGGCGGCCATGACTCCGCTCCCCGACGTCCTGCTCCTGCATGAGGGCCCCACAGGTGATTCCGTCGACCAGCGCGGCAACCCTGCCCTCCGCGCCTTGATCGAGCGTCGCGCTCCGGCCCTCACGCTGTGCGGCCACGTGCACTGGGCGCGTCCCATCGCGCCCCTGGGCAGCGGTCACGTCATCAACGTGGACGCGCGCGTGGTCGTTCTCGTCCCGGAGTCTTCCGCCTGACGAGGACGCCGGTATCGGCCACATGCCGGGCTGCGAGATGCGTTCGGGCGTTGCCGCGAGCGTCAGGTGATGAGGACGTCGGTGACGGGGCGGCGGGGTGTGGAGGGCGTGGGGTGGCCGTAGCCGACTCGCAAGGCCAACTGCGGGAAACCGGAACGGCTCAAGGAGCGGCGTAGCTGTTCCCGGGCGGCGGGTACCTCGATGGGCTGGGAGATCATCGAGGCGGCCAGGCCCGAGTCGGTGGCGGTCAGCAGGACTCGTTGGAGGGCCTGGCCGGCCTGTAGTTGGTCGGCCGGGCCGTCGCCGGCCGAGCCCAGGACGGCCACCAGCGGCTCGGGCTCGTAGTCGCGGCCGGGGGAGCGGTGGCGTTCCGTGAAGGATCTCTGCGGCAGCAGGTCCTGGGGTTCGGGGGTGGGGGCGCCGGCGGCCACCGGTATGCCGTCGAGGGCTGTGTCGGCGTGGGTCCAGCCGGCCATCTCGAGCTGGTAGCGGGCGTCTCGGCGGAGGACGCGGTCGGCGCTCTGCGCTATCTCGGCGAAGCCGGCCAGCGGGACCATGCCCACCAGCAGGTCGAGCCATGCGTTCTCGGCGCGGGCGGCGTCCAGCAGGCGTCGCCGGGTCTCGGCCGGCACCGGGTCGGGCCAGAAGGGGGCTCGGTGGCTGTGGCGGCGGGGGATCGCCGCGTAGAGGTCGCTTTCGGCGTACGTCGGGCGGCGGGACAGGGCCGGGGTCAGGCGGGCCATCAGGTCGGGCTGGGTGCGGTCGGGGCGGAGCGTGACCTCAGCCGGGCGGCCGGCCGTGGCCAGGGCCAGGCGCGCGTTGTGGGTGGCGGCGCCGCAGGCCAGGCGCACCGCCCAGCCCGCCCGGTCGGCCACGGCGAGCCGGCGGGACGGGTCGGCCAGGATCTCGATCGTGCCTTCGCGCAGGCGGAACAGCCACGGCTGGGTGTTGTGCAGGGAGGGTGCGCGAATGCCGGCGGAGGCCGCGCGCAGCAGGTCCTCCCGGTCGTAGCCGGCCATCATCACCAACTCCCCTCAGGACGAGACGATCACGTCGGCGGCGGTGCGGCGCGGGCGCGGCGGGAGCGGGGTGGTGTCGGCGGTGTAGCCGAGGCGGACGGCCAGGTAGGGCTCGCCCAGGTCGGCCAGCAGACCGCGGACCAGGACGCGCGGCCACTCCACCTCGATGGCGTCGCTCAGCGGGGCGGTCGCCAGGCCGTCGGCCGTTGCCTGCAGCAGCAGCGCCGACAGGGCCTCGCCCGCCTGCAGCAGCTGGATGGGGGTGTCGCCGCGGCCGAAGAGGATCACGAACGAGGCGCCCTCGTCGTGTGCGGCGCCGACCGTGAGGCCGGCCTGCTCGTCCGGCACGTAGTCCCGTACGGGAACCCGGCGCAAGCCAGGCTCGACCGCTGTCGCCGCGGGAATGCCGTCGCCCGAGCCTGCCGGGCGATGGGTCCACTGCCGCAGCTCCTCGCGGTATTCGGGGTCGTTCAGCTCGGCGTGGCCGGCCAGTTCGGCCGAGATCGCCAGCGCGGTGATCTCGTCGCGGGGAACCACGTGCAGATACGCCCCGGAGGCCTCGACGAGCAGCCGTAGCTTCGTCAGCTCCTCGTCGGAGACCGTGCGGGCGCCGAAGGGACGGCGGTCGGTGCGGCGCTGCGGAATCGCCTCAGCCAGGCGCACTGAAGTCGGTGGCACCGGCGAACCGAGGTGAACGCGGGCCAGCAGCGACGGTTGCGCCGGGTCGGGCAGCCGGCTCACCTCAAAAGACCAGCCCAGAGCGGCCAGCTTGGTGAGCGCGTGGTGCAGAGCCGCACCGCAGCTGAGCGCCAGCAGCCGGCCGTCCCGGTCGGTGGCGTCGAGCCGGCGGGACGCGTCGGCGTGGAGCTCCATCGTGTCGCCGTCGATCCGCCAGCTCCAGGGCTGGGTGTTGAAGACGGACGGGGCGTGCAGCGCGGCGGTGGCGGCCTGCTCGAGGGGTGTCATGGGGACCTCCGATTTCCTGTGCGCCCCCAGCCTGCGCCCCGCCCACCCTCGGAACGCAGGGTCGAAAGTCCCGTCTCAGGAGGAGAACGGCACCCGCCAGGTGAGCACCGTGCCGCCGCCCGGCCCGGGCTCGACCGTGAAGGAGCCACCGAGGTCGTTGGCCCGCTCCGCCATGTTGAGCAGGCCGCCCCGGGCCGCCTCGGGCGGGATGCCGACCCCGTTGTCCTCGACCCGCAGGCTCACGGCCGAGCCCGCGTGCACGGAGACCCGTACGGCCGTCGCGTTCGCATGCCGGGCCACGTTCGACAGCGCCTCGCGCAGCACGGCGAGCAGTTCGGGAACGATGTCGTCGGGGATCGCGCTGTCGACCGGCCCGCTGGTGTCGAGGGTGGGGCGGAACCCGAGCGCTGCCGCCTCGACGGTCTCGCGCAGCGCGGCCCGCAGCGACGGCCCGACCGGCGCCCGCAGCTCGAAGATCGATCGGCGGATGTCGCGGATCGTCTCGTCGAGGTCGTCGACGGTGGCGTTGATGCGCTTGGTCGTCTCGGCCTTGGACGTCTGCGAGGCGGCGCCCTGCAGCTGCATGCCGGTGGCGAACAGCCGCTGGATGACGACGTCGTGCAGGTCGCGGGCGATCCGCTCGCGGTCGGCCAGCACGGCCAGAAGTTCGCGTTCCTCCTGGGCGCGGGCCCGTTCGAGGGCCAGCGCAGCCTGGCCGGCGAAGGTCGACAGCAGCACCGCGTCCTCGTCGGCGACGGGCTGTCCGGCCGCCTGGGTGACGATCAGCAGGCCGTGCGGGGTGTCCGAGCCGGTCAGCGGGGCGATGACGGCCGGGCCGGCGGGCACCGGACCGGGCCAGTCGGCTGCCGAGCGCAGGTCGTCGATCACCCGGTAGCCGCCGGGGTCGAAGTCGTCCATGGCGATCCGGCCGCCGGTCAGGCTCGCGCACGCCGGGTCGGCGCCGTCGGCCACCTCGATCGTGTAGGAGGAATCGTCGAACAGCAGCACGAGCACCAGGTCGGCGTCGGCGACCTCCCGCGCGCGGCGCGCGATCAACTGCAGAGCTTCCGTACGGCGAACCGTCCCGAGCAGCACACCGGTGATCTCGGCGGTGGCCGCGAGCCAGCGTTCGCGCCGCTGCGCCAGCGTGAACAGCCGGGCGTTGTCGATCGCGACGCCGGCCGCGGCGGCCAGCGCCACCACGATCTCCTCGTCGTCGTCGCTGAACTCGGCGGCGCCCTGCTTCTCGGCCAGATAGAGGTTGCCGAAGACGTGGTCGCGGATCCGCACGGGCACACCCAGGAAGCTGTGCATCGGGGGATGGTGCGGCGGGAAGCCGTACGAGTGGGGATGCCGGGTGATGTCGGGCAGACGCACGGGTTGCGGATCGGTGATGAGCAGCCCGAGCACCCCGCGGCCGTGCGGCAGGTCGCCGATCCGGGCGTGCAGCTCGGGCCCGATGCCGTGCGTGATGAAATCGGACAACTGGGTGCGGTCGCCCCCGATCACCCCGAGCGCCCCGTATTTCGCGCCGACCAGGGCGCAGGCCGATTCGACGATGCGCTGCAGGGTGCTGCGCAGGTCGAGGTCGGTGCCGATGCCGACCACGGCGTCGAGCAGCGCGCGCAGGCGTTCCCGGCTGGTCATCACCTCGCCGACGCGGTCGAGCATCTCCTGCAGGAGTTCGTCGAGGTGCACCCGGGAGAGTGGACCGAGTCCGAGGGAGGGCTTCATCTGCTCCGCCACCACTGAAGATTAACGGTGGCGGGGACCTAAGACCCTTGGGCCGGGGCTTCCGTGCGCGATAGGAAGGTCGAATGATCCGAGTCTTCCTCCTGGACGACCACGAGGTCGTCCGCCGCGGCCTCGTCGACCTGCTCCAGTCCGGCGGTGACATCGAGGTCGTGGGCGAGTCCGGCTCCGCGCAGGAGGCGGCTCGGCGCATCCCCGCCCTGCGCCCCGACGTGGCGATCCTCGACGCGCGGCTGCCCGACGGCAACGGCATCGACGTGTGCCGCGACGTCCGCGCGGTCGACTCCTCGATCCGGGGCCTCATTCTCACCTCGTACGAGGATGACGAGGCCCTGTTCGCGGCGATCATGGCCGGCGCCTCCGGCTACGTGCTCAAGCAGATCCGCGGCACCGACCTGGTCGATGCGGTGCGCCGGGTCGCCCAGGGGCAGTCGCTGCTCGACCCGGCGGTGACCCAGCGGGTGCTCGAACGCATCCGCAACGGTGTGGAGCAGCCCCGTGAGCTGGCCGCTCTGACCGACCAGGAGCGCCGGATCCTCGAGTTCGTGGCCGAGGGCCTGACGAACCGCGAGATCGCCAACCGCATGTTCCTGGCCGAGAAGACGGTCAAGAACTACGTCTCGAGCATGCTCGCCAAGCTGGGCCTGGAGCGCCGCACGCAGGCCGCCGTCCTGGCCACCCGGCTGCTCGGGGAGCACCCGCACTGACGCACGCGACAAGATCCGCTGGCATTCGCACGTGTGATCGTTCTGTGCGCGCCCGAATTACCACATGGTGCACATCGATCGACCGTCGTGGAACCGATTCAGCAGCACCCTTTCCGGTTCTACCGGCAGGTCACCACGGCCGTGACGATCGACCCTTGCCTATTTCTCGAGGCCTCTTCGATCATGTTCGGGCCGGTCACGGCGTCGCACGGCGCGTACGCCGCTGATCCTGAGAACGCATGACTCTCGTATCCGTGGGCAGGTGAGTCCACGGATGGAGACAACATGACCACGCGCAAGCCCGCCACGCGCGCGTCGAGCAACAGCCGCCACGTGGTCCATACTGGACCAGTGAGCACGTGCGGATGCACGTGCAGATGCGCCGGTGCTCTTGTCCGGGGAGGACTCTGATGCGGCTGAGACATCCTTCCGGCCGAATCGTGCACCTTTCCTGCGAGATCACCCCCGCCGTGGCGAGCAATCTACCCGCCGTCGTCGCCCAGCTCGACACCTACGGCGCCGTCCGGGCCCGGCTCGGCGTCGACGCCCTCGGCGTGTGCCTCTGGCTTCCCCCCGCGCTCGCCGCCGCCCTTGCCGTGGAGAGCCGCGCCCGTACCCGGCTTCGTGCCGAACTCGACGCCCGTCGGCTCGAAGTCGTCACGTTGAGCGGCGCGCCCTTCGGCGAGGGCGGCGGCGAGACCCCCGCCTGGACCGAGCCCGCCCGCCGCGAGTACACCCTCGACCTCGCCCGCATCCTGCTCGACCTGCTCGACGAGGACGCCGTGCGCGGCAACGTCAGCACCATCGGTCTTGGCGCCCGCGAGGGCTGGGGCGAGGCGGAGGAGAAGGCGGCCGCCGGCATCCTGCGCCGCCTGTCGCACGGCCTCGCCGACCTCGCCTGGCAGAACGGCCGCGCCGTCCGGGTGGGTTTCCAGCCCGCCGCCGGGCAGGTGCTCGACAGCCCCGAGCAGACGGTGGCCGCGCTCAGCCGGATCGACAAGGACAGGCTGGGCGTCAGCCTCGACCTGGGCCACGTCGCCGAGCACTGGGACGATCCGGCCGCCGGCGTCGAGACCCTCACGGACGCCGGCCTGGCCATCGTCGAGGTGCGGTTGAGCGCTGTGGCCGGGTCGACCACCGGCGCCTGGCGCGAGGGCCTGAGCCGGTTGTTCGGCCGGCAGGGCCCGCTCACCGAGAACCTCACCCTGGTCGGCCGGGCTCCGGACCAGCCGGTCGAACAGATCGCGGGCGATGTGGCGTACCTGTTGGCCGAGCTCGCCGCCCTCGGCCTGGCGCCGGAAAATGAGCCCTGCCCCGTGCGCTGAAATCCGTCTAGAGTCAGTCGTGGCACCGCTGTCCACGGGTGGTCCGGGTCGTGGGAGGCGCAACCCCCGCCGGTCGTGACACCCCGCAGCCAGTCGTGCCGCCGGGCGGCCGCCCTCGCCGCCCAATCTCCAGCTGCTCATTTCCGAGGGAGAAACACCATGGCGCGACCCATCACGCTCTTCACCGGCCAATGGGCCGACCTGCCCTTCGAAGAGGTCTGCCGGCTCGCCTCCGAGTGGGGCTACGACGGGCTCGAGATCGCCTGCTGGGGTGATCACTTCGAGGTCGACCGGGCCCTGGCCGAACCCGACTACATCGACCGCAAGCGCGAGCAACTCGCCAAGTACAACCTCAAGGTGTACGCGATCAGCAACCACCTGGTCGGGCAGGCCGTCTGCGACCACCCGATCGACGAGCGCCACCAGGACATCCTGTCCGCCGACATCTGGGGCGACGGGGAGGCCGAGGGCGTACGCCAGCGGGCCGCCGAGCGCATGAAGGACACGGCCCGCGCCGCCGCCCGGCTGGGCGTGAAGACGGTTGTCGGCTTCACCGGCTCGTCGATCTGGCACACGGTGGCCATGTTCCCGCCCGTGCCGCCGGCCATGATCGAGCGCGGCTACCAGGACTTCGCCGACCGATGGAACCCGATCCTCGACGTGTTCGACGAGGTGGGCGTGCGGTTCGCGCACGAGGTGCACCCCAGCGAGATCGCCTACGACTACTGGACCACCCGCCGCACGCTGGAGGCGATCGGCAACCGGCCCGCCTTCGGGCTGAACTGGGACCCGTCGCACTTCGTGTGGCAGGACCTCGACCCGGTCAACTTCATCCTCGAGTTCAAGGACCGGATCTACCACGTCGACTGCAAGGACGCCAAGGTTCGCACGGGCGACGGCCGGCGCGGACGGATGAGCTCCCACCTGCCCTGGGCCGACCTGCGCCGCGGCTGGGACTTCGTCTCCACCGGTCACGGCGACGTGCCGTGGGAGGACTGCTTCCGCGCCCTGAACGCGATCGGCTACGACGGCCCGATCTCGATCGAGTGGGAGGACGCCGGCATGGACCGCCTGATCGGCGCGCCCGAGGCGCTCGAGTTCGTGCGGCGGCTGGCCTTCGACGCCCCGACGGCGGCGTTCGACGCGGCCTTCTCGCGGTCCTGACGCCTCCCGGACAAGGCTGGGGCCGCCCTCGTCGTTGAGGGCGGCCCCAGAGCCTTTATCCGTCCGGCGTTCAGAGAGTGGTGCCGCCGGGCTTGCTGTTCGAGGAGGCGAGCGGCTGGGTCAGGTCCGAGTCGCTGGTGGTGCTGGACGTCGAGGACGTCGTGTTGAGCTTCTCGCCCAGCTTGGACGACTGGATCTTGTCCTTGCTCTCGCTGTACAGCTTGTTGGCCTGCGCCTGGGCGACGCCGGCGGCCTCCTGGACCGTCGGGTGCTCCCACACCTTCTTGGCGTTGGCCGCGATCTCCTCATACTTCTCCCGGCCGGCACGGCTGCCCAGGACGAAGCCCGCCGCGAGACCGGTGATGAACATCAGCTTTCCGCGCATGATGGCGGCTCCTTCCATTCGTGACGCGCGTGCGTCGTTGCTCGGTGCTTACCCATGCTGCCGCTTTCGTATGCCTGCGTCCTGCGTTTACCGTCCCCGGCGGCGTGGCGGGTAACCCCTTCGCGCCCCACCCCGAGTGTCATGTAGTCTGTTCTCCGTCGCTTGGGGCAAGCCTCAAGCAACACAGCAATCCCCTGTAGCTCAATTGGCAGAGCAGCCGGCTGTTAACCGGCAGGTTATTGGTTCGAGTCCAATCGGGGGAGCGAGTCGGCGGGGCCTCCTGTTCGCGGAACGCGCGAACCGGGGGCCTTTGTCGCATATCTGCTCAGGGGGCCGAGCCCCCTGAAACCCCACGTTGCGATGGGCGCGGTGCGGGATTCCGCCTGCGCTTGTGCGGGGGCGAGACTTCCCGAACCCCGCGGTGCGGTGGGTGTGGTGCGGGATTTTGCCTGCGCTTTCTTCTCGTACGCGGTGGGTTGGCGGTTTGGTGGGCGGTGTGGCCCGGTGTTGGTCGCGGAGCGCGTTGTTGTTGCCCGGGTTTTGAGTGGGTCTGCCCTTCTGGCCACAATCTTTCCCGATAGGTCGTATCGAGGCTCTGAGCTGCTCAAATGAGGCGCGTAGGGGCCGCCGGGCGAGTGTGGTATGGCGTGACAGTCATCGATTGACACGGTGTGGTGGCGGGGTGAAGGTGGTGAGAGCGCTCTCGTCGGTGACGGAGCGTCACGGCCGGGCGCAGCCCCCTTCCCTGTCCGCCCCCGAAGCGTTCCGGCCGACGCGGGATCCCCTCCGGCTCGCCGGGCCTGCGTCATCAGGGGGCCGGACTGTGGAGTGCCTATGCGTACCAAGCGCAAATCCCTGCTCGGAGCGGCCGTGGCGGCCGTCGCCGTGGCCGGTGTCATCGCCGGCGTGCCGAACGCGAACGCGGCCGGACCGGATCTGCTGCCGCTCACCGTCACGAACGACTCCGGCCGGAGCGAGGCCGTGCACCTCTACGTGCTCGGCGAATCCGGCGGACGGCTCGGGTACGTGACCGAGGGCGGAACCTTCACGCCGTGGCCGGGCGGCGGCACCCCGCCGACGCCCGCGCCCGACGTGGCCATCGCCGGGCCCGGCAACGGCGCCAGCAAGACCATCCAGGTGCCCAAGGGTCTCTCCGGGCGCATGTACATGGCGTTCGGCGACAAGCTCGACTTCCGCCTCTCGCAGGACGGCGGCCTGGTGCAACCCGCGCCGTGGGCCGGCGGTGACCCCAGCCGGGACGTCCTGTTCGACTGGAGCGAGTTCACCTACAACGACTCCGGCGTGTGGCTGAACAGCTCTCAGGTGGACATGTTCGCCGTGCCGCACAAGGTCAGCGTGACCGGCTCCGACGGGCGGACCGCGCAGACCGGTGAGCTCAAGCCGGGCGGCCACAGAGCCGTCATCGACGGGCTGCGGGCCGACCCCGAGTTCGCCAAGCTGATCCAGACCCGCGCCGACGGGACCGTGCTGCGGGTGCTCGCCCCCGGCAAGGGCGCCGACGCCGGCGGGTTCGACCCCGATTACCTCGGCGGCTACATCGATGAGGCCTGGGCCGCGTACGCGAACACCGATCTCACCGTCAAGCCGTTCGCCGATCAGCCGGACAAGGTGTTCACGGGTCGCACCAGCGGTGACGTCATGAGCTTCACCGACAGCACCGGCGCGCGGGTCGCCAGTTTCACCAAGCCGACCTCGTCGAACGTGTGGGGCTGCGACGGAAACCTGGGCGCGCCGAACGACCTGGTCGTGGGCCCGATCGCGCGGAGCCTGTGCGCGGCGCTGACCCGCGGCACCCTCGGGTCGCAGCCGGTCGAGCCCAGCACCGACCCGGCGACGTTCTATCAGAACACCCCCACCAACCTGTACGCGAAGCTGATCCACGCCAACATGGCCGACGGCAAGGCCTACGCGTTCGCCTTCGACGACGTCGCCAACCAGGAGTCGCTCGTGCACAGCGGCGACCCGGCGTCGATCGGCATCACCCTCTCGCCCTTCAACTGAGCCCCTGCTCCGGGGCGCTTCCGCGGCGCCCCGGAGTCTTCAGAGCGAAGGAGTTTGTCATGCATCGCAGACTCGCACTGCCGGCGTTGTCCGTCGGCGCCACCGTGGCCGCCCTGACCGTCGGAGTCTCCCCGGCTGCGGCCCACGGCTACATCTCGTCCCCGCCCAGCCGCCAGGCCAACTGCGCCTCCGGTGCGGTCAGCGGTTGCGGCGACGTCCAGTACGAGCCGCAGAGCGTCGAGGCCGCGAAGGGCTCGAAGGAGTGCAACGGCGGCGGCGGACGGTTCGCCGAACTCAACGACAACAGCAAGAACTGGCCGGCCGCCACGGTCGGGAACCCGGTGACGTTCGACTGGGTGCTCACGGCCCGGCACTCGACCGCCACCTGGGAGTACTTCATCGGCGACACCCGGCTCGCCGCGTTCGACGACGGCGGCGCGCAGCCCGGCGCCACCAAATCGCACACGGTGGACATGCAGGGCTTCACCGGCCGGCAGACCGTGCTGGCCCGCTGGAACGTGGCCGACACCGCGATGGCGTTCTACGCCTGCGTCGACGTGAACATCGGAGGCTGATCATGAAGCGTCGTTTTCTTGCGGCGGCCGGCGCAGTGGCCGTGGCTGTAACAGCGGGCCTGGCCGCGCTGCTCCCCGGCACGGGCGCCTCGGCGGCGACACTGCCGGTGTCCGAAGCCCAGTTCCAGCAGATGTTCCCGAACCGGATCCCGTTCTACACGTACGCGGGCCTGCTCGACGCCATGAACAAGTTCCCCGAGTTCACCGGGGCCGACGGCGAGGACGTGCAGAAGCGGGAGGCCGCGGCGTTCCTGGCCAACATCAACCACGAGTCCGGCGGCCTGGTGTACGTCGAGGAGCTGAACCAGGCGAACTGGCCGCACTATTGTGACGCCACCCAGCCGTACGGTTGCCCGGCCGGTCAGGACGCGTACCACGGTCGGGGTCCCATCCAGCTGAGCTGGAACTTCAACTACAAGGCGGCCGGCGACGCGCTCGGCGTCGACCTGCTGAACAACCCGGACCAGGTGAAGAACGACGCGTCCGTGGCCTGGCAGACCGGCCTCTGGTACTGGATGACCCAGACCGGTCCGGGCTCGATGACCCCGCACGCCGCGATGGTCGGCGGGGCCGGCTTCGGCGAGACGATCCGCAGCATCAACGGCGCGCTGGAGTGCGACGGCGGCAACCCGGCCCAGGTGCAGAGCCGGATCGACGCCTACCAGCGGTTCGCGCAGATCCTCGGCGTGGATCCGGGCGGCAACCTCTCCTGCTGACCCCTTTCCCGTACGCCGGCCGGCCGTTCAGCGCCGGCCGGCGTCGTCGCAACCGCCGGAGGCCGGCCGCGGCTCGGGCAGTGCGCTCCGAGGGGCTTGAGCGCGGCTCTTGGCCTTTCCGCTGCCGGGGACACGTGCCGCGGTTAGTCTTGGGGCTGCCTGGTTCGTCCCCTTGTGAGGTGCACGTGTCGCAACCTGTTGAGGTGGACGTCGTCATTGTCGGCGGCGGTCTCGCCGGACTCTCCGCTGCCCGCCGGCTCGACCGAGCCGGGGTCGAGTGGCTGCTCGTCGAGGCCTCCGACCGGATCGGCGGCCGCGTCGCCACCGACGTCGTCGACGGCTGGCACTTCGACCGCGGCTTCCAGGTGCTCAACACGGCCTACCCGCGGGTGCCGGCCCTGGTCGACATCGACGCGCTCGACATGCGCTACTTCACGTCCGGCGTGCTGGTACGCCGCGGCGGCGAACTGCACCGGCTCGAGAATCCGGTGCGCGAGCCGCTGTCCGCAGCTCAGACCCTGAACGCCGGGGTCGGCACGCTCAGCGACCGCCTCAAGTTCGCGGCGCTGGCCACCCGCTGCGCGACGCTGCCGCCCTCGAAGCTGCTCGACGCGCGCGAGGTCACGGCCCAAGAGATGCTGCGCAAGGCCGGCCTGTCCCACCGCATGATCGAAGAGGTGCTGCGCCCGTTCTTCTCCGGCGTCTTCGGCGACCGTTCCCTCGAGACGTCGAGCCACGTCCTCGCGATGGTGCTGCGCTCGTTCGCCCGCGGAAAGATAGGGGTGCCCTCGGCCGGCATGGCAGCCCTGCCCGCCGCGATCGCCGGCCCACTCCCGTACCCCCAGCTGTTGATCGGCGCCCGTACGCTTTCGGTCGGTCCCGGCGTGGTGGTCACCGAGGCCGGCGAACTGCACTGCCGGGCCGTGATCGTCGCAACCGACCCGTCCACGGCCACAGCCCTGCTACCCCAGCTGCCCCAGGTCGACATGCACGGCCTGACGACGTTCTACTTCGGCGCCGACCGCGCCCCCATCAACGAACCCACCCTGATCCTCGACGGCGACCGCCGCGAGATCATCGCCAACACGGTCGTAGTCAGCAACGCCGCGCCCGAATACGCGCCGACCGGCAAGTCCCTGATCGCCGCGTCCGTGGTCGGCGTCTCCGCCCCCTCCTCGGCGTCCGAGACGGTGATCCGGGTCGAGCTCTCCCGCCTGTACGGGGTGCCCACCGACGATTGGGACCTGCTCGAGGTCGTGAACATCCCCGAGGCGCTGCCCGCCGCCCGTGTCCCGCAGGCGCAACTGCGCAAACCGGTCGATCTGGGCGAGGGCCTGTTCGTAGCCGGCGACCACCGAGACAGCCCATCCATCCAGGGCGCGCTGGCAGGCGGATGGCGTACGGCCGGGGCTGTGCTTTCCTGGCTGGGAACCCGGGTCAGCGTCTGACCCGGGGAGATCGCTGGCTGTGGGTATGCGGCACGGGTTACTATCGCCGCCGGTAAGGGGCGGTAGCTCAGTGGGTTAGAGCAGGGGACTCATAATCCCTCGGTCGCGGGTTCGAGTCCCGCCCGCCCCACTGTATTTGCCTGGGGGCGACCCCCAGACCCCACGGTGCGGTGGGCGCGCTGTGTGCGCCGGCGCCGGGCTGTCTGGGGCAGCGCTCTTTCCGTGCGCGGGAGCGTCTGGGGCCACAGGACGTCGGGTCCCCGCGGATGCGTACGTCGTGCTCAGCTGCACTTCGCTGGTGAGCAGATACCGCATGAGCGCTATGCGGTCTCGTACGATGAGCGCATGAGCGCGGAGACCGTTGGCATGCACATGCCCGCCATGGTGACGCTCGACGACCTGGCGGCGATGAACGCCTCAGATCCGAACGGCCACCGTTACGAGACCAGCCCTGAGGGAGTGCTGTCCGTCATGCCGCCTGCGGACTCGGAACATGCACAGATCGCCAGCCGCCTTTTCGCATGGTTGCTCATGGCCGGCTGGCCGGCCGAGCAGATACTTCAGGTTGCCGGCATCCGCGTCCCGGGCGCAGGTCGAGACGGAGGCCGAATCCCGGACGTCAGCGTGTGGGGCAAGGCTCCGTCACGCGCGGTCTGGCTATCGGTCGCCGATCTCCTCCTCGTCATTGAGATCGTTTCGCCGGGCTCGGAGGCGATGGACGAGGTCACCAAGCGCCGCGAGTACGCCAGCGCCGGGATCCCCCAGTACTGGGTTGTCGACCGCGACGACGCTCAAACGGTGACGCTGTACCAACTCTCCTCGAACGCTACCTATGCCGAACGCGCGAAGATGCCATTGGCCTGGCTGTTGCAGACCAGCCCCGGTGACCACCTCGACTGAACCTCACGATCCGCGCCTCAAGGACGTGGTCTGACCCACAGTCGAGGTAGGGGCTCGCCTGCCACTGTCAGTCGGCGGTTCGCATGGTGCAAGGTTCGGCCCACCATGCCAGGCCGCGGTGCTGGTCACGGTGTTCGGGCCGCCGCTGTCCGGCTGGCAGATCGAGCTGTTCGCGCAGCCGGCCGTGTGGACGGTGCCGCTCGCGTTCACGGTGATGGTGGCGGGCTCGCTGCTGACCCGCGGCCGGGTGCCCGCGGACGTGGGCGCGACGATGCTGGCGGCTGCCCGCCCCGGGAGTTGCGTTAAAGAAACTTTAATAAAAGCTTGCTCAGCGTCATGAACTGCTGCACATCGTTGCTCGTATATCTCGGCACAAGCAGTACGGGACGAAGAGGGAGCCGTGCATGTATCGAGGCGGAGTCAGCAGCTATCGACGCGGAGTCAGCAGCCGGACGCGCAAGCTGGTGATTGGAGGTGCCGCCGCAGCGCTGCTCGGCTCGGCTCTCGCGGTCGGCACGGGGATGAGTCAGGCCGCCGAACAGGGCAACGCCGGAGCCGGCTCCGGTAACGTCAACGCTTTGGTGCCGGCGCTGGGTTTCAGTCCGGGCGATCCGAACGCGACGGCCGACCGCGTGGGCCCCACCGGGGTAAATGTTCCCGGTCGCTGCCCACCCACTCAAGCCCAAGTGAACGCGCAGGTAGCGCTCAAGAATGCGAACCTTCCGAGTGGAACGGATCTTGAAAGCCGCATCCAGCGTTTTGAAAAGACCTTGTCGGCGATTCAAGACTTGAAATGCCCCGCATCTTCCACGACTTTGCTGGGCCGCTTGAATTCCTTGACCGCGCTGCGCGCAAACGCGAACCGCGATGACGTCCTGCGTGGTTTGGATTTGAACGAAACGCCAGCGGGATAAAGCCGCAGGGAATGCGGCGCCGCAAAACGCGCCAGCGAAACAAGCGGCTCGCAGAGCGGCGCCGCGGACAATGGCAACCTGATCCTTCGCGGATCCTGATCCACCGCATGGAACCGCCTCGCCGGAGGCCCTCGCACCACGGGGGTCTCCGGCGCGTCCGTGTGTAGGCCATGCGCGCGGTGATCTTCGGCTACTTCGGCACGCTGACCGACCCCGGCGCTGAGGAGTATCGCGAGCCCCTCGCGCACCGCACCGGCGAGCTGCTCGGCGTCTGCCGGCCACGGTTCTGGGAGGCGCTGGCCGGGGGCTTCGGCGAGCGCACCATCGGGGTCCACGGCGGGACGGAGAGCACGCTGAGGCGGTGGCGCGTTCCTGCGGAGCGAACCCGTCATCCGCCCAGCTCCCCGTCGCGCTCGCGCATCACCGGAGCAGTCAGGCCTGCCTCCGCAAGCCGCGGCACCACGCGCTCGGCGTCCTGGCGGAACTCCGGCGGCAGGGGTTCCGGATCGGCCTGCTGAGCGACTGCGGTGCCGAGCTGGCGGAGTACTGGGGCCCCACCGCGTTCGTCCCGCTCGTCTTGTCCTGGCAGGAGCGATGCCGCAAGCTCGATCCGCGGCTCCATGCGCCGGTGGCGCGGCGCCTCGCCGTCCACCCTGAGAAGTGCTCGTCACGAACGCGCTGGTCCCGGGCGCGGCGCGATACCGGGTCGACCCCGATGACGCGGTCTGTGAGTACACGGTGGACGATCTGGCCGGCCTGCTGCCCCTGGTGGGCAGCGCCGGGCCGGTATAACGGTCGGCATGGACATCCACGTGCCTGAACTGTTGTTCCCGCTGAGCTGGTCACCCGCACCGGAGAGCTGGGCCTACAAGGAGGGTGTGCTGACCGTCGCCGGCCCGCTAGCGCGTACCCGCGGGTTTCTGCCGTGGGCGACCGTCGCTCATGGCGTGAGCTAGCAAACGTCCTGCCATCGAATTCCCTGGTACAGCAACCGTGCGGTTCGCATGGTGCAACGTCCGGCCCACTGTATTTCCCTGGGGCGGCCCTCAGGCCCCACGTTGCGGTGGGCGCGGTCGAACGCGTCGGTCGCGCCCTCGTCGGGCTTGCGTCCTACGGCCGGCCCCATCGCGGTCCCCGGCGCAGGCAACTGGCGCGTGGCAGTTCACGGTGCGGGGCCGTACAACCGCGCGATGTCGAAGAGTCGAGCCAGCCGCTGTAGGCCGCTGACTGCGGCCAGCCCTTCGGGTGGCCCTGCCAATATCCACTGCCGTTGGGGTCCCGCAAGCGCGGCGGCCTGCATGGAGGCCGAGGACTTGTCGGCAGTCGGGATGCAAGCCTCCCGGGAAGCGCTCTCCGCCCAGTGGGCCAGTCGGATGTTGCGTTGCCTCAACGGGCAGATGTGGCGTGCGCTTATGTCACACCTGCGTCGGTCGACGTTGGATCAACGGCAGACCCGGATCTGACCAGCTCCTACTCGTCGAAGTGTTCCGGCGATCAGCACCTTACGTTCCGGGCCGAGGCGAACTTCGGACGTCTGGTTTCACGATGGTCGATGAAAGCATTGTTGGGCGATGACGAATCTGTTAACTTTTCAGCACCTTCGAGAAAGCGCTCTCCGAGGGGTTCGAGCTTCAAGATCTGACGGCACCGCATCCCCGATCAGGTGCCGTCGGCAGCCGCCTACGACCACCCGACTCACTTCCATCCCCCATCGCGGCGCCGCGCGACGTCCCCCGATGCGCGACGTGCCGACCCTCCACCGCTGGGACAGAAGCGACATCTGCGCGCTCAGGGACCCATCGCGGGGGCGCCTACCGCGGCCACGTTCGAGACGTGATCGGCGCACGTCTCGGCTGCTTCCTCACGAGAGGGACCCCACCGATCATGATTCGCAGAGTGCTACTGATCGTTGCCCTTGTCCTGGCCGGGATGGGTGTCAACGCCGCCCCGGCATTCGCTGCCGACTTCTCGGTGCTGATCTTCAGCAAGACCGCGGGGTTCCGGCATGACGCTATCCCCGCGGGGATCACCGCGATCCAGCAACTCGGCGCGCAGAACAACTTCGCGGTCGAGGCGACCGAGGACGCCGCACAGTTCACCGACACGAACCTGGCCCGGTTCAAAGCGGTGATCTGGCTGTCCACCACCGGCGACGTGCTCGACGCGACCCAGCAGGCCGCGTTCGAGCGTTATCTTCGCGCAGGCGGCGGCTATGTCGGCGTACACGCCGCTTCCGACACCGAATACGACTGGCCCTGGTACGGCAACCTCGTCGGGGCCTACTTCGCGAGTCACCCCGCGATCCAGCCGGTCACCGTTCGTATCGAGGACACCGCTCATCCGTCCAACGCGGGCATCCCGGTGAACTGGAACCGCACCGACGAGCTGTACAACTACCGCACCAACCCCCGCTCGCAGGTGCACGTCCTCGCGAATCTCAACGAGGCCACGTACACCGGCGGCAGTATGAACGGCGACCACCCGATCTCGTGGTGCCGGCCCTACGACGGCGGCCGATCCTGGTACACCGGCCTCGGCCACACTCAGGAGAGCTACACCGAGGCCCACTTCCGCACCCACCTGCTCGGCGGCATCGAGTACGCCGCGCAGAACGTCGGCAACTGCTCGGTGCAGGGTGCCGCCGGCACGTTCAGCCAGGTGAACCTGGCCAAGGGCGTGGCGGAGACCGGTGAGCCGATGGGCCTCACCGTGCTGCCCAACCGGGGTGTGCTGCACACCTCGCGAAACGGCGTCATCCGGTACACCGATGTCAACGGCAACACCAAGGTCGCGCTGACGCTGCCGGTCTACAGTCACGACGAGGAGGGTCTGCAGAGCATCAAGGCCGACCCGAACTTCGCCACCAACCGCTGGGTGTACGTCTATTACGCGCCACCGTTGAGCACGCCAGGCGGCGACGCTCCGTCCACGGGTACGGCGGCGCAGTTCGCGCCGTTCAACGGCTCCAACAAGCTGGGCCGGTTCACCGTGCGGGACGACAACACGATCGACCCGGCCTCGCTGGTGACGATCCTCGACGTGCCGACCAGTCGTGGACTGTGCTGCCACGTCGGTGGCGACATCGACTTCGACGCCGCCGGCAACCTGTACCTGTCCACCGGTGACGACACCAACCCGTTCGACTCGGCCGGGTTCGCGCCGCTCGACGAGCGGGCCGACCGCAATCCCGCCTACGACGCGCAGCGCACCTCGGGCAACAGCAACGACCTGCGCGGCAAGGTGCTGCGGATCAAGCCGGGCGCGACCGGCGGCTACACCGTCCCGGGCGGCAACATGTTCGCCCCGGGCACGCCGAACACCAGGCCCGAGGTATATGCCATGGGCTTCCGTAACCCGTTCAAGATGAGCGTGGACAAGGCCACCGGCGTCGTCTACCTCGGTGACTACGGCCCCGACGCCGGCGCTGCCGACCCGCAGCGCGGGCCCGCGGGCACCGTCTCGTTCGAGCGGATCACCCGGCCGGGCTTCTTCGGCTGGCCGTACTGCTCCAACTACAACACCCCCTACCACGAGTACGCGTTCCCCACCGGGCCGTCGTCCGGTGCGTACAACTGTGCCGGCGGGCCGACGAACAACTCGCGGAACAACACCGGTATCACGGCGCTGCCGGCGTCGCAGGCGGCGTGGCTGCCCTACGGTGGGCAGGGTCCCTGGCGGCCCGAGCTGGGTGGGGGCGGGCCCATGAGCGGCCCCGTCTACAACTTCGACCCGGCGCTGGCGTCCGATGTGAAGTTCCCGGCGTCGTACGACAAAAAGGTCTTGCTCGGGGAATTCACGAGTCGCTGGATCAAGGCGGTCACCCTGAACGGCGACGGCACGGCCGGCGCGATCGAGCCGATTCCGTGGACCGGAACGGCGATCATGGACATGGAGTTCGGGCCGGACGGCGCCCTGTACGTTCTCGACTACGGCACGACCTGGTTCGGCGGAGATGAGAACTCGGCTCTCTACCGGATCGAGTACAGCAGTGGCGGCAACCGGGCTCCGATCGCACAGGCCAGCGCCACGCCGTCCTCCGGCGCGGCGCCGCTGACCGTGCAGTTCAGTTCGGCGGGCAGCAACGACCCGGACGGCGACCCGATCACGTACGCCTGGGATTTCACCAGTAACGGCAGCACCGACTCCACGGCGGCAAACCCGACGTTCACGTACCCGGCGAACGGCGAATACACCGCGACGCTGACGGTACGGGATTCCGGCGGCAAGACCTCGACGGCCAGTACGGTCGTCGGAGTCGGCCGGCCCTCGATCCAGTTGATCGCACCGCCCGACGGATCGGTGTTCCAGTTCGGCGACCTGGTGCCGTACGAGATCAGGGTCACCGACCCGAATGCCGGCACCATCGACTGCAACCGGGTCGTGCTCAACTACGTGCTCGGCCACGACAGCCACGGTCACCCGATCACCAGCAAGAACGGTTGCAGCGGCTCGATCCAGACCACGGTGGACGGTGAGCACGACGCGAGCGCGAACATCTTCGGGGTGCTCGCCGCGGAGTACACCCCCGTCACCGGGGTCGCGGTCTCGGCTCAGCACCTGCTGCAACCGCGGACTCGGCAGGCCGAACACTTCAGCACCATGAACGGCGTCCAGGTCGCCGCCAAGGCCAACGCGCACGGCGGCAATGCCATCGGGTACGTCGAGAACGGCGACTGGATCTCCTTCGCCCGGTACAACCTGGCCGGCGTGACCGGTATCAAAGCGCGAGTCGCCTCGGCCGGCGTCGGTGGCACGCTGACCGTGCGGACAGGCTCACCGACCGGCCCGGTGGCCGGCACGGTGCAGGTCGCCCCGACCGGCGGCTGGGAGACGTGGGCCGACGTCACCGGGACGGTCAGCCCACCGGCCGGCACGCAGCAGTTGTACCTGGTGTTCACCGGCGGCGCGGGATCGCTGTTCGACATCGACGACTTCACGTTCACCTCCGGCGGCACCACCCCGCCGCAGACGGGCAACCTGGCGTTGAACAAGCCGGTGACGGCGTCGAGCACGGAGTCCGTCGCCTACCCGGCGTCGGCCGCGGTGGACGGTTCGCCGACCACCAGATGGGCGAGCACGTCCAGTGATCCGCAGTGGATTCAGGTGGACCTCGGCCAGTCGATCTCCATCGACCGGGTCAAGCTGACCTGGGAGACGGCCTACGGCTCCGGCTACCAGATCCAGACGTCGGCCAACGGGACGACCTGGACCACGGTACGGACGATCACCGGCGGCGACGGTGGGGTGGACGACAACACAGCGCTGGGCGCCACCGGTCGCTACGTTCGGATCAACGGCACAGCCCGCGGCACCGCCTGGGGCTACTCGCTGTTCGAGTTCGAGGTGTACGGCGGCGTTGTCGTGCAGCCCTCGGGCAACCTGGCGTTGAACAAGCCGGCGACGGCGTCGAGCACCGAGGCGGTCGCCTTCCCGGCCTCCGCGGCGGTGGACGGTTCGCTGACCAGCAGGTGGGCGAGCGCCTTCGCCGACCCGCAGTGGATCCAGGTGGACCTCGGTCAGTCCTACCCCCTCAATCGGGTCAAATTGACCTGGGAGGGGGCGTACGGGTCCGCGTACCAGATCCAGACGTCGGCCAACGGGACGACCTGGACCACAGCCCGGACGATCACCGGCGGCGACGGTGGGGTCGACGACCACACCGCGCTGGCCACCACCGGCCGGTATGTGCGGATCAACGGCACGACCCGTGCCACCGCCTGGGGCTACTCGCTGTTCGAGTTCGAGGTCTACCGCTGATCGGATAGACCGCGTACGACGGGGTGCGGGGACCTTCGGGGGTTCCCGCACCCTGGTCTGTCTTGGCGGGAGCTGGGCGGATCTCGGCCTCCAAGGACCGGCCGTGCCGGGCCGCGAACTGGGCTTATGCGTGCCGCTCCGGGGCGACGCGGTCGCGGATGGTGTCCAGCACCGCCTCCGCCGCCCACGCGGCGGCGTCGGCGATGTCTCGCCGGTCCATACCGAACTCGCGGCGGAACGTCACCCAGGCGCCGACGGAGTCGAGGTGCGACAGCGCCGCGATGATCGCCCTGCGCTGCGCCGCGTCGAGGGATGGCACCTCGGCATCCAGCAGCCGCTCGAGTTGCGCCCGGCCGGGCGAGGGCGCCGCGCCGCTCACGCCGCGCATCGCCGTCTCCGCGACGACGTGCGCGAGCTCCGGTCGCGCGTCGTACCGTTGCATCGCGTCGCGGATCGCGAGGGGGATGTCGAAGATCGAATGCGACTCCTCGCGGGCGAACAGCGTCGCCTCGATCCACTCTGCGCTCGCCAGCAGCAGATCGACGCGCGTGGGGTAGTTGCGGAACACCGTGCGCTCGGCGATGCCGGCGCGGCGCGCGATGACCCGGTACGACACGTCGTCGCTGCCGACCTCCTCGATCAGTTCGGCGTAGGCGGCGAGGATGGCCGCCTGCGTGCCGCTCAGCTCCGGGATGGTCATCGACCCGGTCACCGTTCCGCCCACGTCGGGTCGGGAAGCTTGGCGAGCACGGTGTCGACGGCGCGATCGAACGCGTCGCAGATGTCGCCGGCATCCAGGTCGAAGCCCGTGCGCAGGCGCGCCCAGAACATCGCCGACGAGAAGTAGCGCAGGGACGCCGCGACCCGTCGCCGATCCCGTCGGTTGAGCGTCGGCGCCGCCACGTCGAGCATCGCCTCGATCGCACGGGTGATGTAGGCCGGCTCGGTGTCGAGCGTCGGCGAGATCGCGGATGCCCGTGCGCTGACGTACGCGTACGCGGGCAACGCGTCGAAGGCCCGGAAGCGCTGGTGGACGGCAGCGCGGAAATCGGACACGGTCACGAATGGCGGCAGCGGGAAGCTGGTCTGCTCGATCCAGTTCGAGAGGGCGGCGAGCAGGTGCGCGCGCGTGGGGTACTGGCGGTAGATCGTGCGCTCCGAGATGCCGACCTCGTCGGCGAGGGCACGATAGGAGATGTCGTCGAACATGCGCTCGCGCAGCAGCACCGCGGCGCTCGCGAGAATCGCGGTCGCGGTGTCGACCGACTCCTCCATCACGACTCCCCCCGTCGTTGGGATGCTCTGCGGGCGGTCGCCCAGCGTGGGGGCCCGGTGACTTCCGGCGGGAGCACGTAGCGGTCGGAATCGTCGAGTGCTAGCGCCAGCGACGAGACGTACTGCACCTGGCCGTGCGGTCCTCTCTCAGCCGAGGCCAGCATATCCGGCCGCTCGAAGGTGTACCCGGTGACATGGCAGCGGAGCCGCTCGCCCGATGGGTTGCCGTCGTCGTCGAACCGGGGGGAGTCGATGCCGTCGGACCGGCGGCGCAGGTAGTAGCGCCCCCGTGTGGCGACGGCCATGACCGGCGTGGTGACGACCGCGACGCCGATCGCGATGAGCACCGAGAACGGCTTGACGGCGGCGCCGAGCAGCCCGGCGAACGCGAGCAGCGACAGCACCGAGGCGAGCCCCACCGACACGAGCCCCACCGGGTTCCAGTCGTGCAGCATGCCGCGACGGAACTCGGGGTAGCGCGGCGAGATGCGCAGCAACCACTTGTTGATCGCGATATCGGTGGCGATCGTCACGAGCCACGCCATGACGACGTTCGCGTACAGGCTCAGCACGAACGTGATGAGGGTGAAGACGTCCAACATCATGAGCACGTACGCGATCACGAGGTTGAACAGCACGAAGACCGTACGACCCGGGTAGTGCTTCGCCACCCGGGTGAAGACGTTGGACCACGCGAGTGAGCCCGAGTACGCGTTCGTCACGTTGATCTTCACCTGCGCGACCACGATGAGCACGACGGCGAGGATGATCGCGAGCCAGTCGGGGATGAGGGTCTGGTACATCCCGACGAACTGTTTGACCGGTTCGGCCGCGCGGTGCCCGAGAGCGGGTTCGACCTTCACGAGCAGGTAGACGGCGAGAAACACCCCGATCACCTGCTTGGTGCCGCTGAAGATGATCCAGCCCGGGCCGGAGAACACGAACGACGTCCACCACGAGCGGGCGTTCGACGGCGTGCGCGGCGGCATGGCGCGGAGATAGTCGATCTGTTCCGCCAGCTGCGGGGTGAGGGCGAAGCACACGGCCGCGCTCGAGACGACGGCGCCGAAGCTGACCGAGCCGTCGGAGTTGCCGGTGAACGACGTGAAGGCGCGCACCGACTCGGGGTCGGAGACGAGGATCCACAGCAGCGGCAGCAGGGCGAGAGCGAGCCACAGGGGCGTGGTCCAGAACTGCAGGCGTTCCAGCGCCCGCATGCCGTAGATGACGATCGGGATCACGACGACGGTCGAGATGAGGTAGCCGAGCCACAGCGGCAGCTCCGTCGCCACCTGCAGCCCCTGCGCCATGATGGCGCCCTCCAGGGCGAAGAAGATGCAGGTGAAGCCCGCGAAGATCACGGTCGTGATCATCGAGCCGTAGTAGCCGAATCCCGAGCCACGGGCGATGAGGTCGAGGTCGAGGTTGTAGCGGGCGGCATAGTAGGCGACGGGCACGCCCACGATGAGGATGATGACCGACGCGAACAGGATGCCGAGCACGGCGTTGTCCGTGCCGTGGTCGATGCCGATGCTCGCGCCGATCGAGAAGTCGGCGAGGAACGCGATGGACCCGAGGGCGGTCGCGCCGACGGAGGCCGCGCTCCAGCGCCGGAATGTGCGTGGCACATAGCGGAAGGCGTAGTCCTCGAGGCTGTCCTCCGCGGCCGCACGCGCGTTGTCCGTCGACACAGTGGCATCCCCTAAGGCACCTTCGCGTAAGGCATGCTCCCTGTCCCGCGTTACGACGGTATTTCCGGCGTGGAAGCCGGTCATGTCGGCTCAGATCGCCATGGCGGCTCGCACGGTGGAGGCGGCGGCCGAACCGCCCTCGCCGGTGTGTGTGACGAAGCCCGAGGCGAGCACGACGTAGCGTTCGGCAGCCTCG
The DNA here is from genome assembly GCF_023717965.1 of Paractinoplanes hotanensis. Classification (NCBI taxonomy): domain Bacteria; kingdom Bacillati; phylum Actinomycetota; class Actinomycetes; order Micromonosporales; family Micromonosporaceae; genus Paractinoplanes; species Paractinoplanes hotanensis. The sequence goes on along the minus strand of NZ_JAMQOL010000032.1, from coordinate 1,553 downwards.
AGGGCGAAGCCGATGTGCTGCTCGACGAGCAGCACGTGGATGCCCTCGCCGGCCAGCTGCATGATCGTCTGTTCGATCTCGGCGACGATCGTGGGCTGGATGCCCTCGGTCGGCTCGTCGAGGATGAGCAGCTTCGGCTCGGTGATGAGGGCGCGGGCGATCGCGAGCTGCTGGCGCTGCCCGCCGGAGAGCAGGCCCGCCTTCCGGGTCGCGAACTTCTCCAGGGCGGGGAAGCGGGCCAGCTGCGCGTCGATGAGCGCCTTGCCGCGCCGGCGCCCGTCCGCGACGAGCTGGAGATTCTCCATTGTCGTGAGCTGGCCGAACGACTGCTGACCCTGCGGCACGTACGCCATACCGCGGGCAACACGCTTGTTGGGGGCGAGCGACGAGATGTCCTCGCCGTCGAACAGCACGCGGCCCTTCGTCGGCTTGATGAGGCCGATCGCGAGGCGCAGCAGGGTCGTCTTGCCGGCGCCGTTGTGGCCGAGCACGGCCACCACCTTGCCGGCCGGCACCGTCACGCCGTGCAGCACCCGTGTACGCCCATAGCCGGCCTCGATGTCGGTGATCTCGAGCATGTCAGTCCTCCGTCAGCTTCAGCGTCTCGGCCACCGGTTCGGGCACGACCGACATGGCGGCCGTGGTGGCGGCGCCCGCGGTACCGAGGTAGACCTCCTGCACCTGGGGATCGGCCTGGACCTCGGCCACCGTGCCCTGCGAGAGCACCTTGCCCTGGTGAAGAACGGTCACGCGGGTGGCGAAACGGCGCATGAAGTCCATGTCGTGTTCGACCACGAGCACGATCCGCTTCGCCGCGATGCGCTGAAGGAGCTCGCCGGTCGCGGTGCGCTCGTCGTGGCTCATGCCGGCGACGGGCTCGTCGAGCAGTAGCACCTTCGCGTCCTGCACGAGCAGCATCGCGATCTCCAGCCACTGCTTCTGGCCGTGCGACAGGATGCCGGCCGGCGTGGCGAGCTCGCCGGCGAGGCCGGTCTCCTCCAGCGCCTGCTCGATCGACGGGTCGACGCCGCGCCGGGCCCGCAGCAGCGAGGCCGAGGAGCGGTGGAGCCCGGCGGCGATGTCGAGATTCTGCAGCACGGTCAGCTCGTCGAAGACGCTCGCGGTCTGGAACGTACGGCCGACCCCGAGCCGGACGATCTTGTGTACCTGCTTGCCCAGCAGCTCTTTCTCGCCGAGCTTGGCCGACCCGGTGCCCTTGGTCAGCCCCGTGATGGCGTCGATGCAGGTCGTCTTGCCGGCGCCGTTCGGGCCGATGAGGAACCGGACCTCGCCGGGATGCGCGTCGAAGGAGACGCCGCCGACCGCGACGAAACCCGAGAACTCGACGCGGAGGTCGGTGACAACGAGTGAAGCGTCGGTCATGACTGAGCCTCCTTTGTCGTGCCCTTCTGGCCCTCGCCTGTGGCCTGGGCGTGCAACTTATGCAAGTGCTGCTCGGTGCAGGCGGTCACGACCGAGCCTCCTTTGTCGTGCCCTTCTGGCCCTCGCCTGTGGCCTGGGCGTGCAACTTATGCAAGTGCTGCTCGGTGCAG